>PUOJ01000049.1 GCA_003552075.1 Bacteroidales bacterium
ATAAAGATATGGCACGTTATACAGGTCCGACGACAAAAATCGCACGCAAATTCGGAGATCCCATTTTTGGTGCAGACAGAGCTTTTGAAAAGAAAAACTACCCGCCTGGTCAGCATGGCCAGATGAAGAAAAGAAGAAAGAAGTCCGAATATGGGGTGCAACTGCTGGAGAAGCAAAAGGCCAAATATACTTACGGGTTGCTTGAAAGACAGTTTTTGAACACCTTCAAGAAGGCTGTCAGGCACAAAGGGATTACCGGTGAGATCCTTCTTCAACTCCTGGAGTCAAGGTTGGATAACGTGGTTTACCGACTGGGTATCGCACCAACACGCAGGGCTGCCCGTCAACTCGTGGGTCACAGGCATATTACCGTCAACGACAAGGTGGTTAACATCCCATCTTACTCCATTAAACCGGGTGATATCATTGGTGTCCGTGAAAAGTCAGAAAGCCTTGAGGCTATTGTAGATTCACTTGCTTCACGTTCCACCACCTACTCCTGGCTTGAATGGGATCAGGACATGAAGAAGGGCAAATTCCTGAACTTCCCCGAAAGAGATCTGATTCCTGAGAACATCCAGGAGCAGTTAATCGTGGAATTGTACTCTAAGTAATCCCTTCCATCTTTATTGAACCAAAAAACGATATCACAATGGCAATATTAGCATTCCAAAAACCGGATAAGGTGATCATGCTAGAGTCTGACCAACGGCTGGGTAAATTTGAGTTCAGACCGCTTGAGCCAGGCTATGGTATCACCATTGGCAACGCACTCAGGCGAATACTGCTCTCTTCTCTCGAAGGTTTTGCCATTACTTCAGTGAAAATTGACGGTGTTGAACACGAGTTTTCCACCATCAAGGGCGTGGTGGAAGATGTGACGGAAGTCATCCTCAACCTCAAACAGGTGCGATTCAGCAAAAAATCTGAAGATACCGAATCGGAGAAGTTTACCCTCCAGGTGAACGGCAAGGAGCAGCTCACCGCTGGTGATCTGGGTGAGGTGCTGAATGATTTTGAGGTGCTTAACCCTGAACTGGTCATCTGCCACATGGAAAAGGATGTGAAGCTGGACATGGAGCTCACCCTGGAAACCGGACGCGGCTATGTGCCCGCCGAGGAAAACAAGGGCCTGAACCCGGTTATCGGCGTGATTGCCATGGACTCAATTTTTACACCCATCAAAAACGTGACCTTCCATGTGGAAGATTATCGTGTGGAGCAAAAGACGGACTATGAGAAGCTGGTGATTGAGATTCTTACAGACGGGTCGATTAGTCCGAAGGACGCCCTGAAAGAGGCTGCCCACATCCTGATCACTCACTTCATGCTCTTTTCAAATGAGAAGATCACGGTAGATACGGAAGAGAAAGCCTCCAGCGAAGAGTTTGACGAGAACTCACTGCACATGCGCCAGCTGCTGAAGACCAAACTGGTAGACCTCGATTTGTCTGTCAGGGCATTGAATTGCCTTAAGGCGGCAGATGTAGAGACGCTGGCTGACCTGGTGGCGCTTAACAAGCATGACCTGCTGAAGTTCAGGAACTTTGGAAAAAAATCCCTTACAGAGCTGGAAGAGCTGATCAAATCCAAAAACCTCAGCTTTGGAATGAACCTCTCGAAATACAAATTGGATAAGGAATAACTGCAATGAGACACAGAAAGAAAATCAATAGCCTGGGCCGTAAAGCTGCCCACCGGAAGGAGACGATGTCGAGTATGGCTACGGCATTGATCCTGAATAAACGGATCAATACCACCGTAGCGAAGGCCAAGGCACTGCGTACCTATGTGGAACCCCTGATCACCCGTTCAAAGACAGACAATACACATTCGCGTCGCATGGTGTTTTCCTACCTGAAAAACAAGCATGCCGTGAGTGAACTGTTTCGTGAAGTGGCACAGAAGGTAGCTGACAGGCCGGGTGGATATACCCGCATCCTGAAGACCGGTTTCCGCCAGGGAGATGCCGCCGAGATGTGCTTTATTGAGCTGGTTGATTACAACACGGCCATGCTCACCACGGAAGAAGAAACACAACAGAAGCGTACACGTAGGGGTCGTCGCAGGGGTAAGAAAAAAGGCACTGAAGCAGAGCAACCTGCAGCCGAAGCTGTCGCATCGGCCACGGATACCGCTGCGCCTGACACTGAAACTGAGCAGCCGGAGGCTGAGGCAGCTGAAGCCTCAGAAGCGCAAGCAAAGCCAAAGGTGACGGAAGAAGCTCACAGGGCGAAAGAAACTACCGGTACTGAAGCAAAAGCCGAAGAAGCTCCTGAAGAGCAGCCTGCAGAAACGGAAGCGCCAAGAGAAAAAGCGCCTGCAAAGGATGCGCCGGAAGCCACAGCTGAGGAAGAACAAAAGGACGATAAAACCGCTGAAGACAAAAAGAAGTCTGAAGAGAAGAAAGCGGAAGCGCCTGTGTCCGAACAGAAGGATGCGCCCAAGACTGAAAAGAAACAACAAAAGCCCTCGGATGAAGAAAAAAGCGGGGATACAGAAGAAGATAAAGCAGGCAAGTAGTCTGACCTGAAAGATAGAAACAAAAGGATAAAGTGCCTTCAAACGCTTTATCCTTTTTTATTTGATCAGCTATGCTTATCTTTACGGCATGCAATGAAATGACCTAAAAACCTAAAAACAAATACATTATGAGCACAATCATCAACATTCACGCAAGACAGATCCTCGACTCAAGAGGAAACCCCACGGTGGAAGCAGAAGTGATCACAGACAGCGGCATTCTTGGAAGGGCTGCCGTACCCTCAGGCGCATCAACCGGTGTGCATGAAGCCGTGGAAATGCGCGACGGCGACAAAAAAATATATCTTGGAAAAGGAGTGACAAAAGCCGTTAACAATATCAATACTACCTTGAATAATGAACTTAAGGGCCATCATGTCACAGATCAGGCCTTGATTGACAAAGTGATGCTCGAAATCGACGGTTCACCAAATAAGGAGAAGCTCGGTGCCAACGCCATTCTGGGGGTGTCCCTGGCCGTAGCCAATGCTGCTGCCCAGGAAACCGGTCAGCCTTTATTCCGCTATGTGGGCGGTGTCAATGCCAAAACCCTTCCCATGCCCATGATGAACATCCTGAATGGTGGCTCCCATGCTGACAATTCCGTTGACTTCCAGGAATTCATGATCATGCCCGTTGGCGCTGAATCCTTCACCCAGGCCATCCGCATGGGTGCTGAGATTTTCCATCACCTCAAGGCTGTCCTTAAGAAAAAAGGCTACGCTACCAATGTGGGTGACGAAGGCGGGTTTGCACCGAACCTTAAGTCGAATGAAGAGGCCGTGCAACTCATCCTGCAGGCAACGGAAACAGCTGGTTACAAACCCGGAGAAGACATCTTCCTGACCCTTGACCCGGCAGCCAGTGAATATTTCATCAAAGAAGAAAATGTATACCACCTGCACAAATCTACCGGCGATAAGCTCACTCCGTCTGAAATGGTCGATTATTGGGCAGAATGGGTGAATAAGTACCCCATTGTTTCCATAGAAGATGGCATGGATGAGGACGACTGGGACGGGTGGCAGCTGATGACCGAAAAGCTGGGGTCAAAGATTCAGCTTGTCGGTGATGACCTCTTTGTAACCAATGTGAATCGTTTGCAAAAAGGTATTGATACCAATGTAGCCAACTCCATCCTCATTAAGGTGAACCAGATTGGCACCCTTACCGAAACCATTGAAGCGGTAAATCTGGCCTATAAGAATCATTATACTGCCGTGATATCACATCGTTCCGGTGAAACAGAAGACACCAGCATCGCTGACCTGGCGGTGGCATTGGGTACCGGCCAGATCAAGACCGGATCTGCATGCCGCTCCGAAAGGATTGCCAAATACAACCAGCTGCTGCGTATCGAGGAGATTTTGGGTGATACTGCTGTTTATCCCGGGAAATCCTTCCGCTTCATCAAATAGGAAGGCTCTTTACCTGTTTGTGTTAATGTCTTCGGCTGCAACGATCACACGTTCGGAAAGCATTTAAAAACGCGCACAGAAGGCCATTCCTGCCGGACCAAACAAGCTCTTAAGACTTGCTATACAGCGAATTGAAATAAATTCAAGCCTGTTATCGGTCAAACAGATTCGGTTGGCGTATTGTTTTCGGAAAAAATCATGATCTTTGTGCATAAGCCTGCGGAGTAACATCAAACAGGTTGAAAAGCAATAATTGGCGGCATGGACTTTGGATTTTTTGATTTCCTCACTTTGTTCGGCTCATTGAGTTTGTTTCTCTTTGGGATGAAGACGATGAGTGAGGGCATTCAGAAGTTTGCCGGCGACAAGATGCGTTCCATTCTTGCCGCCATGACATCCAACCGTTTTATAGGGGTCCTGACAGGCTTTTTGCTTACCACCTTCGTGCAATCCTCTTCCGCTTCCACCGTGATGGTGGTCAGCTTTGTAAATGCCGGTCTACTGTCTCTGGTGCAAAGCATCGGGGTGATCATGGGTGCAAACATTGGCACCACCACCACAGCCTGGCTGATATCCCTGCTGGGCTTTGAAATGAACATTTCCGCACTGTCCATTCCCCTCATAGGAATAAGCTTCCCGCTGTTGCTTAACTCACGCGAGCGTTTCAATTCTATGGGGCAAATGCTTCTTGGTTTTGCCCTGCTATTTATGGGGCTTGACTTTCTCCGGGCTTCCGTGCCCGACCTGGACACAAACCCCCAAATGTTCAGATTTCTGCAAGACCTGACCGGCTATGGTGCATACAGTACCTTTATCTTCCTGGCCCTGGGCACTTTGCTTACCATAGTGTTGCAGTCTTCAAGCGCCACCATGGCACTTACCATCGTAATGTGTAATTATGGATGGATAGGATTTGAGCACGGTGCAGCCATCGTCCTTGGAGAAAATATTGGCACAACGATTACAGCCAACCTTGCCGCATTGGTGGGCAATGTACATGCCAAAAGAACGGCCATGGCTCACCTTTTTTTCAATATCCTGGGTATCATTTGGATGCTTCTGATATTTGGTTTCTTTCTCGAGAAAATTGACCAGTTCATGATGCAGTTTGGCATGGGTTCACCCATGTTGAATCCTACACGGATACCCATTGGTCTTTCCATCTTCCACACCGTCTTTAACATCAGCAATACGCTCTTGCTTATAGGTTTCATAAAATACCTTGTGATCCTGGTAGAATACGTATTGCCTTCAAGGGGCAAGAAGTTTGAGAGGCCACACCTGGAATATTTCAGCAGTGGATTCCTGCATATGGCTGAACTCTCCGTCTTTCAGGCAAAAAAGGAAGTGAGGAAGTATGCCGAACTCGCACACCGGATGTTCAACTTTATCCCGGCATCCATCATAGAAACAGACAAGAAGGAATTCCAGCACATACTGGAAAAAGTAAGCAAGTATGAAGAAATCACCGACAGGGTTGAAGTAGAAATCACCACCTTCCTGATCAAGATATCCAGAAAACAACTCAGCAGCCAGGCGGCCGAAGAGCTGCGTCGCATGCGTGTGGTGAGCAGCGAAGTAGAAAAGATAGGCGACGTATGCTATAAGATGTCCTCGCTGCTGGCAGAAAAGCGCAAGGAAAAAATATACTTTACACCTGCACAGCGAAGTGACCTGTTTGAAATGTTTAAGCTGTTAAACAACGCGTTTGAGCTCATGCTACACAACATGCAGGCAAGTACGCTCGAAGCCCGCAAAAACCTGCCTGAAGCCAACCGGCTGGAAAAGGAGATCAATGCGTTTCGGGACCAGGTTCGCACCACAGTGATTGATGACATGGAAAAGGATCCCACGCATGTAAAAAGCGCTTTTTATTTCAACAAGCTGATCACCTCTTGTGAAAAGATCGGGGATACCATCCTGAATATTAATGAAGCTGTTGCCGGGATCCATATTGAATAGCCAAAACCATTCGCTGTTTATTATATATCCTTTGGATAACATATTATGCAAATTAACTGTTTTGTCCTTTATTTTCCCTATTTTTGTGTAATGATTTGATTATTTTTCCTGACAGTTTGTCTTTTCTCCTGGGTTTATGATCGCAATAAGGTATTTTGCTGCTTATTTTATTTTTCTTTGGATGTTTGGGCATGCAATGGCCTCCACCGTTATTGACGATGATTTACATGCGAAGATCGACAGCCTGCAACAAGTCATCGCTGATGAACAGGTCAGTGATTCCCTGATGATGGATGCCTACCGGCATCTTGGCTGGGAGAAGCGAAGCACAAACATCCGGGAGGCACTGCAATATACCTACACCGCCCTGGAGTATGCAGAATACTTAGCATGTGCTTCATGCAAGGGCACACTGCTGGCAAATTTGGGAAACATATACTGGCGCAAGGGCCATTTTGAAAAGGCCTTTGAGTACCTGCTGGATGCAAGGGGCATTGCAGAGGACATTGAGGACCAAACGGCCTATGCGCGTACCCTGAACCATCTGGGCATACTTTACAGCGGCCAGGGGCTTCATGACAAGGCACTGGAACAATATTTTGAAGCATACCGGGTGTATGATGCACTTGATTCCGTTGTCAATACATCCATGGTGTTGAATAACATCGGCCTGGTTTATTATTACAGGGGAGATTATGAAGAGGCAGAGGAATTTCACCTTAGATCGTTAGAGATTAAAGAGGATTTGGATGATGAGAGACGGAACGCTTATTCACTGCACAACCTGGGTTTGGTTTACAAAAAGCGCGGAGAGCTGGATAAGGCGCACGATTACCTTGAAAAGTCCAGGCACATTTTGGCCGATTATCCGGAGACACGTGACCTGGCCATCGTTTTCCGCAGCTTAGGGAAATTATGTTTGAAGGAAGAGGCATATGCTGAAGCCCTGAACTACCTGAATGAGGCCAAAGACGTTTTTGTGCAGGTGGGCGATATGCGCAGCATTGCGAGGGTGTTGATGTATCTCGGTGAGGTTCATTATGCAATGAAAGCCTATGCGATCGCAGAAGACTATTTGAAGCGGAGCCTCGAATTAAGTAAAAAGTATCAGTTTTCTTCGCAGATAAAAAATGCATATGCCATATTGAGCAATATCATGGTGCAAAGAAACAATTACCGGCTTGCTTATGATTACCAGAAAAAAAGCAGGGAGATTGCAGACAGCATCCAGGACAGGGAGAGCATGCAACGGGTTGTTGAGTTGCAAATGCGCTATGAACGCGAACGAAAAGCCACTGAGATAGACCTTTTACAGAAGTCCAATGAGATCGCAGAACTGAACCTGGAAAAACAGCGTCTGTTTCAAAAGATGCTGATCATATTCATAATTCTGATCCTTTTCATCCTTTTTGCCATCTATTATCGGTTCAGGGAAGCCAAGAGGACAAACCGGATGCTGGAATCCCAGAAGGCAGAAATCATTGACTCCAATAACAAGCTCAAGCAGCTCAATAACAACCTCATCGAAGAAAAAAGAAGGGTCGATGAGCTTAACAAAAAGCTCAGGGAGTCGGAAGACCATCTGAAAGCTGTCAACAAAACCAAAGACCAGTTTTTTTCTATCATTTCTCATGACCTTCGTAACCCTTTTGCGTCCATCGTCAGTTTTTCCAGGATCTTAAAACGTGACATCCAGGATCTTAGCCGCGAGGAACTTCAGGAACTTGCCAGGGAGCTGGACAAGTCGGTGCTTAAGATCAACAGCTTATTGGAGAACCTGTTGCAGTGGTCCCGTGCACAAACCGGCAACATAAAGTTTAAGCCTGAATACTTTGAGTTGCATTCGTTGATCAGCGAAACAATCAGCCTGTTTTTGGCAGCTGCACGGGACAAGAATGTCGAGATCATTGACAACGCGGGTGATTTTATCGTATACGGTGATTTGAATATGACCGAGACCATCATACGTAACCTCCTTTCGAATGCCATAAAGTATTCGAACCCGGGTGGCCAGGTCGTGATTGCTTCTCGCAAGCTGAATGGTTTTCTTGAAGTGCGGGTAGAAGATGAGGGCGTGGGTATACGTGAAGAGGATCAGCAAAAGCTTTTCCGATCAGACTCCTTGTTTACCACTTATGGCACCAATGATGAGAAAGGAAGTGGACTGGGCTTGCTGCTATGCAAGGAGTTTGTACAAAAACAGGGTGGCAGCATTTCCCTGGAAAGCAAACTGGACGAAGGAACCGTCTTCCGTTTTACGATACCACTGGAAGCTCCTGATAAAGGCTGATTGAGCCCTCCTTTTTTACATTCGTCACCCCACCTGCCAGGATGGTCTGGTAATCCACCAAACTTAAATGAAACCCGGGTTTCTCCATGCGGATGGTTTTGTCATTAGTTGAAATAATCGTATATTTGCGCGCCAAAATGATGCGGATGTGGCGTAATTGGTAGCCGCGCCAGACTTAGGATCTGGTGCCGAAAGGCGTGGGGGTTCGACTCCCTCCATCCGCACAAAAAACCCCGTGGAAGACTTCAGCGCCTGGTCTGGACGGGGTTGTTTTTATTGTAACTGATTCACGAACAATAAAACTGCCACTGTGTGGTTTTAATAACAAATCACTTAAATGGATATTAATCAAGAAAATAAAGACCAACTGGAAGCAGTGATCAAGGTAAAGCTCAGCCCGGATGATTACCGTGCGCAGGTGGACAAAGAATTGAAGAACATGCAGAAAAAGGCACAAATGCCTGGTTTCAGACCAGGAAAAGTGCCTATGGGCATGGTAAATAAGCTTTATGGGAAGAGCGTACTTGTTGAGGAAGTAAACAAAATCCTGGCTGATGCAGTGTATAACTACATCAAGGAGAATGAAATCAACGTGCTCGGCAACCCCTTGCCCAATCACGACAAGGCCAATGAGATCGACTGGGATAAGCAGGAAGAATTTACCTTTGAATATGAAGTGGGCTTGTCGCCGGAGATTGACCTTGAGCTGAATGAGGAAATTGAGGTCGATTACCACAAAATTACAGTGGAAGATGAGATTGTGGATAATTACATTAAGGATATCCGCAAGCGCTATGGCAAGATGACCAATCCCGGCGTATCGGAGGCAGAGGACGTGCTTTACGGCGAGTTTGTGGAGATGGAAAACGAAGAAACACCCAAAACGGACGGCCATACGCACAAGTCGAATTTGATGATCCAGTATGTCAAGGATGAACACGTGCAAAAAAAGCTCATTGGGGCCAAGCCGGGCGAGTCGCTGGTGATGAACCCACAAGAGGCCGTGCAGTCAGAGACGGAAGCGGCATCCATGCTGGGCATCAAAAAAGAAGAGTTGGAAAACTACAGCCCGTTGTTCCGTTTTACCATCGAGAGCATCAGCAGGGTGGAACCGGCTGAGCTCGATGAGGAACTGTTTAAGAAAGCCATGCCCGAGGATGACATCACAGACGAAGCCCAGTTCAGAGAGATGCTCGCCGAGCAGATCAGCAAGCAATACCAGGCCGATGCCGACAAGCACTTCAAGAACCTGGTGATGGAGAAGTTGCTTGAGAAAACACAGCTGCCACTGCCGGAGACGTTTTTGAAGAAATGGCTGCTTGATACCAACAAGGAGGAACTCACTGAAGAAAAAGTCGAAAAGGAATTTGACCAGTTCTCTGACTCATTCCGCTGGCAATTGCTGGAAAACCACCTGCTCAAAAAGTATGAGATTGAGGTCAAACCAGAAGAGGTCAATGAGCACCTGGAAAATTTTGTGAAAGCACAGCTCAAACAATACGGACAGGGAGATGTTCCACAGGAGGTGCTTAACGAGTACGTCAAGAACATTTCTTCCAACAAGGACGAGGTCAAGAAGGTGTATGACCACCTCTTTGATCAGAAGCTGCTGGACCTTTTCAAAGAAAAGCTCAGCCTGAAAGAACAAAAGATTGGTTTTGATGACTTCGTCAAACTGGTAACTGAAAAATATAAAAAGGACCAGGCAGAAAACACAGAAGATGCCGGAACAGAAACAGAAAAATAAACGATCATGAGCCACAGAGATGATTTTCATAAGTATGCCACGATGCACAGGGGCATCAGCAGTGTCACCATGCACGATTACAAATCGATTGTTGGCAATTATATCAGCCCGACAATTATCGAAGAACGCCAACTGAACATTGCGACCATGGATGTCTTCAGCCGACTGATGATGGATCGCATTATCTTTTTGGGTGTGCCCATCAACGATTATGTGGCCAATATCATCCAGGCCCAGCTGTTGTACCTGGAGTCGGTGGATCCGAAAAAGGACATCCAGATATATCTGAACACACCTGGCGGTTCGGTCTATGCCGGTCTGGGTATCTATGATACGATGCAGTATATTTCTCCCGACGTGGCTACGATCTGTACGGGGATGGCAGCTTCAATGGGTGCCGTGCTTCTTTGTGCAGGCACTACTGGTAAGCGCACTGGGTTGAAGCATAGCCGCATCCTGATCCATCAGCCGATGGGAGGAGCAGAAGGCCAGGCCTCAGATATTGAGATCACGGCACGTGAGATTCAGAAGATCAAAAAGGAACTCTATGAGATCATAGCCGTCCATTCCAACCAGGATTATGAAAAGATCTGGCAGGATGCGGATCGCGATTACTGGATGACCTCTCAGGAGGCCAAGGATTATGGGATGCTGGATAATGTGTTGACATCCAACAAAAAAGAATCCGACAAATCATAGTGTGCTTGCGAATCGGTGCACTTTGCGCACTGCATATAAACAGCGGCAATCATGGCAAAAGAAAACAAAAAATGTGCTTTTTGCGGGCGGGATTCCAGGGATGTGGGGATGCTTGTCACAGGTATCGATGCACATATCTGTGATCGTTGTGTCGGGCAGGCCAAAAACATCGTAGATGAGGAGAAGGCCCTGGAGGAGAAAAACAAGATTCCCTCCTTTACCCTTTTTAAGCCTGCTGAGATCAAAAAGCACCTCGATCAGTATGTGATAGGCCAGGAGGAGGCGAAAAAAGTACTCTCAGTGGCTGTTTACAATCATTACAAGCGCATCAATCATACCACGCCCAAAGATGAAGACCTGGACGGTGTGGAGCTGGATAAATCCAACATCGTGCTGATCGGTGAGACCGGGACAGGTAAGACGCTGATGGCCCGTACCATTGCAAAAAAGATGAAGGTCCCGTTTTGTATCGCAGATGCCACAGTGCTGACTGAAGCTGGTTATGTGGGCGAAGACGTGGAGAGCATCCTGGTGCGTTTGCTGCAGGTGGCTGATTATAACGTCACGGCTGCAGAACGTGGCATTGTATTTATTGATGAGTTGGACAAGATCGCTCGCAAGTCAGACAATCCTTCCATCACGAGAGACGTAAGTGGTGAAGGCGTGCAACAGGCCTTGCTGAAGCTGCTTGAAGGCGCTGTGGTGAACGTACCTCCGCAGGGTGGACGCAAACACCCTGAGCAGAAAATGATACAGATCAATACGCAGAAGATATTGTTTATTTGTGGCGGTGCTTTTGACGGCATCGAGAAAAAAATCATGGCCCGGATGCATGCCAATGCCATAGGCTATGGAGCAAATAAAACAGGGCGTATCGACCGGGAAAATGCCCTGCAGTACGTTGCGCCGCAGGACCTTAAGAGTTATGGGCTGATTCCGGAGCTTGTCGGACGAATACCTGTGCTTTCACACCTTAATCCCCTGGATCAGTATGCCTTGCGACAAATCCTCACTGAACCTAAAAACTCGTTGGTGAAGCAATACACCAAACTCTTCGAAATGGACAATCAAAAATTGGTGATCGATGATGAAGTGCTCGATTATATCGTGGAGAAGGCGATAGACTTCAAGCTGGGCGCTCGTGGTTTGCGTTCGATATGTGAGGTAATCATGCTGGATGCCATGTATGAGATTCCATCTGACGAGGCTGCCGGGGATACCTTCCACCTTTCCCTGGATTATGCCCGCGAGCGGCTTGAAAAAGCGCAGCTGGGTCGCCTGAAAGCAGCTTCCTGATGCAGGCAAAACCTTAAGCGGCGCATGATCGCAATTTGAAACAGCGAAAAATTTTTCTTATCTTCAAGCGTTCACTTCTTAAAAGGAACGCTTTTTTTATGCATAAGTCATTCATCTTATTGCTGTTTTTTCTCCTGGCTTTACTGCCAGGCCATCAGGTATTGTGTGCCGCGGAAAACGACATACGACGCGGCAGTACGGTAGCAGCAAGGGTGCAGAATGGGGATACCCTGATTGTCATGGAGCTCGCACCTGTGAGTGTGATTGCACCAAGGGAGTTTGGCAGTCGCAGGGAAGCGTGGCGTTATAACAGGCTGGTGCGTAATGTAAAGATCGTCTATCCATATGCGCAACTTGCAGGGGCCATGTTCCTGGAGTACAGTGAAAAGCTGCAGGAGCTGGAAACCGATCGTGAAAGACGTGCATTTACCGAACAGGCTGAGCAGGAGCTGCTGGACCGCTTTGAGGATGACCTCAGAAGGCTCACCTTTAGCCAGGGCCTGATCCTGATCAAGTTGGTAGACAGGGAAACGCAGCACACCTCATATGATATCGTCAGGGAATTCAGGGGCGTATTTCGCGCTTTTTTCTGGCAGTCGATCGGGAGGCTTTTTGGTTTTGACCTGAAAACAGAGTATGATCCCCACGGCGAAGATCGCGATATTGAAGAGATCGTGAATCTGATTGAAGAGGGGTTGATTTAGGGTCTTATTTGCCCCGGCCCTGGATGATGATCAGCACGGTGTATATCAGGATCTTGAAATCCACGGCAAGGGACATGTTTTCCAGGTAAAGGAGATCATATTTCAACCGTTCGATCATCTCATCTACATTTTCCGCATAACCGTATTTAACCTGGCCCCAGCTGGTGACCCCGGGCTTAATCTTTTGCAGCAGCTTATATTCGGGCGCCTTTTTGACGATCTGGTCAATATAATACTGCCTTTCAGGACGAGGTCCCACCAGTGACATGGTGCCCCGGAGGACATTGTAAAACTGGGGAATCTCGTCGAGGCGGACCTTCCGCATGAACCTTCCAAAAGGCGTGATGCGTGGATCGTCCTTGCATGACAATTGCGGTCCGTTTTGCTCGGCATCCACATACATGGAACGGAACTTATGCATCATAAAAGGTTTGCCATGCCTGCCTATGCGCTCGTGCTGATAAAATACCGGCCCCTTCGAAGTGAGCTTGATGATGGCCGCAGTGATCAGGAATACCGGCGACAACAGGATCAGGCAAAAAATAGACACCACTACATCGATGAATCTTTTGATTGACTGCTGCCATGCAGGCATCAGTCCGGACTGGATCTCAATGAGCGGTGTGCCGAAGATGCTCGTCATCTTCACCGTACCCAGCAGAATATCCTGCATCTCCGGGATGATTTTTACCACCACATTGTTGGCATAGAGCTCCGTCAGAATTTTGCTGATCTTCATGTGCTCGCGAGACTCCAGGGCAATGATGGCCTCTTCTACCTTATGTTCCCTCAACACTTGCGGAAGGTCTTCAATGCCGCCCAGTCTTGGCAAGAGCTCCGCCATCGGGTGTGCATCATGCTTGCTTGCATTAACAAAACCAATCAGCTTATTGCCGGCAGATTTCTTCTGTGCATTCAGCTCTTTCGTGATCTCGATGGCTTTTTTCTGACTCCCAAGGATAATGGTGTTAAAGCCAATATTCCTGTTGTGTATCTTCCTGGTGATATGCGTGGATAAAACAAATCGAAAGGTGGCGGTTAAAAACACATGAAGCATGAAAAGCACCACCAGGGACTGGTAATAACCTTTGCTGGCCGTAACAGCCTGATCCAGCAAGATTACAAAATAAATGACCAGCACACCAATGATGGAGGTTAAAATGGTTTGGCCAAACTGACCCAGCCTGGATCGTCTGAAAATGTTTTTGTACGAGCCACTTACATAATAGAGGATAAGCCAGAAAAGGGGTATGATGACAAGTCCCAGCAATAGGTTTTCCTGTACAAAGATTTCATCCCTGAACTTATTAAATGCAAAGCCGTTGTTGGAGCCAATTATAAAAACAAACAACAACCAGGCAATGGCAGCTGCAATAAAATCAATGATTACAAATGCGGAAATGTATAACCTTTGTAGCCGTTTGTCCATGAAATCAAATTCGTTAGTATGCCCTGGCAGCTGCCTTCGCGCGGCTATTCATTGATTCTGATCGTTAAATCATGTGCGTGTGGAGATTATATCAATGGAACGCCCAATGAACTGACATATTGTTTTGATCAGCAAATTAATATGTTCTAAAGGCCATTATGTATTATATCTAAACGGATGTGTTTTGGACATTATCGGCAATTTTTTCCATGATCTGATAAGCCAGATCCAGTGAGGCGTATCCATCGTTGATGCTCACCAGTGGATCTGTATTCATGGTAATGGAGTCGTGGAAAGTTTCCAATTCTGTTTGAATGGCATTGAGCGTTTTAATCTCCGGTTTTTCCACCCATATCTGTTTCTGATTTTTTTCAGGCCCCAGGTCGATGACCATGGCCATGGGATCGGGGCTTGCTACCACATCTTTCATGCGGATGATCTGTGTTTCTTTCTTCAGGAAATCCACGGCGATGTATCCATCTTTTTGGAAAAAGCGGGTCTTTCGCATGTTTTTCATAGAGATCCTGCTTGCGGTCAGGTTAGCTACGCAGCCATTGGAGAATTCGATGCGTGCGTTGGCAATGTCGGGGGTGTCAGATACGACGGATACACCACTGGCACTGATCTTTTTCACATCTGCATTGACCACGCTCAGTACAATGTCAATGTCGTGTATCATGAGATCAAGGGTTACAGGCACGTCTGTTCCCCGTGGGTTGAATTGTCCCAGGCGGTGCGCTTCGATAAACATGGGTGTGGCAATGTAGGGCCTGGCAGCGATAAAAGCCGGGTTAAAGCGTTCTACGTGACCTACCTGTACCTTGACATGGGCTTCTTCTGCAAGTCCCATAAGCTTTTTTGCTTCCTCCATCGTGGTGGTCAGTGGCTTTTCAATAAACACGTGCTTGCCGTGTTTCAGGGCCTTGGAAGCACAGTCGAAATGGGAAACCGTTGGGGTTACGATATCCACCATGTCGGCCTGTTTGATCAGCTCATCCATAGATTCAAAGCGCCTGATGTGAAATGATGATTCTACAGCAGCGGCTGTTTCTTCATCCGGGTCGTAAAAACCAATCAACTCAAAGCGGTCAGATGCCTGTATACATTTGATGTGGATTTTGCCAAGGTGCCCTGCGCCTAAAACGCCTATCTTTTGTGACATGTTGCTGTTTTTTGGTTGAAAAAATGGGTTTTTGACAAAAGTAGGTTTTTTTATGGAGTGCGAAATGATTATTTTCGTAATCTCTAAAGACCATTAGTTCGGAAACATGACAAGCTTGACAGATTCTTACCGGCACAAGGGCATGCGAAAGAAGTTGGTAGAGGAAGTTCGCGAAAAGGGAATTAAGGATGAGCGTGTGCTTGAGGCATTGGAAGCTGTGCCTCGTCATTTTTTTATGGATTCCTCCTTCGTGGAGATTGCCTATCAGGATAAGCCTTTTCCCATAGGCTCCGGACAGACCATCAGCCAGCCCTATACAGTGGCCTATCAGACCGAACTGCTGAGGGTGGAAAGAGGTTGTAAGGTGCTGGAAGTTGGTACTGGCAGCGGTTATCAGGCCTGTATCCTTGAAGAAATGGGCGCCAGGGTGTTTAGTGTGGAACGACATTACAACCTCTATAAAAAAACCAAGGCCCTTCTGGCTGAAATGAATTACAAGGTCAAGGTCTTTTACGGGGATGGCTACCAGGGTCTGCCTGCCTTTGCCCCGTTTGACAGGATCGTGGTTACTGCAGCAGCACCCTACCTCCCAAAGCCTTTTCTGGAACAACTTAAACCCGGTGGAATCATTGTAATCCCAGTCGGCAAGGGCGATACGCAGGTCATGAAACGGATCACAAAAATTGATGATGCGCATACGGAGGAAGAACACTTCGGTTTTTTCCGGTTTGTGCCCATGTTAGGCAGCAAGGCAAGATAATTGTGCTTTGCGGATCAGCTTAATCTTTGGCGCTGCGATCCAGGGCATCCCTGAGCCCATTCCCTGTGAGCATAAAAGCCAGCACCAGCAGCACGATGGCCAGCCCCGGCAGGATGGCCAGGTAGGCCTTGTCCAGGATAATATACCCATAATGTGCACGTATCATGCTGCCCCAGGATGGCATGGGTGGTTGCACACCGATGCCCAGAAAACTTAGTCCGGCTTCTATGAGGATGGCAGATGCAAAGTTGGCTGCCGAAATCACAATCACAGGACCCATGATCACCGGCAGAATGTGTCGCCTGATGATACGTATGCTGCCAAGCCCCAGGGCCCTGGCAGACTCCACAAACTCTTTTTCCCTCACACTGAATACCTGGCCGCGAACGACCCTGGCTACTTCAACCCACATCGTCAGCCCCACAGCCACGAAAACTTGCCAGAACCCCTTTCCCAGCGCAAAGGTGATGGCGATGGCAAGCAACAGGGTAGGTACCGACCATACCACATTGATGAGCCAAATGATGAATTGATCCAGCCAGCCCCGGAAAAACCCTGCCAGGCTTCCCAACGTGATACCGATAACCAGGGAAATGAAGACAGCGATAAAGCCTACTGAAAGAGATACACGGATGCCTAAAACCAGCTGGCTCAGCATATCTCGACCAAAACGATCGGTCCCCAGCCGGAAAACACGCTCCCTGATATGCTTGTCTTGCACCTGCCGGCGCATTTCATCAATCGTTAGCTGGTGTTGATCGCCGTGAATATCAGTGATGATATGCAAATCGCCCTCCTTCCGGATGAAGTCTGTGTGAAGGTCAACAGCAAAGAGCACGTCTGCCAGGTGATAGCTGCCCTCCATGCCCGGAAAGCCTGGTTCTCCTGCGTAAGTTTCATAATGTATCCTTTTGTCCTCAAAGGCATGATCCTGTATCGGGATGGTATTATAGGGCAGGGCAGACCCTGATATTAGCCTGGTGAGCATGCCGGGTTTTTGATATGGCTGATTTTTAGTAATATAGATAAACGTCATCTTGGTTCCTGGCGCATGTGCCGCTATTTCCAATTGCTGGTGATTGGCATGCGGGGTGTTGTCCGGGATGATCACGTAGGCAAACATGGCCAGAAGTGCACATAAGGAGATCCATGAAAGGCCTGCCAGGGCTGTTGGAATACGCAAAAAACGCCTCCAGGTAATGTAACCCGGAGATAATGCATGCATCCTGGATCGTCTGAACCACATCATCATAACTGAAAGCTATGTGAAATTACCACTTTGCTGCACTTTTGAAGGCAGCAGGCAATATGCACCACCTATGCCATTGCGTGGAAACTGATTTCCGCGAAAGCGGGAATACTTCATAAATTGCCTTGCCGTCCCGGTAAACGTCTTCTATGCGCATTGGCCCGGCATGCATATTGTTTTCAGCCCGCTAACAGGGTGGGTTTTTCGAAAAAAACAAAAATAAGAAACAATATGATGCAATGCTGTGTTTATTTAGGATGAAAACACATCATGATTTTGTACTTTTGCCAAAAATTTTTACTATGACAAACAATCTGAATGCTTTTGTTTTACTGGCTTTTATGACCAGCTTTTTTTATGTACAACCTGTAGATGCCTCAGATGACCTGGTGAACTGGATGACCATAGAAGAAGCCCAGGAGGCCGTCAGTGAAGACCCCAGGATGGTTTTTGTGGATGTGTATACCGATTGGTGCGGTTTTTGTCGCAGGATGAATAACGAAACCTACGCACATCCGGTAATTGCTAATTACCTGAATGAAAACTTTTACCCTGTTAAGCTCAATGCCGAGCAGGAGGAGCCAATTGATTTCCGTGGCGTGACCTTTGAAAATGAAAACCTGGGTGAGCGCCGGCCTGCACATAGCTTTGCCATCGCATTGCTTCAAGGGCAGATGAGCTATCCTTCCGTGGCATTCTTTAATGAAGACCTTGAGCTGCTTACAGCGATTCCCGGCTTTCGTCCACCGGCAAACATGGAAGCAGTACTGGCATTCTTTAATGAAGGGGCATACAAGGAAAACAACAACCTGGATGACTTCATCGGCGCATTTGAAGCCACCATCGAAGAGTAGACTGCCCTTACGCACCCTTGTTGCCGCATGACAAAAAAAGTGTTTTTTGTTTAGTGATAAGCGCTTTTTGTTGTATATTTGCACCGCAATTACACGGTGACTATAGCTCAGCTGGTTAGAGCACCAGATTGTGGTTCTGGGGGTCGTGGGTTCGAATCCCATTAGTCACCCTGAAGGCCCCTCCAACTGAGGGGCTTTTTATTATCATTCTCTTGTATCTTTGACATGGCCACCCGGATACAGGCTGGCATGGTCTGGTGTATTTAACCTTTTCACATGCAAAGGGATCGTATTTTACATCTCATCCGTAAAGATTTTCGTTTGGAATGGCGCAGCAAATTTGCTATCGGTGGGGTCGTGCTTTACCTGGTCTCTACCGTATTTATTACTTACCTTGCTTTTGACGGGAGGATCGCGCTGCAAACCTGGAACGCCCTCTTTTGGCTGATTATCCTGTTTGCCTCCATGCATGCCATCATGAAAAGCTTTATACAGGAAAGTGAAAACCGGCAACTCTACTATTACATGCTTGCCAGTGGGAAAGAAGTCATTGTGTCAAAGATCCTATACAATAGCCTGCTGATGGTCGTGCTTAGCCTGACCGGCCTGCTTTTGTTCATTGCGTTTATGGGCAATCCACTCCAAACCCTCACGGTATTTCTGATCAACATGCTGCTGGGGGTTGTCGGCTTTGCCGTTGTGCTGACGTTGATATCGGCCATCGCCTCGAAAGCGAAAAACAACTTCACACTGATGGCTGTTCTTGGTTTTCCTTTGGTGCTGCCCCTGCTGCTGCTTCTCATAAGGGTTTCAAATGCCGGTCTGGCAGGCGCCCCGCTGGCCGAGGCAGCCACCGACATGCTCATCATCCTCTTGCTCATTTTTATTGCATTTACTTTATCCATGGTATTATTTCCTTATATTTGGAGAGAATAACTGATTCATAACCCTCGCCCATGCATGCCATAAAGAATAACTGGTGGAAGATCGCGGGAATCGCACTGGTCGTATATGTGATCGCCGGCGGCCTGCTTTTTGAAGTCCCCGACTTGCCGGTCTTGCGGGAAAGCATCCGGAACATCTATTTTCACGTAGGCATGTGGTTCGGGATGATATTCATTCTCTTCATGAGCGTGGTGTTCAGCCTGAGGTACCTTGCCAGGTCGCGGCCAGAGGATGATCTTAGGGCCCTGGCGGCTGTCAAAGTCGGATTGCTTTTCGGCCTGCTGGGATTGTTGACCGGCATGTTGTGGGCCAGGTTTACATGGGGAGATTACTGGGTAAATGACCCAAAGCTCAATGGCGCTGCGGTTGGGATGCTGATATACCTGGCATATATCGTACTCAGGTCATCTTTGGAGGATCCGGAAAAACGGGCCCGGCTTGCTGCCGTTTACAGTGTGTTTGCCTTTGTGCTCTTCTTCGTGTTCATCATGATACTGCCGCGTACGGCCAGCGTATCAATCCATCCCGGGGTGGATGGCAACCCGGCGCTGGCTACAGGCGACCTGGCTCCTGAAATGCGCTGGGTGTTCTATCCCGCCATGCTGGGGTGGTTCATCATGTCATGGTGGCTCTATCGCTTGTTCTACAGGATGTCGCGCATAGAAATCAAAATCAGGGAAATCAGGGAAAACCAAAACAACCAGATATAATGGGAGAAACCAAAATGCTTGTAGTCGTGCTGTTGCTGGTGATCATCTTCCTCGGCATCGCAGCTTTTTTGTTTTATATCGAGAAGCGCCTACAAAAAGCAGAACAGGACATCCAGTCCATGCAGGATACAGAGAAAAAACAGGAATCAACCAAGGTAAATGGTGATGAAGCGTAACCAGATCATTGGGTTGGTCTTTGTGGTCATCGCGATAGGTGCCATTGTAAGTACTGTGTACAATGCAGACACCTATGCCAGCTTTGCCGATGCCAGGGCCATGCCTGAGCGGGAGTTTCACATTATCGGAGAACTTGTTCCGGGTAAGCCGGTTGTGGAGGAGGTAACCGACAATACCCTTACCCTGCGCTTTCATCTCGATGATGGTCATGGAGGGATTGCTGAGGTGCTCTATTTTGGTGGGAAACCGACTGATTTTGAACGTTCTGACGAAGTGGTGCTTATCGGCAGTTACCAGGAAGACATCTTCGTGGCCAGCAGCATCCTGCTGAAATGTCCTTCCAAATATAAACCTGATGGGGCAGGCCCCACGGAATAACAGTATGAAGAGGCCACCTGTTTCGTTGCGAAAGCTTTGTGATTGGCAGATGATATTTCAGCTGCTTTTGGTGCCATGCAACTGAGCTGCATGAAGAGCCTGAACCCGACAGGGCAGGTTGTTTACTGTCCATGTAAACAGTAAAAAAGATCCGGTCACTGATTATTCAAGCAAGGATTTGAACATCCTCCTTTCAGGCGAACGCGAGGTGTAGTGGACATTGTGGCCGCTTTAACCGGAAAGCTTCTCCACGATCTCAGGAAGGCGCTTCATGATGGCGAGCTCTTTCATTTTTTCCCGGGCTTCCAGCACAGGTGATCCAAAATAGGTTTTGTTCCCTTCAAGTGATTTGGCAATGCCTGACTGGCCCAGGACAACGGCTCCCTTGCCAATGCGCAGGTCTTTCTGCACGCCAACCTGACCCCAGAGGATCACATCATCTTCTATGTTTACGCAACCTGCCACGCCTACCTGGGCTGCAAACAGACAATTTTTGCCAATGATGGTGTCGTGACCAACCATCACGAGGTTATCCAGCTTGGTTCCGGCACCGATGGTGGTAATGCCCGAGACACCCCTGTCGATCGTTGTGTTGGCACCGATTTCCACATCATCGCCGATCTCCACATGTCCGCATGACTCCAACTTGTCGTAATGCTCCGGGCGGCGCTTGAAGTAAAAAGCATCCGCTCCAAGAACGGCACCGGAGTGAATGATGACATTGTTTCCGATCACGGTGTGGTCGTTGATCGTGGCGTTTGCATGAATGATGCAATGGTCTCCGATCTTCACATTATTGCCTATAAACACGCCTGGTTGTATAACCGTACCCTTTCCGATGCTGGCCGTAGGGCTGATCATGGCATCTGCAGCTTTAAAAGGACTGAACCTTTTAATCAGGGAAACAAAGTCACGGAAGGGGTCATCAGAAAAAATAAGGGCCTTTCCGTTGGGAGAGGCCATTTTTTGATTGATGATGATGGTGGTGGCTGCTGAGTCCAGCGCTTTATTATAATATTTAGGATGATCCACAAACGTGACATCTCCCTTTTCGACCCTGTGAATCTCGTTGATCCCACTTACTGGCATCCCGGGGTCGCCTGCATATTCCGCATCTATGTACCCGGCTATCTCTTTAAGTGTTTTGTGTGGTGTAAGTTGCATGGGATTGTGCTTATTTAACGCGTTCTGCGTATGATTTGGTCCGTGTATCTACCTTGATCCGCTCACCGGTGTTGATGAAAAGGGGCACGTTAACCGTGGCGCCGGTTTCGACGGTGGCAGCTTTGAGGGTATTGGTAGCTGTATCTCCTTTTACGCCAGGCTCCGTGTAAGTGATCTCCATCTCAACAAATGGAGGAAGTTCACAGCTAAGTGGCGTTTCCGTATCCGCGTGGTAGCCCACTTCCACATCCTGCCCTTCTTTGAGCAATTCGGGCGCGTTGATGAGATGTTCCTCCATGCTGATCTGCTCAAAAGTGGTGGTATGCATGAAGTGATAACCAATGTCATCTTTGTATAGAAACTGGTAAGGTCTTCTCTCCACCCTGGCCGGGTTGATCTTATGCCCCGCATTGAAGGTGTGCTGCAATACTTTGCCGGTTTTCAGATTTTTCAGTTTGGTGCGCACGAATGCACCGCCCTTTCCGGGCTTTACGTGTTGAAACTCGACGACGACGTATAATTCGTTGTTCAGCTCCAGGCACAGGCCGTTACGAATGTCTGCTGTAGTTGCCATAGGTTGGTATTAAAGAAAAAACTAAATGACCCGGGATATGCAAAAAAGGACACATACATCTATAATAATTGTATTGCATGGTGCATATGATTGTGCCAGGCTTGCAAAATGCCCGGTGTATCCTAATGTCATGTCAAGGCTGCTTTAGCTGGTCCAGGGCTTGATCTTTTTCCTCATCGCTGAAAATAAAGGCCTTACATAAATATTGCCCTGTGCGGCTCTCATTATTTGAGCCTAGTAACAATCTCTGCCACTTAACCAATGTACTCGCATTGACACGACACTGGCGAATAAAAAATAACAAACAGATAAAAATTTGCACAAAAGTAATAAAAAAAAAGTCAGGCGCGAAAGAAAAAGCGGCCTGCGTAGATGCTTATATCTCTATAATTGTGTGCTTGCTGGGGTATTCTTCTATGTAGTGGTTGGATGCCACAATGATGGTTTTGTCATGGCAGTGGTTTTCAAGCAACTCCCTGTACCATTGCCGGGCTTCTGCATCGAGGCTGGAACAGGGCTCATCCAGGAGGAGGAGTTGGCTGTCGGGGATAAGCGCAAGGCAGAGCCTGACCCGTTGTTTCATGCCGGAAGAAAAATGCCTGATTGGCTTGCTGGCAGATGTTTCCAGCCCGCTGATGGCCATCATGTCCTGGGTTTCAATCCCGGCAGGCAAACCTTTTAAGCGCCGGTGAAAATCGATCAGCTCCGGAAAGGTGAACTCTTCAGGCAACTCCACATAGGGCCCGGTGATGCTTACATGCTGATAAATCTGATCAGGGTCGATGCGTTGCTTGCCTGTGTTCCATATGATCTGGCCGGCACTTGGGGTAAGGTGTCCGGAAAGCATGCGAATCATAGTGGATTTTCCGCTGCCATTCTTGCCTGCGATCACATAGCTCCCACCTGCACGGAATGTATGGGTGAAGCCTTTGAACACCCATCGGTAGCCGTATTTTTTGCCCACTTCCGCACAGCTTATGGCAATCATTGCGAAAGCTTATTTTTCGTGGTAGCTATAGCCTTTCATGATCCCCCGGCTGGACTTGGAGATAAAGCTAAGGATCTCATCCCTCTCGGGCGATGCAGGCATCTCCGTTTCAATATAGGTTAATGCCTGGCTTACATTCAGGTTCTTGAGATAGATCACCCGGTAGATATCCTGAATTTCATTGATTTTGGCACTGTCAAACCCCCTGCGGCGCAGACCGATGGAGTTGATGCCCACAAAGGAGAGTGGGTCTCTGGCTGCTTTGGTGAAAGGTGGGACGTCTTTCCTGACGAGGGAGCCACCGGATACCATCACATGCGCACCAATATTTACGAACTGATGCACAGCAGATAAACCACCAAGGATGGCAAAATCATCAATGTTTATATGTCCTGCCAGGGTGGCTGCGTTGGCCAGTATACAGTTGTTGCCAATGTAGCAATCGTGTGCCACATGTACATAAGCCATCAGAAGGCAATTGTTGCCGATCACGGTTTTATTGCTTTCTTTGGTGCCCCTGTTGATGGTTACAAACTCCCGTATTGTGGTGTTGTCTCCAATTTCTACGGTGGTCTCCTCTCCGGCAAATTTGAGGTCCTGTGGGATGGCACTGATTACCGCACCGGGAAATATCCGGCAGTTTTTGCCGATTTTGGCTCCTTCCATAATGGTGACATTGGAACCTATCCAGGTGCCTTCTCCCACTTCCACATTTTTGTGAACGGTGACAAAAGGTTCGATTACGACATTTCTTGCAATTTTTGCCTGTGGGTGAACGTAAGCTAAAGGTTGGTTCATCTGCTCTGCTGTTTATTGATTTTTCCCAATTTGTGCCATCATCTCGGCTTCCATTACCACATTGCTTCCTACATAGGCAATGCCCTTCATGTGGCAAATGCCGCGCCTTACCGGACTTACCAGGTTCATTTTAAACACCAGCGTGTCTCCGGGGATTACTTTCTGTTTAAAGCGTACATTGTCAATCTTGAGGAAGTATGTGGAATAGTTTTCGGGGTCATCTACCGTTGACAACACGAGTATGCCGCCTGCCTGTGCCATGGCTTCCACCTGGAGCACGCCGGGCATGATGGGCTCATCAGGGAAATGGCCCACAAAGAAGGGCTCATTCATACTGACATTTTTTACGGCTACCACAGAGGAGTCGGTCACCTCTATGATCTTGTCAACCAGCAGGAAGGGTGGCCTGTGTGGAAGCATTCGCCGGATGTCATTGATGTCATACGCAGGCTCCGTCTTCGGATCGTAAACCGGGATCTGCTCCTGTTCAACCCGCTTTTTGATCTGTTTTTGCAGGTGCTTGGCAAAAAGCACATTGGAAGCGTGGCCTGGCTTGGATGCGATGATATGGCCCTTGATCGGCTTTCCTGTAAGCGTCAGGTCGCCCACAATGTCCAGCAGTTTGTGCCGCGCAGGTTCATTATGAAAGCTCAGCTCCAGGTTGTTGAGAATGCCTTCTTCCCGCACTTCTACGGTGGGTTGGTCAAAGACACCGGCTAGCCTGTCCAGCTCCTGTTGCTTGACAGCTCTGTCAACAAAAACGATGGCATTGCTCAGGTCGCCACCCTTGATGAGGTTCTGGTTGAGGAGGTATTCCAGCTCGTGCAGGAATACGAAAGTGCGGCAGCCTGCGATCTCTTCGCTAAACTCTCGAATGCTCCTGATGCTGGCGTATTGGTGCCCCAGCACCTTCGACTGATAATCGATCATGCAGGTGATCCGGTACTCGTCGGAAGGCAGTGCGATGATCTCGCAATCTTTTTCTTCGTGATAGAAGCGTATCGGCTCCCGGATCTCAAAATAGTCGCGGAAAGCCTCCTGTTCAATCACTCCGGCCTGTGCTATGGCTTCTGTATAATACTTGCTGCTGCCGTCGAGGATGGGGGTTTCTGAGCAGTCGACCTCGATGATTGCATTGTCGATGCCTGCTCCGGTCAGTGCTGCCAGCGCATGCTCCACGGTAGCCATGCGCATGCCATCCTTCTCCAGGGATGTGCCTCGTGCCGTTTCGGACACCAGCCTGGCATCCGCTTCAATAAAGGCTTCTTCACCAATATCCTTACGTAAAAAACGAATGCCTGCGTCAACGGGCGCAGGCTTTATGGTCAATGTCACTTTTTTTCCGGTGTGCAAGCCGTGCCCCTCTACTGTGGCCGGCTGCCTGATTGTTTTCTGTTTTTCATCCATAACAAAGCTGTTTGAATTATTTGGAGCGCAGGTCCTGCACCTCTCTCTCCAGTTCATCTATGCGCTTGACAAGCTTTTCAAAATTGCGGAAATAGATAAATGCTTTACGGTATTGCGACGCCTCCATGGCCGGCGACCCCATGATGATCTGTCCATCCTTGATGTTGGAAGGCACGCCTGCCTGGGCAGCCATTTTTACATCATCGCCCACGGTAAGGTGTCCGCTGATACCCGCTTGGCCTCCAATCATGCAATTTTTTCCGATCTTGGAAGACCCTGCCACCCCGCATTGGGCAGCCATCACGGTGTTCTCCCCAATGACTACGTTGTGGCCGATCTGGATCAGGTTGTCGAGCTTTACACCTCTCTTGATTATGGTAGAGCCAAGGGTGGCCCTGTCAATGGTTGTCCCGGCACCTATCTCTACCAGGTCTTCAATGATCACATTGCCAATCTGGGCTACCTTCTTGTAATTGTTATCGGTTTGCGGGGCAAAGCCAAAGCCATCCGCACCAATCACTGCATTGGCATGAATGGTGCAGTCCGAACCGATGCGCGAACTTTCATAAATACGTACACCACTGTATATTGTGGTGTCATCACCGATGTGTACATGGTCTCCAATGGTCACGTGGGGATAGATCTTCACGTTTTTTCCTACTTCCACATGTTCGCCAATCACAGCAAACTCTCCTATGTAGGCATCCTTACCTATTGTGGCAGTGTCAGCAATAAATGCGGAATCCGAAATGCCCTTCTTCTGGGGTAAACTGTTTTTATATAACTCTAACAGCTGTGCAAGTGCACCGTAAGGGTCTTTCACCCTGATCAATGTGCTGTTGACTGGCTTTTCAGGCTGGAAGTCCTCCCTGACAAGCACGATGGATGCTTTTGTGGTGTAAATGTGGGGGGTATATGCCGGGTTAGCCAAAAAAGTCATGGTGCCCGCCGTTGCTTCTTCAATCTTAGCTAATTGCGACACCTTCACCTCTGCATCTCCCTCTAATTTTCCCTGAAGGAAATCGGCAATCTGTCTGGCTGAATACTCCATTCAATTAATGCTTGGGTTAAATGCGGCCGCAAGTTACCAATATTTGCCTATATGGCCAAAAAGATTTTTTCGACTGACCCGCAGGCTCTCCATCAACCTGCATGAATCACATGAGCTAATTTCAGATTTTTTGGCAAGCAGGCAAAATAAAGTTCACCTTTTTTTGGTTACATTTGCTGAGGACCGCTAAATTTACTCCCTATGACAAATGCGAAAATTCTTTGGGCAGATGATGAAATAGATCTTTTAAAACCACATATCCTTTTTCTCAGGGAAAAAGGTTACGACGTGGCTACAACCAACAGCGGCTCCGAAGCACTCGACCTGATAGAAGACAACTCCTTTGACATTATCTTCCTCGATGAAAACATGCCTGGTCTTACTGGGGTGGAGACCCTCGGCAAGATCAAAAGCAAATACCCGGGGCTGCCGGTGGTGATGATCACCAAGAGTGAGGAAGAAGCCATCATGAATGAAGCCATAGGCAGCAATATTTCAGATTACCTCATCAAGCCGGTAAACCCTAACCAGATCCTGCTGGCACTCAAAAAAAATCTCGAAAATCGCAAGCTGGTCAGCGAAAAAACGTCGATGTCATATCAACAGGAATTCCGGCAAATCGGGATGAGCCTTTCTCCATCGCTCGACTTCGAAGAGTGGAAAGACATCTACCGGAAGCTGGTATACTGGGAGCTGGAACTGACCAAGTCGCACGACGAAAGCTTGCGCGACATCTTCCTGCAGCAAAAAGCCGAAGCAAACAACGTATTTTGCAGATTCGTTGAAGATCATTACGTGGACTGGCTCAAAGGAAGTGCGGATACAAAACCGGTATTGTCTCACACCGTCTTCCGTGAAAAGTGTCTGCCGCTGATCAGGGAGGAGAAACAGGTCTTCCTCATCCTGATTGACAACCTCCGATTTGATCAATGGAAGGTGATCCAGCCAAAACTTGAGGAAATATACCGCGTGGCAGTTGAAGATGTGTATTGCAGCTCCCTTCCCACTGCTACCCAGTACGCACGCAATGCTTTTTTTGCCGGGTTGTTGCCAGGGGAGATCCAGAAAAGATTCCCGCAATACTGGGTGCGCGAGTCGGATGAAGGTGCCAGAAACCAATATGAGTCTGAATTGCTGGCTGAACAGATCAAGCGTTTCGGCGGTGGGGTGCCTTTCAACTACCATAAAATACTAAACCTTACCGCCGGCAGAAAACTGCTGGGCAATTTGAGCAATTATATTGGGCAGAAGCTGAATGTGCTCGTGTACAATTTTGTTGACATGCTGTCTCACTCACGGACGGAGATGGAAGTGATCAAGGAACTCGCTGAAACCGAAGCGGCCTATCGCTCCATCACCCAAAGCTGGTTTGACCATTCGCCCTTGCTGGAAATCATTCGCAAACTGGGTGAAAAGCAAATTCCGATCATCCTCACCACTGACCACGGCTCCATCCTTGTCCACCATCCCACCAAAGTGGTTGGAGACAAAAACACCAATACCACCCTCCGTTACAAAACAGGGAAAAACCTTCAGTATGATCCGGATGAGGTTTTTGAGGTTAAAAATCCGGCTGATGCCTACCTGCCAAAGGATCATGTAAGTGCAAACTTCATCTTCGCAAAGGAAAACCACTTTTTTGTTTATCCCAACAATTATAATTACTTTGTGAACTATTACCGGAATACGTTTCAGCATGGCGGGGTGTCAATGGATGAGATGCTTATTCCATTTGTATATCTGAAACCACGATAGTTAATTGCCGCAGCTCCCGTGCTGTTGCCGGTTCATTCAGGGATTCGTCAGGACAGCACTTGTACAAAAGTGACCTGTGCATAGTGCACCGGGTGCTGACCATTGCGCGCTTTGACCGGGCCGCCCTGACGCAGCTGGCCAGTACCCGGTGGCAGCGCCCCGGGTTAATTGATTAAGACATGAAGCAGAAAGGAGCCACAAGACAGAAGCAACGCTACCGGATAACCCACGTGGATCAATTGCAGGAAGCCGCGAGGGCACTCCTCGAGAGCTACCCAGGATCGAAGATATTTGCTTTTTACGGACCGATGGGCGTGGGTAAGACCACGATAATCAAAGCCATATGTTTACAACTGGGGGTAAGCGACCTGGTCAGCAGTCCCAGTTTCCCGATTGTGAACCATTACATATCTGATCAGGGTGATCCGGTCTATCATTTTGACTTTTACCGCATCAGCAAGCAGGAAGAAGTTTATGACCTGGGCTATGAGGATTATTTTTATTCGGGCAATTACTGTTTGATTGAGTGGCCCGAAAAGGTGGAGTCGCTCCTGCCTGAAGATACTGTGGTTGTCGACATGCAGATGGATGGTGAAGGACGCATAATATCCTTTTGATTTTCTGAGTCTTAACACAGGCTTGCCTCCTCTTTGTAAAGATTCCTGGCTGTTTTACCAACCTTTGCATCACCTGCTGTCTACTAAGCCACTGATTCCCCTGCTTACATTCTCATCATCTGAACCCCGGTTGTTTTCCTGTTGGGTGCTTTCTCTGCATAACCTTTTGCGGAAAAATCTGCTCAAAAGTGGCAATTTCCCATTGAATTCACTAACTTTGATATGCCTGTGCGCAAAGCAAGTGGAAAAACCCATTGGAAACCTCTTTCAGGGGGAATTGCATGGCTTTTCCAGCTTGTGTATTTCCTGTTTTCATGGGATGCGGATATGGCTGCACTAATCCATTAACAAAACAGCATGGAAGGTACTACCGGTAGCGGATATATCAGCTTTTCCAAGTCGTGGCATTTCAGTCCGCAGGAGGAAATGCTCGAGGTTAAAAAAAAGAAAAACAACCTGGTGATCGGGGTCCCGGTGGAAACCACACCCGATGAAAACCGCATTGCACTATGTCCGGAGGCGGCCTCGCTGCTTGCCCGTAACGGGCACACCATCCTTTTTGAGTCAAAAGCCGGTGAAAGTGCATTTTTTACGGATGAAGAGTACCGTGAGGCTGGTTGCGACATCGTGTATTCAGCCAAAGAGGTCTTTAAGGCTGATATTCTGCTGAAAGTTTCGCCGCTCACCGACAAAGAGCTCGACTATGTGCGCCAGGGACAGGTGTTGTTTTCCACTGTTGCCCTGCCCATGCAAAAAGAGGAATATTTCCGGAAGCTGATGGCCAAAAAAGTGACGGCCATTGCATTTGAATACATCAAGGACAAGGCCAACACCTTTCCGCTCGTGCGCAGCATGAGTGAAATCGCTGGCAATACTGCAATCCTTATTGCATCTGAATACCTAAGTGACAAGACTTATGGTCAGGGCCGCATGTTTGGCGGCTTATCGGGCATCACGCCCACCGAGGTGGTGATCATTGGTGCCGGCACGGTGGGCGAATACGCTGTCAGGGCTGCCACGGGTCTTGGTGCCATTGTTAAAGTGTTTGATTCATCTGTATACAAACTGCGCCGGATGCAAAACAACCTGAGCACCAGGGTATATACCTCCATCATCCAGCCAAAGGTGCTGGCCAAGGCATTGAAAACAGCAGATGTGGCTATTGGAGCCGTTCATTCCTCCTGGGGTCGCACACCTGTCATTGTAAACGAAGAGATGGTCAGCACCATGAGAAAGGGAAGTGTCATCGTGGATGTAAGCATCGACCAGGGTGGATGTTTTGAAACCAGTACCATTACCACACATTCAGAACCGGTATTCAAAAAACTTGGCGTAACGCATTACTGTGTGCCAAACATTGCCAGTCGCGTGCCCAATACGGCCTCTTGTGCTTTCAGCAACTTCTTTGCTCCGGTACTTTTAAACATCGGGGAGGAGGGGGGTGCCGAAAACATGCTGAAACGGGACCCCGGCGTGCGGCAGGGCGTGTATATATTCAATGGTACGGTAACCAATCAATATATTGGTGAGTTTTTCCGACTTCCTTACAAGGACATCGATCTGCTGATGGCTGCCTTTTAGTCTAAATGATTATGCGGGTATCAACAGGCTGTCTTGCCGTATGCGTTTACCTGGCCTGCATGATCCATACCTACAAAAATAGCTGTCTCATAAGATTTGTAAAGCAGCTGAGAATTGAATTTTTGAAAGACTTTTCGGGTAGCAGTGCGAATAAAAAGAGGGTGTCTCTGACTTTGGAGACACCCTCTTTTGTGACTTGGCTGGGGCTCGAACCCAGGACCCCATCCTTAAAAGGGACGTGCTCTACCAGCTGAGCTACCAAGTCATCCTTGCAAATAAAACAGGCCGATGTGTCTGTTTTTGCGGTGGCAAAGATAAGTCCAAAAATGAAAATAGCAAAAAAAAGCAGTGTTTTTTCTTCACAAAGCCCCCAAAAAGCACTATTTCAGGACCGGATGCCGCTCGAAACTGGCCTGTCGATCAAAAAGGTGGCGATAGGTGATCAGCGTAAACCTTCTTTTTGCCTGGATATGTTCCACTATCCGGATCATTTTCGGATTGAAGTCGCCGAGCCAGGTGATATACATTCCACTGTAGTAGTTTTTTCTGGATACGATCTGCTGTAATGACATAATCAGCGCGCTTTCCAGTCCGCGGTGCTGGTATTCCGGAACGATGCCGAAAACCAGGCCATAGATGGTGCGGCATTTGCCTCGCCAGCGGTGGTAAAGGAACTTAAGCTTTCCCAGGATATCCAGTTTGCCGTTCACGTAGCGGAATAATTCATTCAGTTCAGGGATGCTGATGATAAAAGCCACTGGCTTGTCCTCGTGGTAGCCAAAAACGACCAGTTCTTCATCGATCACCGCCTTCATCGACTGGAAGGTTTGCAAGGCTTGTGTCTTTGTCATGGGGGTAAAGTTTTTATGCGCCTCACCCCAGGCCTTGTTGTAGATGGTCATGAAATCTTCTGCATATTTTCCAATATGCTTGATTTTCATGTGTTCAAAATGATAACCTTGTGTTTCAGTCAGTCGTTGAAACTTCTTTTTCAGAATGGCCGGCAGTTCGGTGTCAGTAGGTGCGTAATATACATATTGTTCATAATAGTTCCTGAAACCATAGCTTTCAAAAAGGTGCCGGTAATAAGGAGGCTGGTAGTTCATGAGATAAGGGGGGCGCCACCGGTGTCCGTCGACCAGCAAACCCCAGAATCGTTCTTTTTCCCCAAAGTTGATGGGGCCGTCCATGGCTTCCATCCCCCGCTGCATAAGCCAATCTTTGCAGGTGTCGAAAAGCAGAAATGCCGCCTTTTCATCATCGATGCATTCAAAAAAGCCCATCCCCCCGGTGGGCTGCTTTTCCTTGGCTGAACGGGTGTAGTCTATAAATGCGGCTACGCGCCCCAGCGGATTGCCATGCGCATCCCGCAATATCCACCTGATGGCTTCTCCTTTTTCGAAACGGGCGTTTGCCGAAGGATCAAAAACGGCTTCTATGTCTTTTTCAAGATGTGGAATCCAATTGGAATCTTCTGCGTATATCCTGCGGGGCACGCGGTGAAAGTCACGGATTGTCCTTCGGTCGTTTACTTCAATGAGTTGCATGGTTGAAATGTCAAAAAGTCGAAATGTCTAAAAGTCTAAAAGTCCCCGGATGCCGACGGGGCAAAGGGTAGCTTGGCAATTTGTTTGCAAGCAAAAATAATGAATTTGCTTATCTTTATGGGGCATTCATGCGGCCATGAACTACTAAATTATTGACATTTCGAATTTCAGACATTATGACATCAATGCATATGAAGGACAAAGTGATCATCATCACCGGTGCATCATCGGGCATTGGCAGGGCCTTGGTACTTGAAGCCTTCCGCCGTGGGGCGCGTGTGGTACTTGCGGCGAGAAATGCGGAGGGCATGCAGGAGATTGTAAAGGGAGTGCCCCCGGAAAAATATCTCGTCGTACCAACGGATGTGGCCATTGAGGAGGATTGCCGGAAGCTGGCAGATGCCGCCGTGGCCAGGTTCGGGGGTATTGACGTGCTCATCAACAATGCGGGCATCTCCATGCGTGCCCTTTTTTCGGAGACGCGGCCGGAAGTATTGGAAAAGCTGATGAATATCAATTTCTGGGGTGCAGTTTACTGTACGCGGCATGCCCTTCCCTGGTTGCTGAAATCGCAGGGCAGCCTCGCAGGTGTCAGTTCCATCGCCGGCTATAAGGGACTGCCTGCCCGCAGTGGGTATAGCGCCTCCAAGTTTGCCCTGCAGGGCTTCCTGGAGAGTGTAAGGGTGGAAAACCTGAAGAACGGCTTGCATGTGCTGATCGCCTGCCCAGGCTTTACGGCTTCCGGCATAAGAAGGACGGCCCTTTCCAAAGATGGTACTGCGCAAGGTGAGTCGCCACGGGACGAAGAGCGCATGATGCCGGCAGAAACCGTAGCCAGCCATGTCATCAACGCCATCATCCGCAGAAAAAGAACCCTGATCCTTACACGACAGGGTAAGTTGACCGTCCTGTTGAACAAGTTCTTCCCTTCCTGGACCGATAAACTGGTGTATCAACACATGGCCAGGGAACCGGATTCTCCTTTTAAGTAGCTTCTTTAATCATGGGTGCGGGCGAATTAATCCATATATTTGCACACCAACCGAATATCAAAAAAGCAGGTCATCCGAACCAGGTTATGTCAACGGATTAAAAAACAGAAAGATGATTCTGTCATGGTGAGTTTGGCTTCGCCGCACGCTCAAAGTGCCCGGTTTATATGACCGGATTTATTTAATCATAAACACATCAATGCCATGAAGAAAATTACAGAAATTAAACCCTTGAAGGGCTTTGGTCCCTTAAAATTTGGCGCTACGCAACAGGAAGTTGAAAAGACATTGGGTAAGCCTGAGGAGACGGAAGTCATTGACATGGAGGGTGATATCCAAGAGGTAGAGGTTTGGAGCTACTGGGAGGATGGCCATGCCGTTTATTTTGAAAAAGCGCTTGACAACCTTTGCACCAACTTCGAAACGGACCATCCGGATGCAAGCCTGTTTGGGCAAAAAGTTTTTGAACTGGACAAGGATGGCATCATCAAACTGATGGAGGAGCATGCATTTGAATCGCATGAAGTGGAGGAAGACAAGGACCTGGATGAGCTGATCCTGTTTTTCCATGACGCCCACATGCAGTTTGTCTTTGAAAAGGAGCAGCTTGTGTTGGTCAGCTGGGCAGTTGCCATGGATGATGAAGAAGAAGTGGAATGGCCATAAACTGTTATTATATCATATGTACACACTGTATCCGATGAAATTTACTCCGATCCTGCAGGAGAAGGTTTGGGGCGGCAGGAAGCTCAATGCACTGCTTGGCAAGGATTTTGACCCGCTCCCCAATTGTGGCGAAAGTTGGGAGATATCCGGCATGCCTGGTAATGTTTCCGTGGTGAGAAATGGCTTTCTGGAGGGCAATGAGCTCCCTGAATTGATCGAGGTATATATGGGTGAGATGGTTGGGGAGGCTGTTTTTGATCGGTTTGGCGCCACTTTCCCCTTGCTTATCAAGTTTCTGGATACTGATGATGACCTTTCCATCCAGGTGCATCCCGGAGATGCCATGGCCATGGAACGGCATCATAGCAAGGGCAAAGCGGAGATGTGGTATGTGGTGGATGCGGAGCCCGGTGCAGAGATCATGCTGGGCTTTCGCAAAGATGTCACGCCAGGGCTTTTTCGGGAAAAATTGATGGATAAGTCGCTGAAAGAGTTGCTGAATGTTTATCCGGCAAATCCAGGGGATGTCTTTCATATTCCTACCGGGCAGGTGCATGCCATTGGAAAAGGGGTTACCCTTTGTGAGATCCAGCAGGCATCGGACATCACTTATCGCGTGTATGATTGGGACCGGCCCGGCATCGATGGCAATCCCAGGAAACTGCACCTCGAAGAAGCCATGGAAGTGATCGATTTTTCTCCTAGGGAAGGCCAGGTGGCCTATCAAATCAGAAAAAATCTGCCTGTTGAACTGGTCAGCTCTCCGGAGTTTACTACCCGCCTGTTGTTGTTTGACCAGAAAATCAATCAGGAATATGTGTTTGTGGACTCCTTCGTGATTTACGTTTGTTTGAAAGGCCGGTTCACCATCAACTATGCCGGTGGCTCCGTCCAGGCGGCTGCCGGGGAATGCCTGCTAATCCCTGCAGAGATCAATAATCTGAGCCTGGAACCTGAAGACAGCTGCCAGATACTTGAAATCTATGTGGTATGTTGAGGCAATCTCCGTCTGACCTGTCCTGAATTTTGTTTACAAAAAGTGTAAACCTGTTTAACCTGTATTATTCATGCAGGTGCAGGGCGCGCCACAATGAAACCGGCATGGCTTGGCTCATTTTCTACCTGTAGCTTTCTGCCCGCGTGAAATCCCGGAGCAGGAAGCCAGCTTCCGGACTCAAGCAAACGCCTGGATCAAGTTAACTGGTATCATACCAGTGAAGATGGCAGAGTTTGTACAGGTCGAAAACCCACATCCGGGGAGCTTTCCCTTTAAGGTTTTTTTCCGACATCATCCTGACCCTTGGGGCAGATTGTTTTAGTGGCCAGAAAAGTCTGTAGCTCTTGTACCGCAGGTAGTTTTCAAGAATGGTCACCATTTGGGCATATTCCATGTCGTGGCCGGTCATATGCCAGGATTTCATCAGGTTGATGATGCTTTCCCTGCTTTTTTTCAGGAAGCTGTCTGCATCTTCCAGTCCTGCATGAAGCAGGGGGTTTTCAATATGGTTTATGGGGATGTGGTTCTTTTTTAATTCATAACCAAACATGGTGTCTTCATGGCCGTAACCTTGCAGGTTTTCATGAAACCGGATATCCTGCATTACCTCCCTGGCGATCATGAAATTGCTTGTCATGAAAGAATGATACGGCCTCTTTTGCCGGCCAAGGGCACTTCTGACCTCCCTGTTTGAGCCAACTGTCCAATGCAGCAGGTATTTTTGTTCTGCAGGCCTGGTGTCATATATATGTCCGCCGCATACTACATGGGACTTATTCATTTGTTGAGCATACAATGCGAGATAATCCTCATGGGTGACAAGGGTGTCACAGTCCATAAAGAGGACGTGGGACCCCTTGGCCTTGTCTGCGAGTACGTTTCTTATCCGGCTTCTTCCCACGTTGCGGGTCAGCTCCTCATAGTGTATTCCCGTTTCTCCGTCCAGTTTCCTGTTGAGCTTTTGGTATGCAGGTGCCGACGCATCGTCAAGCAAAATTAGCTCTGCATCCGTTTCCAGTTGATTGGCTTGTCTTTGCAGGGTTTTTGCCAATTTTCTGACGTCGCAGTTATATATGGGGATGCAGATGCTTAACATAGGGAGATTTCAGGTTGTTGGTGTTCACGATTTGCTTTTGAACATCTTGTCGACACCATCGAAGGCGTCAGGCAGTGCAAACACCACCACCTTGTCGCCAGGCTGTATCTGCATGTCGCCCCGCGCGATGTACCCTTCATTGTCGCGAATGACACCGCCAATGATGGCGTCACGCGGAAAGTTCAGGCGACGTATGTTTTTTTTCGTCACGGGAGACCCTTCCGCCGCCAGGAATTCAAAGACTTCTGCATCCACACTGGTGAGGCACTTTGTGGAGACCACATTTGCAGTCATGGTGAAACGAATGATATAGCTGGCGGTGGCCAGCTTTTTGTTGATGATGGTGTCAATGCCCACACTTTGTGATATCTCAATAAAGTCAATGTTTTCTACCAGGGCGATCGTTTTCTTCACCCCATAGCGCTTGGCAAGCAAACAGGTGAGGATATTGGTTTCCGAGTTGTTGGTCACCGCCACGAAAGCATCCATGGAGGAGACACTTTCGCTCTCGAGCAGGTTGATGTCCCTTGCATCCCCATTGATTACAAGGGTAGAGCGCAATTGGTCTGAGAGTTCATTTGCCCGCTCCACGTTTATGTCGAAGAGTTTCACGCTGAAATCTTTTTCGAGCGATGCGGCAGCCTGGCTGCCCACTGCGCCACCACCCACGATCATCACGTTATTGATTTCGAAGCGTTTTTTGCCACCCAACTCCAGGAGGTGGTCGATGCCTTTCGGTTTGGTCACCACATAGGCCAGGTCGTCCACCTGGAAACGGTCATCGCCCCTTGGAATGATGGTTTTTGCCCGCCGGTGAATGGAAACCGCCCGGAAATTCAATTGTTCATATTCTTTGGCTATCTCACGAAGGGTTTTGCCAATCACTGGCGCGCCGGCCTCCAGCTTCACCAGCATGAGGGATAGCTTGTGGTCGGTGAAATCAAAAATCTCTGCAGCAGCCGTATTGGTCAGCAGGTTCGCGATCTCTTTTGCTGCGATGAGCTCGGGAGAAACCAGGTAGTCAATTCCCAGGTCTTTGTAATGCCTTTTGCACTCCTGGGTAAGGTATTCGGGTTCATTGACCTTTGCAATGCATTTTTTTGCCCCCAGGCGCTTGGCAAGCAAGGCAGTGAGCAGGTTTAACCTTCCGTCATTATGTGCACTGATAACCAGTTCTGTCCGCCGCACATCCGCATTTTTCAACACCTGTATGGAGGTCGAGTCTCCTACAATGGTGAGCAGGTCAGAGTAGGACTCAATGACCTTGAGCAGGTCTTTGTTCGGTGCCACCAGGGTCACGTCATGGTTTTCACCCGACAAAAGCTCAGCAAGGTGCAGCGCAACCTGGCTGTCACCTGTGATCAGAATATTCATTGCTTAGTCTATTTTAAAAGCAAATATACTACCTTTTACATAATCCATGACCATAATGCCGCGGTGAAAAATACCGGTGCCGCTTGCAGTTACTGCGACTCCAATGGTCGCAGGCGGATATGATCAAATCCCCTGCGGATAAACTATAAACCCGGATGGTTCCTTGTAAAGTACCGGTAATTTGGAAGCGGCTGTTATTTGTTGTGGTCCGGAGCGCTTTGCCTGAGTCTTTGTTGTATATGCGTGATGGCTTCCTTTGCCGTGATGTGCTTAGCCCGGCAATGTCTGCCCTCAAAGAGATTCACCTTCCCTTTGTGCGTAGCAATGACACCGTAATCCGCATCGGCCATTTCACCAGGCCCGTTGACCATGCAGCCCATGATGGCGATGCTGACGCCGGGGTAATGCCCCAGTTCGCGAGAAAAGGTGTGGCATAAGCTTTCCATGTCAGCCTTTGTCCTGGCGCATGCCGGGCAGCTGACAAAACGAGTGCCTGTGTTGCGCATGCCGGCCGCCTGCATGATGTTGTTTGCCAACTCCGCTTCCAGATCTCTGTTGGCAGGGTGTAATGCACGGATGCACAGCTGTCTGACAGCTGCTTTTTCCTCGAACCTGGTCCATTCGTAGGCCAGTGCTGCCATGAAACTGTCACGGTCTTCCAGGTCACAGTCTATTTGCAGCCTCTGGTCATGGAAAGACGTGTTGCAATGGTGGGTAAGCTTACCTGAAGCACCTGCGATCAGCTGGCGCGCAAAGCGTATTTCGTTTTCCGGTGCTTCCGTCAGACTTACCCTGATGGTATCACCAATGCCTTCCATCAGCACAGGCATGGTGCCCAGGGCAGAAGAGATCCTTCCGGGCACTCCCATCCCGGCCTCTGTCACCCCTATGTGCATAGGGTAGCGCTGACCTGTTTTTTGCATGTTGTGGTGCATCAGGCGGCATGCCGTCACAGTTTCTGCCGGGCTGCTTGTTTTTACCGATACGATGGATTGAAAAAAGCACAGGCTTTCGAGGATGTCCAGGTAGTCCAGGTTTTCATTGACGAGGGTGTGGACCGGATCTTTTCTGTGGACTTGGCCGGTCAGTGAGCCGGCATTGCCTCCCAGCCGGATGGCGGTGTGGTGCTTGCGGCATGCGGCCACCAGGGGTTCGAGCTGCGTGACGAGTTCCTGCCGGAGCGCAGCGCGTGTCTTTGTTGGGGATGCTTTTGTGTTTCCTGTAGCGACGTGTGTCCCGGCCTGATTGGCAAAATTGGCGGGATTGATGCGCAGCTTGTCTGCGACGGCGGCAGCTTCAATGGCCAGATCCTGGCGGTAGTGAATGTCTGCAACCAGTGGGTGGGTATAACCGCCATTGATCAGCCTGGCCTTAATTTGTTCAAAAGCTTTAAGGGATGCATCATCAGGGATACTGATCCGCATGTAATCGGCGCCTGCATCAATGGCCTTGATGCATTGCTCCAAGGTGGCAGGCACCTGACGGGTGTCTGTTTTGGTCATTGATTGGATGCGGATGGGATAATCTGCACCCAGTGGAGTGTTCCCCACGGCAACCGCCCTGCTTTTGCCATTGATATGGTGTGGTCTGCACATTGGTTTACACCTGCCTTGAATGTATTTACCCCATGCTATCTGAGCATGCCCTGCACACGTTCCAGTTTTCCATCTACCGGGGCAGGATCAAGGCCCAAGATCTCAGTGATCAACGGATAGAGGTCAACAAGCTCGAAAGGCTCGTGCACGTGGCCTTCCTTGAAGGCTGGCCCCATGGCATAAAAAATGGTGTGCATGTCCTTCTTGGCATTGTCCCAGCCATGTCCGCCGCCAGTATAGAAGCGCTCTTCAGGTTCTCCCCATCCGATGTTCCAGGTCGAGTCGGCCAGCACGATCAGATCCAGGGCGCGTGGATTGTGCCCAAAGTTGAGGCGCTCAGGAACTTCTCCCGCACGCCAGATATGGACATTTTCCACTTCCTTCATGATATGGTAAATGCTGTCCTTCATCCCTTCCGCAGGCCGCCAGAACTGTACCGGGTTGTGCCCGAAAGAGATGTCAAGCCAGTCCCGATCCACGTATTGTCCCACATCCACATAACGCTCCTGGCTTCTCTCGGTCATCCCATGGTCGGAGGTGACGATCAGGTTTACCTGGTCGGCGATGGGCAGCTTACTGATGTGATCAATGAGCACGCCTACCAGGCTGTCGAGCTCGGTCACCAGCTCATCGATCTCTTCGCTATCCGGACCAGTGCGATGGCCCTGTGAGTCGGGTTCGTGAAAATAGAAGGTGATCAGCTGGGGACGCTCTTCTATGGGCAACTGCAACCAATAGGCCACCGTGTCTACCCTGTCGGCGAAAGCGTGCCCCGTATCATAAATTTTCCAATAGGAAGGTTGCATGCCTTTCACGGGTGCTTCAGAACCAACCCAGAAATAGGATGCGGCTGTCATGCCCTGTTTTTCAGCGGTCACCCAGATCGGTTCTCCACCGTAAAACCTGCCATCTTCCACCGCATCGCGGTCACGCATCCGGTAGGTCATGTCGAGCTCCGGACAATAAAAATTGTTGTTGACAATCCCGTGATTGTCAGGATAAAGCCCGGTGGCCATGGTATAGTGATTGGGGAAGGTGTTGCTGGGGAAGGCCGGCTTGACGTACTCCGTGCTTACCCCGTTGGCAGCAATGTAATCCAGGTTCGGTGTGTGGGTCCGGTCGGCATAATCCCACCGGAAGCCATCCATCGACAGCATGATCAGGTATTGCTCCTCCTCCAGCTGTTTACCCTCTGTCGTGCAACTGCCAGCAAAAAGGACCAACAGGATGGATATCCATATTGTAGCATTCATGGTATTCTTCATAGGGAAAGATTTTGTTTAAAAGGCTAAAAGTCGAAATGTCAAAATGTCAAAATGTCAAAAGGCCTGATAATCAAACACCCATATAGCCCTATCGATCAACAGCTTACAACCAACGGCCAATAGCCAATAGCCAACAGCCAACAGCCAACAGCCAATAGCCAACAGCCAACAGCCAACAGCCTTTTTCATAACATTATACAAATGTAGGTATTTTCATATTATTAACCGCATATCCATGCGCATTGCCCGGTAACCGCTATTCAACTTTTCCTATCTTTGTATCATGGAAAACAGACACGCACAACAGATATGCCACCCCGGTGTGGTTGAGCGGGTCGACGGGCATGATGTCCTGGTGAAGATAGAATCCCAGGCCGCCTGCGGAAAATGCCAGGCCAAAAGTTACTGCGGCATGGGCGAATCCACCGAAAAGGCCATAGAGATCGATCTTCGCAGGGCCGGACCGGACATGCTTCCAAGAGACTTTTACCCCGGCCAGCCTGTGGAAGTGATCCTGTCGCGCGCGCTTGGCTATAAAGCGCTGTTGATGGGCTACATGCTCCCCTTCCTAATATTGTTGGCTGCACTTGCCATCATGTTCTATGCCACGGGCAATGAGGGCCTTTCCGCCCTGGTGGCCGTGCTGCTGATGGCCCCTTATTATGCGCTCCTCTATCATTACCGGCACAAGCTCCGGCAAACCTTTCATTTCTCCATCAGGCCGTTGGGAAAGTAAAATGACAAAACGACAAAAGGACAAAAGGACGAAAGGACAAAAGTCTAAAGGTCGAAAGGTCGGGGTATGCGGATGCTTTGTGGTGGGGTGATGGTTTGTGTGCTGCAAAGATTCGATAATCGGGGGGGTAAGGGTGGAAGGACAAAAAGACGAAAAGACTAATGTCTAAATGTCGAAAAGTCTAAAGGTCGAAAGGTCTGGGGTGGGGGTGAAATTTAGAGCAATTCTAAACTACTTTCTATATCCCTGATTATCAGATGTTGTTTCTGGTGTTTGATATGGCTTACCTTGTAATCGTCAGATAATCAGCGTGCTTAAATGGTGTAAAAATGGCTTTCCCGGCACCTTGATTTTCATTTAGTTTTCTATTTTTGCCCATTGTTGGGTGATATTCACTTAACAACGCTCGGAATTGAGCGAGAGATAATTCTTCATTCACTAACAAAATCTGTAGCAGTGAACGAACTATTCAATGAAATCACAGTCCTTTCGGTCGTTTCGCTTGGTGCCATAGGTGGTGTAGCTGCCATCGTATTGTTTTTGGTGGCCCAGAAATTTAAAGTCATTGAGGATCCCCGCATCGATGAAGTGGAAGAGTTACTTCCCGGGGCGAATTGCGGTGGCTGTGGCCTGGCAGGTTGCCGTGCACTCGCTGAGGCCATTGTCAAGGCGGAGAGCCTGGATGGCTTTAGCTGTCCTCCAGGAGGAAGCGAGGTGATGCAGGACATCGGCAAGGCCATGGGATGGGAGGCTGGAGAATCAACACCAATGATTGCGGTCCTGCGCTGCAATGGCAGCCGGGAGTTTGCTCCGCCCAAAGTGAAATATGAAGGCGCGATGACCTGTGCCTTTGCGCACAACCTGTTTGCCGGTGAAGGAGGATGTCCCTTCGGATGCCTGGGTTGTGGCGACTGCGTCGAAGCATGTGACTTTGATGCCATGTACATGGATAAGAATACCAACCTCCCGGTTATTTTGGATGATAAGTGTGTGGCCTGCCAAGCCTGCGTGAAAGAATGTCCGCGTAATATCATAGAAATGCGCAAAAAAGGCAAAAAAAACCGGCGCATTTTTGTGTCCTGCATCAATGAGGAAAAGGGTGGCGTGGCGCGCAAAAGTTGCAAGGTGGCCTGTATCGGCTGCGGAAAGTGTTTGAAAGAGTGTAAGTTTGACGCGATCACACTCGAAAATAACCTGGCATACATCGACTATGAGAAATGTACCCTATGTCGTAAGTGCCCTCCGGTATGCCCGACCAATGCCATCCACGAGCTGAATTTTCCGGTGAGGAAAAAGAAAGTGGAAAAAGAAGCGACAACCGAATAATTTGTAAAACTGAAGACCCGATATTCGATGCGAGCATTGAAAACATTTACCATGGGGGGTGTGCACCCTCCGGAAAACAAATTGGCGGAAAAACAGACCATTGAGCGGCTTGATCCGCCCAAAAGTGTTGCCATTCCACTGGCGCAGCACCTGGGAGTCCCTGCGGAGCCTGTGGTAGCCAGGGGAGACCAGGTGAAAACAGGCCAGCGGATCGCCAAAGGCGAAGCATTTATATCTGCACATATTCACTCGTCGGTTTCCGGCAAGGTGAAGAAGGTCGATGCGGTGGTTGATGCCTCAGGGTATCGCAAAAAGGCCATCATCATCGATGTAGAAGGAGATGAGTGGGAAGAGGGCATTGAATTGGATGAAGGCCTGCAGAAACAATGTGACCTGGATGCCAAAGAGATCATGACGAAAGTCCAGGAAGCCGGAATCGTTGGGATGGGCGGTGCTACCTTCCCTTCGCACGTTAAATTGAATGTGCCCAAAGGGAAAAAGGCCGAGTACCTGATCATCAATGGGGTAGAATGTGAACCCTGTCTTACGGCTGATCACCGCCTGATGATGGAAAAAGGGGAGGAGATCATGGTGGGTATAGAGCTTCAAATGAAAGCCCTTGGTGTAAAACAAGCCATTATCGGAATTGAGCAGAATAAGCCGGATGCCATCCAGCATCTGACCAGGTTGGCAGCAGATTATGACGGAATCAGCGTCCAGGCCCTGGAAGTAAAATATCCGCAGGGTGCCGAAAAACAGCTGATCAAGGCATTAATAAATCGGGAAGTGCCTTCCGGCAAACTCCCCATCGAAGTGGGCTGTGTGGTGCACAATGTAGGAACCGCATTTGCTGTATATGAGGCAGTTCAGAAAAACAAACCGCTCATTGAACGCGTAGTGACGGTCTCAGGAACTTCCGTTAAGAAGCCGTCCAATTTCATGGCACGGATCGGCACGCCTGTATCTGCGCTGATCGAGGCTGCTGGCGGTCTGCCTGAAGACACCGGCAAGGTGATCAATGGCGGCCCGATGATGGGAAAGGCCCTGAATGACCTGGAAGTACCGGTGACAAAGGGGACATCCGGCATCCTGATCTTTACCGAAAACGAGTCTCCCAGACCTCCAGAGCAAAATTGCATCCGGTGTGCCAGGTGTTTGACTATCTGCCCGATGGGACTCGAGCCCTATCTGCTGGCCCAGCTCGCCGAAAAGCAACGCCTGGAAGAGTGTGAGGATGAACGCATCATGGACTGCATGGAATGCGGTTCGTGCCTGTATATCTGCCCATCGGCCAAACCCCTGCTGGACCATATCCGGGTTGGAAAGACGCGTGTTGGCAAGATGATAAGAGAACGAAGTGGTTAAGGTTAAGGTTAAGATTAAGATTAAGGTTGAGGGGTTATGGAGTTAATTGGAATGCTGTCAATCCACAAATTAACACAAATGGTTTTCACAAATGCACACAAATACCTCGGGTAACCTCAAACTTCAAACCTCAAACCCTTTAACCCAAAACTTTTGAATATTTTGATATTTTGACAAAATAATATATACACACATGAAGTTACTAACCGTATCAGGGTCACCCCATTACCATGCAAAGGAGTCGGTAAGCAGCTTGATGTATGGCGTGATTTTCTCGCTGATACCCGCCATGCTGGTATCATTCTACTTTTTCGGACTTCCCGCCATACTGATTACGCTGACAGCAGTTGTTTCCTGCATGTTTTTTGAATTCATCATTCAGAAATACCTAATAAAAGGCCCGGTTACCATTTTTGACGGTTCTGCCATCATCACCGGCGTGCTGCTTGCCTTTAACGTGCCGGCCAATCTGCCGCTTGGGCTGATGGTGATTGGTTCAGCCGTAGCCATAGGGATGGGAAAAATGACGTTTGGCGGACTGGGTAAAAATCCATTTAACCCGGCATTGGTAGGAAGGGTTTTTCTGATGATCTCCTTCCCAGTGCAAATGACTACGTATCCAAAGCCTACTGCCTTTACAACACAACTGACAGACGTGGTTACCGGCCCAACGCCACTTACAGCGCTTAAGGACGGTGTTACCCAGGGCGTGCCGGTTTCGGAGATCATGACTCAATTGCCGGAATATGGGCGCCTGCTCATCGGCAACATGGGAGGATCGGCAGGTGAGATTTCTGCCATTGCCATCATCCTTGGCGGCATATACATGGTCATAAAAAAAATAATCAGCTGGCATATCCCGGTGACCTTTATTGGCTCTGCAGCCATCTTTGCTGCCCTGTTCTGGCTCATCAATCCTGAAGTATACCCGGATCCTGTATTCCAGCTTCTTACTGGCGGATTGATGCTGGGAGCCATCTATATGGCTACGGATTATACCACCAGCCCTATGGCGCCCTGGGGGATGATCATCTTTGGCGTGGGCTGCGGCCTGCTCACCATGATCATCCGGTTCTTCGGGGCCTATCCGGAAGGGGTGGCATTTTCCATTTTGATTATGAATGCATTCGTACCACTGATAAACCGTGGATTTAAACCAAAAAGATTCGGGGAGGAGGTGAAAAATGGCTAAAAAAGAATCTACATTCGCCAACATGGTGCTGACCCTGATCATTGTCGCAGCTGCAGCATCCTTCACACTG
>PUOJ01000051.1 GCA_003552075.1 Bacteroidales bacterium
AAATAATTACAGAGATTGGCAGAAAAACAATAAAAATAAAAATATTGATGACTTTTTGGTATATAATTATAAAAAGGTGTTTCCAAAACCTTTATAATCATTAATGAAAAATAATAATTTTAGCTAATATATGTTTTTAAATCCATTTATTGTTAATATAAAATTGAACAACTATGATTACAAAAAAGTTGATTTTTTTTCTCCTCTTTATTAAATTTTTAGTTTTTAACTGTGCATATGGACAGTTAATATTTACTTGGACCGAGTATCGATATGAAGGTAGCATAAATTCTGTTGCCTTTTCTCCCGATGGACAGTATGTGGCGTTTACGTCCTCAGATAACACTATCAAACTTTGGAGTTTGTCAACAGGTGAAAAAATTCGCACTCTAGGTGGTCAAAGAGCTAGCGTAACTTCCGTTGCCTTTTCGCCCGATGGCAAGCTTTTGGCATCAGGGATTAATAGTGTATTTGATCGTACAATTAAACTTTGGAATGTGTCAACAGGCAGGGAAGTCCGAACTTTAACGGGTCACGAATGGGGGGTGCACGTTCCATTGACTTTTCGCCAGATGGACAATTTTTGGTGTCGGGAGCAATTGGAGCAGATTGCCTCAAATTTTGGGATATTTCAAAGGGCAAAGATATTCACATTATAAATGGTCACAGTGGTAATTCCGTGAATTCCGTTGCTTTTTCACCCATTGGTCCGTTTGTGGCATCAGCAGCTAGAAGAGATATTACAATAAGACTTTGGAATGTATTAACAGGTGAAGAAATCCAAACTTTATCAGAAGATTTAGGGCATCATAGGGTGTCTACCATTGATGGAATATTTTCCATTGACTTTTCGCCAGATGGACAATATTTAATATCAACCAACTGGGATGATTCCATAATCCTTTGGAATGCATTTACAGGCGAAAAAATTCGCACTTTTGCTGACCATGAAATAACAGTTAAATCAGTTGCCTTTTCACCTGATGGGCAGTATGTAGTGTCGGGGTCAGGTGTATGGGCCGCGTCAGAGTATAAAGATAATGCTGTGAGAATTTGGGACGTTTCAACAGGAAAAAAAATTCAAACTCTAACCGGCCATGATGATTATGTATATTCCGTTGCCTTTTCACCTGATGGCCGGTATGTAGTGTCAGGTTCTGGAGATAATACTGTCAAACTTTGGGATGTTTTTAAATTTATTGCATCTCATGAATATCCTGATGAATATCCTGATATAATTGATCGCATAAAAAGTAGCCGTTCCGATTTGTTTGCTCCACGTGATCAATTTGAAACTACCAAAGAATATGCAGACAGGCAGCAACAATCAGCAGAATATTTGAGAAAGGAATTGCCACTACACATTGAAAAATTGAAATCAGAAAGAATGGAGCAGATTGCTAAAAGTCGCCGTGAAGTCTCTCTTGATGTTGAGCTTGTAAATTATGATGCAGATAACCAGCTTTATAAGATAACGGTAGGTGATATTACAGAAGTCAAATACATTGATAGGGAAAATGCTCGTAGTTTATATGAAAATCGCCATAATTTAGTTGCAAGTGGTATTAAACAGCTTACACGTGACCTTCAAAAAAAAGAAATAATAAATATATATTTAACAAATCCTGAAACAGGTGAAAGCTACCCAATTGGTAAACAACTTGATATTGAAGAGTAGGTAAATCTAACTATCTGTTATATATATGTATAACCACAAAGAAATCTTGTATCTTTCAATTCGTTAATTTTATATTTGAATAATCGATACAAGTAACAGAAATTAATAACTGGATGAAAAATTTTTACTTAGGCAAAAGAGAGATAGCAATGACAAATTATTCAATAATAAGGCATTTTTTAATAAACTAACTTATATAGTTATGATTACAAAGAAATCTATAATTTTTCTGTTATTACTACAGTTTTTAGTTTTTCATATTACGAAAGGGCAGGAAATGTTTACTTTGATTGGGCATACTAATGAAGTGAATTCAATTGCCTTTTCACCCGATGGACAGTATCTAGCATCTGGGTCCAGAGATATTACTGTCAAACTTTGGGATGTGTCTACAGGCATGGAAATCCGTACTCTTACTGGCCATTTTCATATTGTGACTTCCGTGGCTTTTTCACCCACTGGAAAGTACGTAGTTTCAGGTTCTAAAGATAATACTGTCAAACTTTGGGATGTGTCTACAGGCATGGAAATCCGTACTTTTACTGGTCATCCTAGTAAAGTAAAGTCAGTTGCCTTTTCACCCGATGGCAAATATGTAGCATCAGGAGGAGCGTGGGATAATCCAATTATCAAACTTTGGGATGTATCAACAGGCAAGAAAATCCGTACTTTTACTGGTCATACTAATGAAGTGAATTCAATTGCCTTTTCACCCGATGGTCGGTTTGTTATATCTGGGTCATCGGATTGTACCATCAAGCTTTGGTATATAAAAACAGGCAAAGTAATACGCACTATGAACGGCACTATTGGACCGTTTGCGAGACGAGTAAAATCAGTTGCCTTTTCAGATGATGGAAAGAATGTAATATCGGGGTCTAATTGTGAATATGAACCCTTAAAAATTTGGGATATAATAACAGGTAAGGAAATCCGGAATTTAACGTATAAAGGTTCTGTTAATTCAATAGCTTTATCATCCGATGGTCAGTATTTGGTATCAGGATCTGATAATAATACAATCAAAATCTGGGATATATCAGCAGGTAAAGAAATTTATACTCTAAAAGGCCATACATCAGATGTAACCTCCGTAGCCATTTCACCAGATTGGCAGTATGTGGCATCAACCCAAGTGTGGGGTGATAAAATTAAACTGTGGTATGTTATTGATTTTATTGCATCTTATGACTATCCAGATATACATAAACAGATAAAAAATAGTCGTTCAGAATTGTTTGCCCCCCGGGATCAGTTTGAAACTAGCGAAGAGTATAAAGACAGGTATCATCAAGCCATGAAATATTTTGGAGAACAATTTGCATATCATCATGAAAGACTAAAAGCAAAAAAAATGGTGAAGATTTCTGAAAGTTGCCGTGAAATCTCTCTTGATGTTGAGCTTGTAAATTATGATGCCGATAACCAGCTTTATAAGATAACCGTAGGTGATATTACAGAAATTATATCCATTGACAGGGAAGATGCCCGTCGCCTTTATGAAAATCGCCATAGCTTATTAGCAAAAGGAATTGAACAGCTTACGCCAGACCTTGAGTCAAAAGAAGTAATTAATATACGTATTATAAATCCTGTAACAAACACA
>PUOJ01000120.1 GCA_003552075.1 Bacteroidales bacterium
CCTACTTCATACTAACAGCAAACAACCCTCACCTTACCCTCAACCTCCACCTTACCCTCAAACTCCACCTTACCCTCAACCTCCACTTTACCCGAACTTTCTTCCTGCTTACTTTTTACTTTATACTTCATACTTCTTGCTTCCTCCCCCCAAGCTTCACCTTACCCCCAACCTCCACCTCACCCTAAATAAAAAAACCCTGCGCCTTCGCAAGCTTCTCCGGTGTCCCCACGTCCAGCCATCCTTCAGGCTTGTGTTCAAAACAGGTGATATGGTGGGTGGCTGCGAGCCGGAGGTATACATCTCTGATGGGAAATGAGCCTGTTTCCGTCATCTTTGGGAAGATCGCCGGGGACATGACCTGTATGCCGCTGAAGGCTCTTTTTAGGAACTTTGCCGGGGGGGTGCTTTTCACCCATATGCGTTCATTATATCGTGCATTTTCCCAACCTGCCAGGCGTTGATGATCCCATAAAAAATAGCGTGAAGCTTGTCTGTTGCTGACAGCCAGGGTTGCCAGTGCCTGTTGCTTGTGATGATGGTCACACAGGGCCTTCAGGTCAATGTCGCACAGCACGTCCACGTTATAGACCAGGAAAGGCTGATCGCCATCCAGCATGGAGGCGGCTTTTTTAAGTCCGCCACCTGTGTCCAGCAGCTTGTCTGTTTCATCCGATATCTGGAAGCGTACGCTGGGGAAGTGGCATGTTTCAATGAACTTGCGGAGTTGGTCTGCGTGGTGATGCACGTTCACGACGATGTGTTTTACGCCTGCGGTCATCAGTTTTTCTGCCACATGGAGCAGCATGGGTTTGCCATTCACTTCCACGAGGGCTTTGGGCTTGTCATTGGTGTGTGGTTGCAGTCGCGTGCCCAGGCCAGCGGCAAAGATCATGGCTTTTGCCGGCACGGTGCAGGGATCCTGGGCATATGCAGGGTCATCATTTGCCATTTTGGGGCCAGTTGTCTTCTTCAAAATGTTGCACCACGACATGGATGTCCGGGATGTGGCGCAGCTTTTTTGCGAGTTGTTCGGCGCAGAACACCGAGCGGTGTTGGCCGCCGGTGCAGCCAAAGCACACGGCCAGGCTGGTAAAGCCACGCCGGAGGTAAGTTTGTACCGCCTGGTGGCATAGCTTTCCGGATGACTCCAGGAAGCGCAGCACCTCTTCTTGTTCCCGGAGGTAGGCAATCACCTCGGGATCCTTCCCGGTAAGTTCTTGGTAAGCCTCCTCTCTCCCGGGGTTTGGCAGCGCCCGGCAGTCGAAGACGAAGCCTCCGCCATTGCCGCTGTTGTCTTCAGGGATGCCTTTCCTGTAAGAGAAGCTGCACACCCTCACCGTCAGCCTGTCGTCGGGGGGAGGCAGGATGTCTTGTTCCTGGGCCTTTTGACCAGGTACTGGCCGTATGTCGAGCATTTGTTCCAGGATGCCGCTAAGGTGGGGCAGGTTGCCGGGCAACAAGCCCTGTTCGCGGAGCCAGTCCAGGTTATTATACGCATACGGCAGGCTTTCCAGGAAAAAGGATTTCTTCTCCACACCTCCCCTGAAACCATAGGTGCCCAGTGCCTGCAAGATACGCATCAACACAAAGGCATAAAAGTTTTTTCGGAAGTTCCCGGCATGTTTTATGCCCTTGTCTTTTAAGGTGGCAATATAGTGGTTGAGCAGTTCTTCCCGCTGATGAAAAGGGATGTTGGCCTTGGCGTCAAAGAGGAGGGAGGCCATGTCGTAAGCCAGCGGGCCTTTTCGTCCACCCTGGTAATCAATAAAATATAGCTTATTCTCTTTGATCATGATATTCCGCGACTGAAAATCGCGATACATGAAGTAGTCTGCAGGCGCGGCAGTGAGGTCTGCGATGAGGGCGTCAAAATCGTCTTCCAGCCTCTGCTCATCAAAGGCCAGGCCGCTGGTTTTAAGGTAATAATATTTGAAATAGTTGAGGTCCCAGCGCATCGACTGCCGGTCGAAGGCATGCCGCGGATAGCAGATGGAAAAGTCAATGTGCCGGGGTGCTTCCAGCTGGAAACGGGTCAGTTGCCTGATGGCTTCCTTGTAAAGATCCATGATGTCTTCGGAGAAATCCGTGGCCTGTGCGTCGTGGGGCAGCAGGCTGAACAAGGTGGTATCGCCCAGGTCGGAAAGCAGGTAGGCCGTATTGTCGGCCGATGTGGCCAGGATTTCCGGCACGGGCAGGCCTGTTTTGTGGAAAGTCTTTGTGAGGCCCAGAAAGGCATTGTTTTCCCGTTTGTCGGGGTTGTATGCCCCGATGATGCTGTCCGGACCATCATGTAGCCGGAAATAGGTGCGATTGGAGCCGGATAAGGGCATGGCCTGCACGTTGTCCGGCAGGCTTCCGCTCCAGGCATGAAAGCATTCAACAACTTGCTGCTTGGGGTTGTTTTCCATGTGGTATCGCCTTTGTGTGCAAAAATACGTTTAATTGGATGAAAAATCCTATTTTTGTTTTGGTTATGCGCAGGCTTTATGCGCAAAATCTGAATTATTCACTTTTAAACAAATCGCACCATGGCAAAAGAAGGCGTACAAGATATCCTGAAGCAGGCAATCATTATGGAACACCGGGGCAAGGCCCTTTATGAACAAGTTGCTGGTCAAACGACCAATGCAGATGTACGTAAGATATTTGAAGTGATGGCAGAGGAAGAGCAGACCCATATCGACTTCCTGCAAAAGCAGCTGAAACATTACAGCAAGGAAGGAAGCTTTGACAACAACGAGCTGGAAAAGGCACCCGGCCATGATGCCATCGCCAACACCATTTTGACCGATGAGATGGTCAGTGACATCTCCGGATCCGGCTTTGAAGCTGCCGCCATCTCTGCCGCCATTGACATGGAGAACAAGTCGGTGGAGGTCTATGCCAACAGGGCGAAGGAAACCACCGACCCCAATGAGCAAGAGCTTTTTGAATGGCTGGCAAACTGGGAAAAGGGCCATCACAAGCTGTTGATTGACTTAAATGAGCAGCTCACGGAGAAGATCTGGTATGACAACAACTTCTGGCCGTTTTAATGCGGTGCAACCTGATTGTTGACATTAATATTTCAGGCAGCCTGCCCTTGTGTGCCATTCCGGGTTTGAAAATTTGGGTTTGTAGTTTCCCGCATGGTCATCCCTTTTGGCGAATGTGTGGTTGGCTGTATTTTTTCATTTAAATGACATGTCGATGAAGGCATCCAAAGTGACAAAGGTTACCACGCACGTGTTGCAGGAGATGAAGCTTCGCAAGGAAAAGATCTCCATGCTCACGGCCTATGATTATTCGATGGCACGTATTGTGGATGGTGCGGGGATAGATGTGATCCTGGTAGGCGATTCAGCTGCCAATGTGATGGCTGGATACAAGACGACGCTTCCGATCACCCTGGATGAGATGATCTATCATGCCGGTTCGGTGATGCGTGCAGTAAAGCGGGCACTTGTTGTTGTCGACCTGCCTTTTGGCACCTATCAGGGCAATAGCAGGGAGGCCTTGCTGTCGGCCATCCGTATCATGAAAGAGTCTAATGCCAATGCGGTCAAACTGGAGGGTGGCAAGGAGATCATAGAGTCTGTCGATCGCATTCTTTCTGCGGGCATCCCGGTGATGGGGCACCTAGGCCTTACCCCGCAGTCGATCAACAAGTTTGGCACCTATGTGGTGCGTGCCACCCATGAAGAAGAGGCCAGCAAGCTTGTGGAAGACGCGCACCTGCTTGCGGAAGCCGGATGCTTTGCGCTTGTGCTTGAAAAAATTCCGGCCGTCCTGGCCGAGAAGGTCACCCGCGAGATCAGCATTCCTACCATTGGGATCGGTGCTGGCAGTCAGGTGAATGGCCAGGTGTTGGTGCTGCACGACATGCTGGGTATCAACCAGGATTTCTCTCCCCGGTTCCTTCGCCGCTATCACAACCTGTATGAAGAGATCAACAATGCGGTGGAGTCCTACATCAAGGATGTAAAAAACCAGCGCTTTCCGAACGAAAAGGAACAGTATTAAGCTTTGGCTTATGGCTTCGCAGGTAATGGATCTGGCCGGCAGGATATTGTTTGAGGATAACCATCTGTTGATCGTGCACAAACAGCCCTCAGAGATCGTCCAGGGGGATAAGACCGGGGATGTTCCTCTGGTGGATGTGGCGAAGGCTTACATCAAGGAGCGTTATGACAAGCCCGGTGACGTATTTTTAGGTGTTGTACACCGCATCGACAGGCCGGTCAGCGGTGCCGTCATCTTTGCCCGCACGTCCAAGGCGCTTTCCAGGATGAATGCCTTGCTGAGGGAAAAGCAGTTGCAGAAATCCTATCTTGCAGTGGTAAAGGCAAAGCCGCGTCAGATGGCCGGGAAGCTCGTACATCATCTAAAAAAGAACGAAAAGCAAAACAAGTCGTATCCTGTCCCGGCGGGTACGGCCGGTGCCCGGGAGGCCGCGTTGCTTTACCGCCTGGTATCCAGCAGTGACCGCTATCACTTGCTGGAGGTGGAGTTGCTGACCGGCAGGCATCATCAGATCCGGGCGCAGCTTGCGGCCATGGGATGTCCGATAAAGGGTGATGTGAAGTACGGTGATGACCGGCCCAACAGGGATGCAAGCATCCATCTGCACGCCCGCTCGGTTGTCTTCATACATCCCGTGAGGAAAGAAGAGGTGAAGGTGGTTGCCCCCTTCCCCCAGGGCGATGCCCTTTGGAATCATTTTTCTGTCATAGGCGGTATTTAACAGGTGCATGGCCTTCCTGTCGAAGACCAAGATTATTCAAGTAAAAGCAGATCTATTGACTTTGTGACCAATGACTAACAATATAAGCCAGGCATGCCATTGCCGAAGCCTGCTGCTTCTGCTTCTATGGGTGTTTCTGTTTTCGGATGCTGCCACGGGGCAATACTACATCCGCGGGCAGGGTCCTGACGACATTGACTGGCAGCAGATTAACACGCCGCATTTCCGGGTGATATTTCCGTCGGACTATGTGGAACAGGCAGCTTATGTGGCAGACATCCTGGAGTATGTTTATGAGCCGGTTTCTGCTTCGCTGGGCCATCGCCCCCGGAGGGTGCCGGTCATCCTGCACAACCGGACGGTAGTGCCCAATGGCTTTGTGAGCTGGGCCCCATCGCGCATAGAAATGTTTTCCAATCCGCCCCCAGACAATGATCCGCATGGATGGCTCGAGAGACTTGCCGTACACGAATTCCGGCATGTGGTGCAGGTCGACAAGCTGAATGAGCACTTTACCGGCATATTCTCCACCCTGTTTGGAGAGCATGCCACCGGCCTCGCATTGGGTGTGTTTGTGCCGCAGTGGTTCCTGGAAGGGGATGCCGTAGTTGCAGAGACCGCTTTTACCCATGGTGGACGTGGACGTTTGCCGAAATTCGAACGGGGGTTGCGTGCACAGGTGCTGGAAAAAGAAATTTATTCTTATGATAAAGCCAGCCTGGGTTCATATAAAGACCACGTGCCCAACCACTATGAGCTTGGATACCAATTGACGGCTGCTGCCAGGGCACACTACGGTAAATCCATCTGGGAGGATGTCCTGGCACAGGTTACCCGGCGTCCGCATACCGTCCTGCCCTTCTCTTTTGGGCTAAGAGCGCATGCAGGTGTCTCGGTCAGGTCGCATTACGATTCCACTTTTTCAATGCTACGGTCAGCCTGGAAGCACCAGGAGTCGCAGCATGCATATACCTCCTTTCAAACGGTTAACGCGGAGAAAGACCTCCATACCCATTACCGGCCGGTGGCATTCCTGGATGATGCCAGCTTGCTGGTGCTAAAGAGCGGACTGTCAGATATTCCGAAGGTGATTAGGCTATGGGAAGATGGGAGTGAAGAAGTACTGTTTACACCTGTTGCTCACCATGCCCACATGTTTTCGATGGGTGACTCTTTGCTGGCGTGGACAGAGATCCGTCAGGATCCCCGCTGGGAGCACCAGAGCTGGTCCGAGGTCTATACCTGGCATAAAGGCGAACAGCGCGTCAGGCGGATCACGGATCGCACCCGGTATTTCGCTGCTGCCGTCTCACCCTGCGATACACGCATTGCATTGTCCCGGGTGAGTGCAGACAATGCCTATGCGATCAAGGTGATCGATGCGCAAAGTGGCAGCGAGCAGTTCCGGATCAGTGACCCGGACAACGCCTACCTGATGCAGCCCTGGTGGCATCCCAGCAATAACGAGCTGGTGGCCATAGCCCAGGATGAACGGGGGAAGCGCATCATATCGGTAAGCATGGATGACGAAAGCATGGAAACGCTCTTTGACGCTGGCTATGACGACATATCCAGGCCCAGGTACCTGGACGCCGAAACCGTGGTGTTTCATGGCACGTTTTCGGGCATTGACAACATATACACCCTGGACCTGCGTGACGGCCAGGTGGAAAAGCTGATCTCGGCGCGCTTTGGGGCTTATGACCTCTTGTACCAGGAGGAGACAGGCCGCTATGCCTGGTCTGATTACACGGCCATGGGCTACCAGGCGGTGATGCGGGAGGGGCTGCCCCAGCAGACAACTCCTTTGGCAGATGTGGAAAACCATGCGGTCAATTTTTACCGTGAGATGGCTGCACAGGAAGATGGTCCGGTGGTGTCATCCACCCATATTCCACGCAATGACCATGAGGTGAGAAACTACAGCAAGCTTCTGAACCTTTTTCGCTTTCACAGCTGGGGCCCATTTTCCATTGATGTGGAAGAGCAGGACATTCAACCGGGGGTGTCTGTTTTTTCGCAAAACACCCTGAGCACTTCGGTGTTTGCTGCCGGATATGAATACGACATCCAGGAGCGTCTGGGGAAATACTACCTGGATTACAGTTACCAGGGCTGGTATCCCAAGCTGGACATCAGGGCGGAGACCGGTCTGCAGCGCTCTTTCTACCTGGAACACACCGGGGCGGAGCGCATGACCCCTTTTCTCTACAGGGAGCGCTCTTTAAGAGCAGGATTGCGCCTGCCACTGCGTTTCCGCAATGGTGCATTCGTTTATGGCATGACGCCTGAAGCATCTTTTCGTCTGCTTCAGATACGGCCCGATGATGATTCGCCCTATTTCTTTCAGGGCAACGAAGTATATCCTTTTGAATACCGTTTGTTCCTCTACTGGCAAAGGAGAATGGTGCCGCGAGATCTCCGTCCGCGGTGGGGCTATCAGCTTGAACTGAAGTACAGGCACGCCATGATCCGGAGTGGTGACATCGGTGAAGTGATGTCGGGAAGACTTACCGGATTTTTCCCCGGCTTGTTCAGGCATCATCACCTGCGCCTGTCGGCAGCCATGCAGAAATACCAGCAAGGACAGCTTCTAAGAAACACCGTCAACTACCGCTTTCCAAGCCTGATCAACTACCCAAGGGGGTTTACCACCTTGCGCGATGATCGGCTGTGGGTCATCTCGGCCGACTATGCCTTTCCGCTTTTGTATCCCGAATGGACCATCCCTTATGCATTTTACATCAAACGTCTTTACCTGAATGTATTTGGCGATTATGCTGAGGCCCAAAGGCCTGTAAGGGGAGGCGACGGCGAATGGCGCATGCGTGATATCAGCATGTATGCCGTGGGAGCAGACCTCATGGCCAATGTGCACCTGTTTGGCATTTTCACCCCTGTGGTGTTGGGACTGCGAACGGCTTATTTACCCGAAGAAAGCGATGTGGAATTCCGGTTTCTGATATCTGTTGCCCTTTAGCCTGCATTATTCTTTAAAATCCTGCAACCTCCATCCCGAGGAATTGATAAACAATGGGATGACAATTGTCGCGGGGGCGTTCAGACTAAGTAGGCTATTGGCTTTTGGCTATTGGCTTTTTGCTGTTGGCTTTTTGCTATTGGCTTTTGGGCAAAAAATGTCCTTGGTTGGTACCTGTTCAGCCGACCATTTCCGCCATGACAGCCAGGGGTTAATGCAGCACGGGGGAGGTTTGTCCAAATAGCGGAAGCATACAGGTCAGCCCCCCGGTATTCAAAAAGGACTGTCAAAATCCTGGAAAAGGGTGCCAACCTGGTCTTTTTCGGAAAGGATGGGGTCTTTTGTTCCCCAGTCGATGCCCAGGGCGGGGTCGTTCCACAATATGGTGCGTTCGGAGTCTTTGTGGTATGAACTGGTACACTTGTAAAAAAACACCGTATCATCTTCGAGTGTCCGGAATCCGTGCGCAAAGCCTTCGGGGATGTAGAGCATCTGGTGGTCTTTTGCGCTGAGGCGGATCGAAAAATGTTGTCCGAAGGTGGGTTCATTGCGGCGCAGGTCCAGGGCCACATCCAGGACTGCGCCGCGGATCACCCTGACCAGCTTGCCCTGGGCGTGGGGTGGCAGTTGCACATGAAGTCCACGAATCACGTTCCCTGCGGAGCCAGACTGGTTATCCTGCACATAATCTGCCGGGATGCCAAGGTCCAGGAATTTTTGCCTATTCCAGGATTCGAAAAAATAGCCCCGGCCATCGGAAAAAACCCTGGGCTGGATGAGGATGAGGCCGTTAAATGGCGTGGTGGTGATGTGCATGGTGTGCGAATCTTGAAAAAGGTGTTGCGGTTGGATTGGAAATGTCTGCCGTGTCAATGAGTTAAAGCGGGGATGACCATGCCGTATTGGCGATGGTCATCCCGATGCTGTCATGCCTTACATGTGGATCACTTCTCCATAGGCTGCGGCGGCAGCTTCCATGATGGCTTCAGACATGGTGGGGTGGGGGTGAACGGACTTGATCATCTCGTGCCCGGTCGTCTCCAGTTTTCTCGCCACCACGGCTTCTGCGATCATCTCGGTCACGTTGGCGCCGATCATGTGCACGCCAAGCAACTCTCCGTATTTGGCATCGAAGATTACCTTCACGAAGCCGTCTTTGGCACCTGCTGCGCTGGCCTTACCCGAAGCCGAGAAGGGGAATTTGCCTACCTTGAGGTCGTAGCCAGCCTCTTTGGCCGCTTTTTCGGTATAGCCCACGGAGGCCACTTCCGGGTGAGAGTAGGTACATCCGGGGATGTTGTTATAATCCATGGGTTCGGGATTTTCCCCGGCAATCTTTTCCACACAGATGATGCCTTCGGCCGAAGCCACGTGTGCGAGGGCCGGTCCAGGTGTCACGTCGCCAATGGCATACACCCCGGATACGTTGGTGCGGTAAAACTCGTCCACCTTGATTTTGCCTTTTTCGGTCTTAATGCCGGTTTCTTCCAGCCCGATGTCCTCGGTGTTGGGCGTGATGCCCACGGCAGATAGCACCACATCGGCTTCGATGGTCTCTTCGCCTTTGTTGGTTTTGACCTTCACCTTGCATTTTTTTCCTTTGGTGTCGACCGACTCCACGGAGCTGTTGGTCATCACCTTGATCTTTGCCTTTTTAAAGGTGCGCTCGAGCTGCTTGGAGACCTCTTCGTCTTCCACGGGAACGATGTTTGGCATATACTCGACCAGGGTGACTTTGGTGCCAATGGCATTGTAGAAATAGGCAAACTCGGTGCCGATCGCACCGGAGCCCACCACGACCATCGACTCGGGTTGTTTGTCGAGCACCATGGCTTCGCGGTAGCCCATCACCTTCTTGCCATCCTGTTTCAGGTTGTCGAGCTGGCGGCTGCGTGCGCCTGTGGCGATGATGATGTGTGCTGCCTCATAGTCTTTTGTTTTGCCTTCTTCATCTTTGACAGCGATCTTTTTGCCGGGCTTGAGCTTGCCATGCCCCTGGATGTGGTCGATCTTGTTTTTCTTGAACAGGAACTGAATGCCTTTGCTCATGCCTGCGGCCACGTCGCGGCTGCGTTTGACCATGTCGGGCAGACTGGCCTTGGCCTCCCCGTCGAAGCTTACGCCATAATCGCTGGCATGCTTAAGGTAATCAAATACCTGGGCGCTTTTCAACAAGGCTTTGGTAGGGATGCACCCCCAGTTGAGGCAAACACCGCCCAATTCGGCCTTTTCCACCACGCCGACCTTCATCCCCAGCTGAGATGCCCTGATGGCAGCTACATATCCGCCAGGACCGCTGCCCAAAACAATCAAATCGTACTTCATTGTGCTATTTTTTTTGTGGTTGATAACTATGATATGCTCACTCAGGATAATTTTGCCCATCCTCAGCCTGCACCCATTCCGAAGTCTGCATAATACAGGTCGGACTGGAAAGTATATGCAGCGCCTCAGGTCAGTCGTTGCTTGCCATGGCTGCCCGTCGGTCCAAACACCCCCGGTTTAATCAATTCCGCGATTATGCCGCTGGCAGCGCCGCCGGCATACAAGAGACACCCATGCAAAAACAAAGATACAAAGCAGGAGCGGAAACTGAACCCTCACTGAATAAAAAAGCGTCTTTTTGTTAACCATTCCCCCTTCCATAGCTAACGCAACAGCAATGTGGCTTGTTCATGCCAGTCAGTAATTGTTGATCATACAGCGGCCCCTTTAGCCTTGTCCCACAGTATACACCAGCACGTAGTCTTCTATGGTTTCATAAAACAATTCCATGACCCGGTGTGTTTTCCCTATGCGGAGATGCCCTTTTACTCTGCCGTTACCGGTGTATGCGAAAGGCGCCACTTCGAGGTGTTGGCTGAATTGCAGTCCGGTTTGGCCATGCAGTTTATACATGGCTTCCTTTGCGCCCCAGATGACGTAGAGGCTTTCCCGCACAGCTGTCGCGAAGCGGTATTCCTGTTCCCGGTCCGTTAAAAACTTGTGTGCCAGGTTCAGGATCTTATGTTGAATGTGTTCGATGTCGATGCCAGTCGGGAATTGTTCACTGATGATGAGGGCGGCGAATTTGCCTGAATGTGCTACAGAGATATGGCCGGCGCCATTATCGAGGAAGGGCTTGCCGTATTTGTCGTAGGAGATTCCGGAGACAGCATGGGCAGGCAGGAGTTTTGGCAGGAGGAGCCGGTAGCTTAGCCAGTGTTTTTTCCTGGTCTCTGTGCTGAGTTGTGCATAGAATGCTTCCTCTTGTGTGGAGAGGCTGGCCATCTTGTAGAGCTCACCTGTTGTTTCGGTGATTTCCCAGATGCCAAGGCGGGCATGCCGCAGGTCTTTTTTCAGGTAAAGGGGCATGAATGCATTTATTTTGCCGTTGCGGGGTCATTGAATCCGCCATGTTGTCCAGCTTGGCATGGGCAACATCCACTATTAATATTACCTTTGCAAAAATAACAATTAAGACGAAAGATGATGGACAATACGATGACAAAGACAGCCACGGATTATAAGATCCGGGACATCTCCCTGGCGGATTTTGGCCGCAAGGAGATTGCGATTGCAGAGAAGGAAATGCCGGGTTTGATGGCGATACGTGAAAAATATGCCGCAGAGAAGCCGCTTGCTGGTGCCCGTGTAACCGGTTCGCTGCATATGACGGTACAGACAGCCGTGCTGATTGAGACACTTGTGGCCCTGGGTGCGGATGTACGCTGGGCCAGCTGCAATATTTTTTCCACCCAGGATCATGCTGCTGCGGCCATGGTGGAGGTTGGCGTGCCGGTGTTTGCCTGGAAGGGCGAAACACTCGAAGAATACTGGTGGTGCACCAACCAGGCTCTTAGCTTTCCCGGTGGCAAAGGCCCCCACCTGATCGTCGACGACGGTGGTGATGCCACCTTGCTGTTGCACCAGGGATACCAGGCCGAAAAGGACCCGTCCCTGCTCAGCAAGGAAGCATCCAACAAGGAGGAAGCCATTGTGCAGGAGCTGATTCGCGAATTGCACGTGGAAGACCCGAAGAAGTGGCACCGCGTGGCGAAAAGCCTGAAGGGCATCTCTGAAGAGACCACTACCGGCGTACATCGGTTATACCAGATGATGGAGAAGGGCGAACTCCTGGTCCCTGCCATCAATGTAAACGATTCGGTGACCAAGTCGAAGTTTGACAACCTTTATGGCTGCAGGGAATCTTTGGCCGACGGCATCAAACGCGCCACGGATGTAATGATTGCAGGCAAGGTGGTTGTCGTTGCGGGCTATGGCGATGTGGGCAAGGGGTGTGCGCACTCCATGCGCAGCTATGGCGCCCGGGTGATCGTGACGGAGATAGACCCCATCTGTGCCCTGCAGGCTGCCATGGAAGGCTTTGAGGTAAAAACCATGGAGGAAGCCCTCGATGAAGGCAACATCTTTGTGACGGCCACCGGCAACAAGGATGTGATCACGGCCGAGCACATGGCCGGAATGAAAGACCAGTCAATTGTCTGTAATATTGGCCACTTTGACAATGAGATCCAGGTAGAGCAACTGGAGGCCTGGAAGGGGATAGAAAAGATCAACATCAAACCCCAGGTGGATAAGTTTGTCTTTCCTGACGGCCACGAGATCTTTTTGCTGGCTGAGGGCCGCCTGGTCAACCTGGGCTGTGCCACAGGGCACCCCTCCTTTGTGATGAGCAACAGCTTTACCAACCAGGTGCTTGCACAGATGGACCTCTGGCAGAAGCAATACGAACTGGGCGTATACACCCTGCCCAAGCACCTGGATGAGGAAGTGGCACGGCTGCACCTCGAAAAAATTGGCGTCAGGCTGACCAAGCTCACCGAGGAACAGGCCGACTATATTGGGGTAAAGAAAGAAGGGCCCTTCAAGCCGGATTATTATCGGTATTGATGCCTCCATGCAGGCTAGGCCCTGCTAACTGGCCCAGGTCAGGACCCCGCGACGCTTCTTTTTGTGCCGTGCGGCCACGTGCGCCCCACGTGCGCTTCAAGGCATCAATCCCATCATGAATGGCCGGTCAATTGCTGACATGCAGCCGGTTTGTGGCCGGGTTGAAGATGGCCCGGTACTCCTTTAGCGGGAATTGGGCATCGCCTTCCATGATGGTGCCATCGATCAGCAGGAACACGGATCCGCAGCACGGATCCGTAGCCAGCAGCTGGTTGTCTGTATTTATGCTTACCTTGCAGTTGTGCGGGTCGCAGGGACAAGCCCGGTCGAAGGCACGAAACTCATCCATCGACAGCCGGTGCACGATAATCCCCCTGTAACCCCCGGATTCAAAATCAGAGAACTGATGCGAAGAACCAGGCCCGGCGAGGTTATAGTGTAAGACGTTGAAGTTAAAGTCCACACGCACATAAGGCACCGGATGCTCCCGGTCTTCATCGCAAGCCGTGGGCAACAGCATCAAAACAAAAAGGATGAATGGGATGTTGTATCTTTGCGTACGCAAGTATTTCATAGTGCAATAAGGTAAGAATCAGCCTGGCTCATGCCGCTTGGTGCTTTTCATGACGTAATTCAGGCACTGCCGTCAGTGGTGATTCATTATCATTCAATTTACTTTGTTAACGTGACATAAAGTTACCATATTTTTGGTACATTTGTTTTATTGAATAAAGCGTGTTTTTTAGATGGAAGAACTTATATACATCGTATTGATTGTGATCTGGTTGCTGGTCAGCTTCCTGAAGCGCAAGCCAAAGTCAGGCAAGCCTGCTGAAAAGCAGCAGCCTTCGCAGGGTGAAGCTGCACCCGCTGAAAAAGAAGTGACTGTGGAGGATATGCTTGAGGAGTTTTTCGGCACGGACGCGAAGAAGGAGAAACCGGAGAAGCCTGAACCAGTATTTGATGCCTCTGAGCGTGATGCCCTTAGGGATGACGGTTACGAACGCCTGGAGGACATCAGGGAGAAAGACCTGCGCGACCAGCGGGATGAAACACCCATGTGGGGTCAGGAGCAGCAAAAGAAAGACTCCCGGTTTGAACAATATGAAAGCAGGGATGCCGTGTCAGCGCGCACGGAAGCTCCCCCTGAAAAAAAGCAGCAGACCATTGAGGAGTTGATCGCATCGCACAAAAAGGAGGAAGCCATGCGTGCTGCCCGGGAGGAGGGGTATGATGAGGCTGGAACAGGGCTGGAAGGCTTTCCTGAGTTTGATCTCCGGACGGCTGTGGTCTTTTCTGAGATACTGAATAGAAAATATGACTAATTTTTTGCTATTTATATAATTAGTTCTTATCTTTGTTTCAGGTAAAAAAATAGCTAACCACCTGATGTTGGATTAAGCCCCAGTATCAGGTATTTTTTCTGTAAGCCCCCTGTTTCCCAAAGTATCAGGCAGGGCTTGTTTGCAATCCAAAATGGTTCAGGCAAGTGCTGCCTCAGGATAGCGGATTCAGGGGCGATATATTCTTAAACAACAAGTTAACAATCTCCAGGCGTTCAACGAAGCAAGGATTGACATCCGTTGAATGTCTGGTATTCTTTTAATACCCTAAGGCTATGAACCAAGTAAAGTATTTCACCAAGGAGGGACTTGACAAACTGAAGGATGAGCTGGAGAAGCTCAAGTCTGTGGAAAGACCGAATGTGTCACAGATGATCGCCGAAGCGCGCGAAAAGGGTGACCTTTCAGAGAATGCAGAATATGATGCAGCAAAGAATGAGCAGGGCATGCTTGAGCTTCGTATCGCCAAGCTTGAAGAGACCCTGGCCAATGCACGTATAATCGATGAAAGCCAGCTCGACGACAGCAAGGTGTCTATCCTGACCACTGTAAAGCTGAAAAACCTTCA
>PUOJ01000069.1 GCA_003552075.1 Bacteroidales bacterium
AAAAAGGAGAAACCATGTCTGACATTGCAACAAGAGTTAAAGCTATCATCGTTGATAAGCTTGGTGTAGATGAAAAGGAAGTAACGCCCGAGGCAAGTTTTACCAATGACCTTGGTGCAGACTCTTTGGACACCGTTGAGCTCATTATGGAGTTTGAAAAGGAGTTCAACCTGGCCATTCCTGATGATCAAGCTGAAAAGATCAGCACAGTTGGTGAAGCGATTGCTCATATTGAAGAAGCCAGCAAGTAAGCTTAAGTTGATTTTAATGATGGAGCCCACATGCGCGGTGTTATTCTCAACAAATGATGAGAAGAAGGCCCATGTGGGCTCTGTTTAGGATGTTAAACAAAACCTGACGGAATGGAACTAAAAAGAGTAGTCGTTACAGGATTAGGTGCTCTTACCCCCCTGGCCAATTCTGCCCCGGACTATTGGGATGCCCTCTTGCAGGGTTTGAGTGCTGCCGCACCGATCACCAAATTTGATGTTTCACAGTTTAAGACCCAGTTTGCCTGTGAACTCAAAGACTTTAATCCCGGCGATCACTTTGACCGCAAGGAAGCGCGCAAGTACGATCCTTTCACCCAATATGCCATGGTGTCGACGGCCGAAGCCATTCAAGATGCTGGCATTGACCTGGAGCAGATCGACAAGGATCGCGTGGGCGTGATCTGGGGAAGCGGCATTGGAGGCCTGGAGACCTTCCTGAAGGAAGTGTCAGGATACGCCAAGACAGACGGACCACCCCGCTTCAGCCCGTTTTTTATTCCCAAGATGATTGCCGACATTGCGGCCGGACACATTTCCATCAAATATGGCTTCCGCGGACCGAACTATACTACCACTTCTGCTTGTGCATCCTCTGCAAATGCCCTGATCGACAGTTTTAACCTGATTCGTTTGGGTAAAGCCGACATGTTTATCAGCGGTGGATCGGAAGCTGCCGTCAATGAAGCTGGCCTGGGAGGATTCAGCGCCATGCACGCCATTTCTGTACGCAATGATGACCCAAAAACGGCTTCCAGGCCGTTCGACAAGGATCGCGACGGATTTGTGCTGGGCGAAGGCAGTGGAACCATCATCTTCGAAGAGTTGGAACATGCCAAAAAACGTGGAGCGAAGATTTATGCAGAGGTTGTTGGCGGCGGCATGTCAGCAGATGCCTATCACATGACCAGTCCGCACCCCGAAGGACACGGCGCGATGAAGGTGATGCAGAACGCCCTTGAAGACGCCGGCCTGGATATTACCGAGGTGGACCACATCAACACCCACGGTACGTCCACACCCCTTGGCGACATTGCTGAGCCCAAGGCCATCGTGTCGCTCTTTGGCGAGCACGCATACAAAATCAGCATCAACTCGACCAAATCCATGATCGGTCACCTTTTGGGTGCTGCAGGTGCTGCAGAATCCATCGCTACCATCCTGGCAGTACAAAATGATGTGGTGCCCCCTACAATCAACCACTTTACCGATGATCCGGAAATTGACAATAAGCTCGACTTTACCTTCCATAAAGCGAAAGAAAGAAAGGTAAGGGTGGCCCTGTCAAATACCTTTGGATTTGGCGGACATAATGCCTGTGTGGCTTTTAAGAAGTTTGAATAATAGCGCATCACCTTGGGATTGTTTTCATTTTTTGGACCAAAGCGCAAGGCTCCAGAGCAAACGTTATCTGAAGCCATACGAAACATTTTTGGCTACCATCCCAGAAACGTATCCATCTATAAGCTTGCGTTCAAGCATAAGTCGGCAGCTGTGACCATCAACAACGGCTTCCGCCATTGCAATGAACGTCTTGAGTATCTTGGGGATGCCGTATTGGGCTCGGTGGTGGCTGATTTTCTTTTCAAAAAGTTTCCCTTTAAAGACGAAGGTTTCCTCACCGAGATGCGTTCACGGATTGTGAGTCGCAGCAACCTGAACATGCTTTCGCGCAAGATGGGCCTGGACCATTTGGTCGAAGCAGGAAAAGACGGGAACAACGCAGGTTCTTCCATTATGGGTGATGCTTTCGAGGCGCTCATCGGCGCCATTTACCTCGATAAAGGATATGCCTTCACCAAAAACCTGATCGTCAGAAAGATCATCCAGACTCACCTCGATGTCGACGAGCTCATGATGCGCGACATCAACTTCAAGAGCAAGATCATCGAATGGACCCAGAAAGAGAAAAAGGAAGTCTCTTTTAACCTCGTGGATGAATCCGAAAATGGTAAAAAGGGCAAGCTCTATACCATTGAGCTGGTGGTTGAAGATGATGTACTTGGTCGCGCCCAGGACTATTCGATCAAGAAAGCCGAACAGAGCGCCTCACGCCAGGCCTGGGAGCACATCAGCCAACAGGAAGCGGGTCAGTAGATTGCATTTCTTGGCTTGATGCCCGCCACCTCCTGCGCTAAGGCCTGAATTTGACGATGACGCCAGGCCTGCGCCCTGATCTCTTGCCATAGGCATGTTTTTCCTGGCCGCACCCTTGCTTTCCTCCCTTGCTTCGCTTATTTTTGTAATGCAGCATGCGGGTGATGCCTGCACACTCCCCCATATATTCCCTTGACAAATAGCAGTCTCATGGCCAAAAAGCTGAAGCTCGACATTGTTTATACCCCTGAATTCAGGCTTACCGGCATTTTCTCCACGCAGAAAAATTACAGGCTCTGCTGGCTGCTGAACAACCAACTGAAAACGGACCTGAGATGGCTGCAGGACTTTCCCTATGTGCCCTTCAAGGGGGAAAATGAAAGCTTGTTTCCGTTCTATTATCACGAATCCAAACGGTTACGCACGTCCTACCTCCTCCTCGAAAACCGAAGCCCTGGCGGCTTGCTTTTACCTGCACCCAAAAACCTGGATTATCTTTTTCTTTCCTGGCATCCTGATATCGGCGCTGACCTGCATGAGCTCCTGAAGCAGATTAGGGGCACCCCCGGGGTGCAGGCTGCCTTTCTCCTGGACGATCAACTTACCGCACGGGCCAAAGAAGTGCTATATGACTTTGAGCTGTTCCTCAGCAAGGTCCTCTAAGGCAGACCATGGCAATATGACCCGTCCTGATTATTGTTTACAAAAAGTGTAAACCTACTTCAGGACGAGACAAGCTTCTTCTTGCTGTCAATGCCTGAAATATGTTGACCGCTTTATGGCCATAAAATTACACATAAATGGCAAAGCGTGATCAATTTAATCTAACTCTTTATGAACGTAGGCGTCGTAATTTTAGTCCTGCATTTAAGCGGGACAAAGTCCGTGAGATTGAA
>PUOJ01000007.1 GCA_003552075.1 Bacteroidales bacterium
CCGCCGCCATTGCCACGTACGTCGATGATGAGGGCTTCCTTCCGGAGCTGGGGGTAAAAGTGTTTCACAAACTCATTCAGGCCGCCGGGACCCATGTCAGGCACATGGATGTATCCGACACGGCCATCGGTAGCCTCATTGACCTTTCGGATGTTTTCCTGTACCCAGTTGTAATAATACAAGTCGGCCTCATCAGCCAACGGGACCACAATTACATCGCGGGCATCGTCTTTGTCAGGCGAATCATTCACTGTAAGTTCAACCTGGGTGTCGGCCTTTCCGATCAACGATGCATATATATTGGCCATCTCATTGGTTGGCTGGCCGTTTACTGCAATGATGTAATCGCCTTCCTTCACATCAACTCCGATCTCCGTGAGCGGTGAGCGGCGGGAAGCATTCCAGTTTTCGCCCTCAAGGATCCTGTCAATGCGGTAGTATCCCGATCCATCCTGGCTGAGTTCTGCTCCGAGCAGTCCCATCGGAATGCGTTCTGCTTCAGGCACATCGCCCCCACCCACATAGGCGTGACCCACATTCAGCTCACCAACCAATTCTCCGAGGATGTAAGTCAGGTCAAAGCGGTTGTTCACGTAATCAACCAATGGACGGTATTTTTCGTGCATGGCTTCCCAATCCACGCCGTGCATATTGGGTGCATAGAAAAAGTCGCGCATCTGACGCCAGGTCTCATCATAGATCTGCTCCCACTCTTTCCGCAGATTGACCCACACCTTCATGTTGGAGGTATCTACGGGATCTTCGACCTGGAAGGAAGCACGGGGCAGGTCAATCACCGCATACTGTCCGCGGTGTGCCACCATCATCTTTTGTTTGTCTGCACTGATCTGGTATCCGGAGATCTGGGCCAGGTTGGTTTCCTGCCTCGAATCCATATTAAACATCATCAGGCCACTTCCTCCCCCATGGGAAGTTTTCATGTAATAGATATTATCTCCAACGGTTTGAATATTCCAATAAGTGGCCACGTCTATCGGCAGGGCAGCGATTCTGTGCTTGATCCCTGGCTTGTCAACATCGATGTGCTCTGCATCGTCATCGCCATTCTGTTGTTCATTATTATTATTCAGGCTAACTTCATCATTTTGCGGTTCCAGGAAAGAAGACACGTCATCGCGCAAGGTGATGAAATACACACGGCTCATGTCCGTGTAAGCATGGTTCCACTCCGTACGGCTATAAATCGGGTTGAAGTCACGATTGGAAGAGAAGAACAGGTACTTGCCTCGGTCACAGAACGACGGACTGCTGGATGCGTACCAGCCGCTTGTTACCGGGAAACAGACCTCCTCTTCCAGGTTGTAGATGTGGATCCTGGAATAGTGTTCCAATTCGGGTCGTGTCCATGTGATCCAGCGGCTGTCGGGAGCCCAGCTGTACTGGGTGATCTCACCGGCTTCGGCCTGGTCGACAAGGGTCACTTCCTTGGTGTTGATGTCCACATATTGCAGCCGCAGCTTTTTGTCTGACCACATGATCTTCTCCGAGTCCGGCGACCAGCTCAGCGAATACTTGTAGGTATCAGCATCCGTGGTCAGCTGGATGGGCTGACCGCGGCCGTCCTGGGGTAAGATGTATATCTCATCTTCACCGGTGGCGTCAGAAATGTAGGCAATGTATTTACCATCAGGAGACCAGGTCACATTGCGTTCGTGTATGCCAGATGTCTCTGTAAGGTTCCGGGTAATGCCGCTGGAGGCAGGAACGCTCCAGACATCTCCCCGTGCGCCAAATGCTACACGTTTACCATCAGGGGCCAGTGAAGCTGTGCGGATCATCTCTGAGGCATCTTTGCGCTGTTCGCGGCCCAGGGCCAGGTCCTCGGCAATACGCACGCTGATGCGCTCCGTGGTTTCACTCTCCAGGTCGAACACATGAAGATAGCCGCCATTTTCATATATGATGGCATCATCGCCGAGTGAAGGGAACTTGATGTCAAAGTCCTCGTAGTGCGTCAGCTTGCGGGTTTGTTCTGTTTCCATGTCATAGACAAAAAGGTTCATCCTGCCGTCGCGGTCAGAGGTAAAATATACCTGGTCATCTACCCACATAGGGAAAATATCCTGCGCACCCTCTTCCTGGGTGAGGTTTATGGTGGTTCTTTCATTCAGGTCGTGCAGCCAGACATCGTCGGCCATTCCACCCGAATAATATTTCCAGGTACGGAATTCGCGAAAAACGCGGTTATACACGAAACGGTCACCCGTGTCATCGAAGCTGATCCAGCCCCCTTCCGGTACGGGTATTTGTTCAGGCAGCCCGCCGTCTTTGCTCACCGTGAAAAGCTCGCCCTTAAATGCATTGAATGACCGTTTGCGCGTTCGAAAAATGATGTGTTCATCATCACGCCATCCCATCACGATGTTGTTCGGGCCCATGCGATCGGACAGGTCATCGCGCCCCAGGGTGGCTGTATAGGTCAGGCGCTCCGGCACACCTCCTTCTGCCGGCATCAGATACACTTCCGTGTTGCCATCGTACTGCCCGGTAAAAGCGATGTGTTCACCATCCGGACTGAAACGGGCAAACATCTTGTATCCGGGATGGTTGGTGAGCTTCCTGGCCACACCGCCGTCACGATCCACGGTATAGAGGTCGCCTGCATAACTGAAAACCACCTGGTCGCCATGCAGTGCAGGGAAACGCATAAGCCGTGCCTCTTCTGCACTGGCGGAGCAGAAAGAGGCAGCCAGGATGAAAGAAAAAATAAGCAAGGATAGTTTTTTCATGATCATTGGGATTATTTGGTTTATGTATTAAGTTTGCAGAAAAACAAATATACAGGATTATTGAAAAAAATCAGTAAAAATGTAAGCATGACCAGCAAAAAACAACAATGCCTGCTGTTTTAAAGACTAAGTGATGCATTTTATATTGAACAATTAAGGTTAAAAATCGTTATTCTATAAACTTTTAATGCTTTTTCACGAATGAATTCACAACTTTATAAACCTATCTAAATTAAATGAATATGGAAGAGAACAAAACGATGCAGGAAGTAACGAAGTTGCCTTTGATTGGCGATCCCGCGCCCAGTTTCCGGGCCAAAACCACGATGGGACCCTTAAATTTTCCTGAAGATTACAAAGGCAAGTGGGTAATCCTCTTCAGCCATCCGGCGGATTTTACCCCGGTATGCACCACTGAGTTCATGACTTTTGCCACCATGCAGGAAGATTTCCGCAAGCTGAACACGGAGCTGATCGGGCTTTCGATAGACAGCATTTACGCGCACATCGCCTGGCTACGCACCATCAAAGAGAAGATCGAGTTCAAGGGGATGAAGAACGTGGAAGTGAACTTCCCGGTGATCGAAGACCTGAAAATGGATGTATCCAAAAAGTTTGGTATTGTGCAACCCAATGCATCCACCACACAGGCGGTACGCGCAGTCTTCATCATGGACCCGGAAGCCAATGTCCGTGCCATCCTCTATTACCCGCTCAGCACGGGACGCAACATGGATGAGATCAAGCGGATGATCATCGCCATGCAAAAGGCAGACAAGGAACAGATCGCCACACCGGCAAACTGGGAGCCTGGTGACGACGTGATCATACCGCCTCCAGGATCTTGCGGCACCGCCAAAGACCGCGTAGAATCAAAAGATGACGACAAGTATTGCCTCGACTGGTTCATGTGCTTCCGCAAGGAAAAATAGTTTTTTCATAGCTGATTATCAAGGGCCGTTTGCGCAACAGCAAACGGCCTTTTTTTACGAACAGCCTTGAACATTTCTTTTGGCTTGAATGTTTAAATGCTTTGATTTAGGAAATCACAACAAACATTTGTTTAATCCAAAAACAATTTTTATCTTTAACTTTCTTTTTTTTATCAAGTTTGTTCAGGTGTTCTTAAGCCTGACATGCGATATGTAAAGATGCTTTAATCCACCATTAGAATGGGTGGGGAGTTCCGAAAATCCTTAAGAGTAGGGTCAAAACAATTTACAAACAAAAAACAAAGCAAAATGAAACAAGTAAAACGATTTGCAATGCATTTGGCATTGGTTTTCATGCTATCATTTGCAGGCTTACACCTGCAAGCGCAGGACTTCAGTGAGGGGCAAATAGCAATTAACGCCGGAATCTCCTACGGCTTTGATGTGGAAGATCTTGGTATTAGAGCCGGAGCCACCTATTTCCTGAATGAAGACATGCGGGTTGGAGGTGATTTGACCTACTGGCTTCTTGACTCGCCCAGTGGCGTTTCTTTTACTTATTTGGAGATCAATGGTAATTTCAACTACATTTTTTACAAAGAAGACGACCTGATGCTCTATGGTATTGGTGCACTTGGTATACACTATGCATCTGTTTCTTATGACAATGGCGCGTTTATGGACGATTATTCCGATACCGACCTTGCGCTTGGATTAGGTGTTGGGCTGGAATATAACCTGGGAGGTATCTCACTCTTCGCAGAGCCGAAGATTTTCCTGAGTGGCTTCGATCAAGCAAAATTCAATATTGGAGTACGTTACTATCTCTAAAACCCACTTTTCATTCACTAACCCTTAAACGATTTCCATTATGAAAAAAAGACTGATCAATTCCCTGCTGATTGTAGGAGTGGCCATCCTGATGACCTCCTGCTACACCTATACATTCAGTGTGGGTGAAGGTGCCCAGACGGGCGTGGAAGTAACGGCCAAGAACCATTACGTGATTTATGGCCTCGCGCCTGTCAGCATATCAGACCCGGTTGAAATGGCCAATGGTGCTGATGACTTCGATGTAAAAATCGAGCATACTTTTATCGACGGACTGCTGAATGCCATTACTTTTGGCATCTACACGCCAACTACCACGACAGTCTGGCGATGACCCGCATGGGCAAAAGCAATCAACAGGGAAACCGGCTTGGTTTCCCTGTTTGTTTTTTAACCAATTTTTTGAATAATGAAGAAAGGATATCTGATCTCAGGGCTTATCATCGTGTTGCTTTCAGTTGGCAGAGGCATAAACTACCTGACAGACTTCCGTGAATTGGATCCTGAGCACCAGCAGCTGTTTTATGAATACCACAGTGGCCACCTGATTGGCACGGGCATCATATTCCTGCTGGGACTGGTGTTGGTTTTTGCGGGATTCAGAAAAAAGCGGCGTTAGTGCGCAGCTACTTTTTCAGTATCATCCGGAAAGTGGTTCCGTTGTTTATGGCAGAATCCTTGACGAAAAGCTTGCCGCCATGATACTGCTCAATGATGCGCTTGCTCAGAGACAACCCCAGGCCCCACCCGCTCTTCTTGCTGGTAAATCCCGGATGAAACACCGCCTTGTGTTTGGATTGCGGAATACCGCGACCATCGTCCGAGATATCGACCAGCACCTGGTCATCATAGGCTTCCAGGGTAATGTATATATTACCGGACCCATGCATGGCATCGATCGCATTTTTGATGATGTTTTCCACAACCCATCCAAAAAGATTCGGGTTATGAGGGACCTCCACTGGCTTATCCGGGGATGCCACCTTGATTGAAACCTTACGTGGTGTGCGCAAACGCATGTATTCCACCACATCGTCCACGGATGCCCTGACGTCCATCATGAGCAACTGGGGCGGGGAGCCAATCTTAGAAAAACGCTCGGTAATATCTTCAAGCCGTTTGACATCCTTTGAAATTTCTCTGATGGTGTCTTCATCCACTCCTTTCATCTTCAATAGCTCCATCCAGGCAATCAGAGAAGACAACGGAGTCCCCAGCTGATGTGCTGTTTCCTTTGACATGCCTACCCACACCTGGTTCTGTTCGGCATTGCGGGCCATGCTGAACAGCATGTAGGCCACGAAAAGAAAAATGCCAATTGCCAAAAATTGTGCCAGCGGATAATACCTGAGCTGGGTAAGCAACAGGGAGCTTGTGTAATAGACATAGGACGGGCCATAGTTGGGCAGGCTGACCTCCAGGTAACGATCTTTTCCGGCCATGGAGCGAATCAGGTCCTGCACCTCCTGTTCATCATCAAAATCCACGCCCTGGATGTTTCCATGGGCGATCAGTTCAGAGCCGGTTCGATCGACTACAATCACAGGCACATTGGCGGAATTCACCACCAGATCCGAAATAAAGGTGTCGATCAGGTCATCCAGCACGATGCGCAACTCGGTAAACACATTGGAGTCTTCATAATACACATAACGGTGTTCCCCATTAATCGGAAAACTCAGGGGTGGATATGTGGAGAAAAAGTCGGCCAGTTTGCCCGTGAACGTATCATATTCCGAAAACTGACCATCCAGGTTGGCTACGCTGATCACTGCGCCTTCTTCATCGGTAAGCACCAGGGGGATGGTGGTGTTGCTTTGCAGGATATTGATATAAAAAGTCAGGGCATCACGGTCATCTTCATGCTCCAGTCTTTCATACACATCTACGAGCAGATCCACGCGTTTCTCTTCCTCGCCGCGGATCTCAGAAAACAATCTTTCACTGTCGCGCAAAAGGGTTTCCCGCTTCCGAATGGCATCTGCCCAAAGTTCTACCCGCTGTCGCTCATCGCTGGCTATTTTGCGCACCATGATGTCGGTATAATAGAGCGAAGCCAGCACGATGAGTGCGGCAAAAACCAATAAATAAAGCTTCCAACGCTGCTTTTGCGAATAGATCTGAAATCCGGTAATTTTTTTTAATAGTTCCAATGTTATCCTCCGCTAATCCCTGTGCAATTTGCCAGGTTCAAAAATACGTTTTTTATATGATACGAAAGGGCCGCGGGTATCCAAAGCCTGACTGCCATCTAGTGTGCTTTTTGCATGTGTCTTCCGGCCTGTTTTTAATCATTAACGATAAAACAGGGGATTGGTGTATTGATAATCATTATTTTTGTGCGAAATTTCGCATTTGTAAAGCAATAGGGCTCATGTCTTTTATTAGCAATGTCATCTCATGGTTCCTGAGAAAGCGAATCAACCAGATTGATCATTTCCGCTCACATCCCACAGAGGTTCAGCAGGACACGTTAAAAGCACTGTTGCATGCAGCGCGCAATACCGAGTGGGGGAAAAAATATAGTTATGGAGAGATCAGGGATTATGAAACATATCGCCAAAGGGTGCCTTTACAGGGTTATGAGGATGTAAAGCCTTACATCGACCGATTATTGAAGGGCGAACAACATATACTTTGGCCATCCCGTATTCAGTGGTTTGCAAAATCCTCCGGAACTACAGCAGATCGCAGCAAGTTCATCCCAATCAGCCAGGAATCGCTCTCAGATTGTCATTACCGGGCGGGCAAGGATGTGCTCTCGCTGTATTGCCATAACCACCCGGGGTCTGAGATTTTTGACGGCAAGGGATTAATCATGGGAGGAAGCCACAGTGTGAGCGAGATCAACAATCAAGCCTATTACGGAGATCTTTCAGCGGTCTTGCTGCAAAATGCACCTCCCCTGGGATCATTCTTTCGCACACCCGGATTATCACTGGCCTTGCTCGACAACTGGGAGGAGAAACTGGATAAGGTGGCACATGCGACCTATCGCCAAAACGTGACCAATATCAGCGGTGTTCCCTCATGGAACCTGGTGCTGTTAAAACATATACTTGAAATTACCGGGAGAAATCACATCCTCGAAGTCTGGCCAAATCTGGAGCTTTTTATCCATGGTGGCGTAAGTTTTGCTCCGTATAAAAGCCAGTTTGAGAAGATCATTCCATCACCGGAGATGAATTACATGGAGACCTACAATGCATCTGAAGGGTTTTTTGGCATTCAGGACATACCAGAATCCAATGAAATGCTGCTGATGCTGGATTATGGCATCTTTTATGAATTTATCCCCATGGATTCCTACGGGCAACCCAGCGAAATAGCCATTCCACTCAGTGAAGTGAAAAAGGACACCAACTACGCCATGGTGATCAGCACAAATGCGGGCCTCTGGCGGTATATGATTGGTGACACCGTACGTTTTACTTCCACTGCCCCCTACCGCATCCGCATATCCGGCCGCACCAAAAACTATATCAACGCTTTTGGTGAAGAAGTGATCATCGACAACGCCGAAGGTGCATTGGAAGCAGCTTGCCGTGCCACAGGTGCCATAATCAGTGAATACACGGCCGCACCGGTATACCTCGACGATGATGAATCAGCTGCACATCAATACATCATTGAATTTGAACAAGAGCCGGACAGCGCAGAGAAGTTTACCGGAATACTGGATGAGGAACTTCGCAAATTGAACTCTGATTATGACGCCAAGCGCAGTGCCGACCTGATGCTTAAAAAACCACTCATCACCAAAGCACCGCCCAGGACTTTTTTCAACTGGATGAAAAAACGAGGCAAAATAGGAGGACAGAATAAGGTTCCCAGGTTGTACAACAACCGGAAATATGCTGACAGCATTCTCGGCTTCATGAAAAACAGGTGATCGATCAGGACATCTGGCAAAATCCCGAAAAAGAACGTATTTTTGTGTGAAGCACTAACCAACAACATCCAAAATCATGCACATCGCCATTGCCGGGAACATAGGTTCAGGCAAAACAACCCTGACCGGACTGCTCTCTAAACATTATGGATGGGAAGCCCACTACGAAGATGTGGATACCAATCCATACCTTAACAATTTCTACGAAGACATGAAGCGCTGGTCATTTAACCTGCAGGTATATTTTCTGAACAGCAGGTTCAGGCAGGTCGTGGAGATCAGAAAAAGAGAAAAAACGGTCATTCAGGACAGAACCATATACGAAGATGCCTATATTTTTGCTCCCAATTTGCACGAAATGGGTTTGATGGAGTCAAGAGACTATAACAATTACGCCAGTCTTTTTGAATTGATGGTTTCCTTCATACAATCCCCTGACCTTCTTATTTACCTTAAAGCCAGTGTACCCACCCTGGTCAATCAAATTCAGAAAAGAGGAAGAGACTACGAGAATTCCATAAGGCTGGACTATCTTAAAAAGCTCAATGAGCGGTATGAAGATTGGATCAATGGTTATGATCAGGGCAAGTTGCTTATCATCGATGTGGATCACACCAAGTTCAGTGAAAGCCAGTCCGATCTTGGTGATGTGATCCGAAAGATCGACGCGGAAATTCACGGATTGTTCTGAAGTTGGCACCACCCCTTCTCTTGGGCCAGCACATAAGCAGCAGCAAGGAAATTGCGGAACCGGAAACCAGGCATCCGTTTGACATAATTGGCAAGCATATCGGAAAGCAAGTCACAAAGAAAATTACTTGCATTGATGCGGTCAATCAAATAATCATATTTTTGCTTAACTTAGTGGAAAGAATTCATCTTTATTAGAAGACACGCTGCCAAAAAAAAATCAACATATGCGGTTAGGAAAACACATCAGTGCATTGCTCAATGAACATGAAAGCTTAATTGTTCCAGGTCTTGGCACTTTTACCAAAAAGTATGTCCCGGCGAGATTCATTCCGGAAAAAAAGGTTGTTGAAGCCCCAAAGAAGATTGCTGATTTCCATGCTGAGCCAATGGATGGCCATACCCCTTTAATTCCTTATATGGCCCAAAAAGAAGGTGTTACAGAGATGGAAGCCCGGCTTTTCCTGGAGAAGGTGGTCAGAGAGATTCATATGACCATTGACGCAGGAAAGACGGTGGAACTGGAAAACCTTGGACATTTTCGGAAAAAGGCTGATGGGTCGCTGCAATTTGATGCGAACCCGGATATCAACTATCTCGCCGAGTCGTCAGGCACAGGTGCCGTTCAGACACCAAAGCAGCATACGGAACGCGCTGCTGTTCAGCCACCACAAGGCAAGCAGGAAATGGAAAGCACGCCACGGCAGACCAGCCCTCCTGCCGACAAAAAAAATGCCGATCACATGCAAGATATGGATTATTCAGAGGTATCGGCATCAGGTACCCATCGTCAAACAGACACCCAAAACCAGACAACCATGACAGACCCTGAAGAAAAGAAACAAATGCCAGCCGCATTAAGATGGCTGCTGATCATTGGGATACCACTGCTTGTCATTGCGGTGGTATTGTTGTTAAACTTCAATTATTTCTTTGGAGAAGAGGGCTTGGTAAGCAATTGGCGCATCTTCAGCCCGGATAAGGAGGAGGTGGCTATCATTCCTGAAGAGGACCCGGATGAAATACGTGACGAATTGGTTGAGGAGGTTGTGGAGCCTACGGTTCCGGATCCCGAGAAAAAGGATCCAGATGAAGATTTGCTTGCCCCCGAACCCGGCAGACCGGTGTATTATCTTGTGGTCGGAAGTTTCCGAAATGAAGCCAAAGCTGACAAGCTTGTGCGTGAGCTTGAGGCACTTGGTGCCAACAGGGCCAGCCTGCTTGAAAAAACGCCCTCACATTATCATCGTGTAAGCTATGGTTTTTATCATGACCTGGAAGAAGCCCGCAGGCACAAGGAAAATCTTCCTGAAGAACTCAGGCGGGTGGCCTGGATTCTTCATAGGTAGTAAGATCACAATTAATGATGCCACGTCGTGGGAAAGAATAAGTTGAAGAAGTTCGCAGAGATCAACAGCCTGCCAAACGTCATCCAGCCCCAGTCCCAGCACCACATTCGTCATTTCGAATATAAAGGCAACTGGAATCAGGCCTTCTTTCGTAATCCAAACCCCATTATCCTGGAGGTTGGATGTGGAAAAGGAGAGTATACCATCGGACTGGGCAGCCTATACCCTGAAAAGAATTTTATTGGAATCGACATCAAGGGCGACCGCATATGGAAAGGCGCCACGGAAGCCATGGACAAGGTGCTGCTTAACGTCGCATTTCTGCGTATCCAGGCTGAACACATCAACTCTTTCTTTGATGCAGGCGAAGTTTCCGGCATATGGTTGACCTTCCCCGATCCACAACCACGCAAAGCGCGGGAGAAGAAAAGACTGACCTCTCCCTGGTTCCTTAGAAGGTATGCAAAGTTACTTAAACCTGGAAGCCCCATCCACCTGAAAACCGACGACAGGGCATTGTATATGTATACACTGGAGGTGATCAGGGAAGAGGGTCACAGGCTGGCGTACCATACGGATCATCTCTATGAGGATTCGTCCGTCGCAGAGCATCCGCTGAAATCGATCCAAACCTATTACGAGAAAAAATTCCTCGAAGAAGGAAAGCCTATTCATTACATCCGGTTTTCACTGCATGCAAAGCAATAAAGACAAAGCAAATTTTTTTGACAAGGTGTATGAGGTCGTTTATCGGATACCCCACGGCAGGGTAACCACCTATGGTGCCATCGCCGCTTACCTCGGGAGCAGGGGAAGCAGCAGGATGGTAGGATGGGCCATGAATCACTCACATAAGGCCAGTCCGGGCATCCCCGCACACCGGGTAGTAAACCGGCAGGGGGTGCTTACTGGAAAGCACCACTTCGGAAGCCCCGCCATGATGCAGCAATTGCTTGAAAACGAAGGGGTGATCGTCGAAGACGACCAGGTGGTAGATTTCAGGGAAAAGTTCTGGGACCCCTCCCGAAACATAGATGATGCTTAATTGATGGATTCCACTGCTTTAATCTCCGGAATGGCCTTCTTCACGGCCTGCTCCACGCCCGCTTTAAGTGTCATCTGGCTCATCGGACAGGATCCGCAAGCTCCAAGCAATTCCACGTTCACCACGTTGTCATCGGTGATCTCCACAAAACGGATGTTGCCACCATCAGCCTCCAGATAAGGCCTGATTTGATCAATGACATTCTCTACTTTTTTTACTAATTCAGCATTCTGAGTCATAACTGCTATTTTGAGGGGTTATTATCTTAATTTAGTTTGTGTAAAAATAATAATATTTTTATAACCCACCAAATATTCTCTGGCCATACAAAGCAAAATGGCCTATAAAACAGACTATTTACCTCTTACGTGGATGATGCTTCGATAATCACCTTCCAGGGGCATTTGCCGCCCGACGCCCAGGCATTTGGGCGACACCCTCAGGATGGGCGGCGTTTGATAACGCTTATATTCACTTTGTGACAACAACCTGATGATTGTTTTCACCAGGTCTGCATCATACCCATCGCCAACAATGGCGTCAGCATCTTTGTTTTCTTCCAGAAGCCGATACAGGATGCCATCCAGCACATCGTAAGGCGGCAGGGAGTCCGTGTCTTTCTGATCGGGCTTTAATTCGGCAGAAGGCGGTTTATTTATTGAATTGGACGGGATGATTTCTTTTTCCTTGTTGATCAGGGCGGCGAGTCCATAGACGTCGGTTTTATATACATCGCCCAATACGGACAATCCGCCCGACATGTCTCCATATAGTGTGCTGTATCCCACGGCAGCCTCGCTTTTATTTGAGGTGTTCAGCAACATGTGCCCGAATTTGTTGGAAAGGCCCATCAGGATGATGGATCTTGCTCTTGCTTGCAGGTTTTCTTCAGCGATGCCGGAGTCCGTGCCCGAAAAATAAGGCTCGAGGCTGTTTTCCAGCGCAGAGACGGTATCATTAATGGAGATGAGGTCATGCCTCACGCCAAGATTCTCTGCGAGTGCCACCGCGTCGTCAATGGAGTGCTGCGTACTGTGCGGGCCAGGAAGCAATACTGCCCACACATTTTCCGGACCAAGGGCGTTCACTGCAATCACGAGTGTGACGGCTGAATCGATGCCTCCGGACAGTCCTAAAATGGCTTTCCTGGTCCCTGTTTTTCTAAAATAATCGCGGAGCCCCATATCCAGGGCATCCCATATCAGTTGCCACTTCTTTTCTTTTTCAGGTTTATGTGGGAGGGGCTTTGCAGGAATTTGGTCCAGTGCATCCAGGTCATACACGCGCAGATCCTCTTTAAAAGCCGCCAGGGTGTCCATAAGGTTACCCTGCGGATCAAATACGGCTGATACACCATCAAAAAGCAGATCGGTCTGTCCGCCCACCAGGTTGCATGCAAACAACGGCAGCTGGTGCAAGCGGGCATTTTCGGACAATATTTCCAGTCGTCCGGGCAAATGATCCCAGGCAAAAGGCGAAGCAGAAATATTGATCATCAGATCTGGCTTTTCTCTGGACAGCAAGGCCGGTGGATCAATGGCATACATGCCCGACTTCCGCGGATTCCATATGTCTTCGCAGACGGTAACGGCCAGCCGCAGTCCCTGATAGGTCACTGTGCGAAACGCATCTGCGGATTCAAAGTACCGGTATTCATCAAACACATCATAGGTTGGCAACAAGCCCTTTCGAAAAACATGTTGAATCTTGCCATCATAAAGCAAAAAGGCAGCATTGTAAAGCTTTTTACCTCCCCCCTCTTTATTTGGCCAGGGTCCGCCAACTATGGCAGCGATCCCTTTACAATGCTTGGCAATCTGTGTGGTGGTTTCCAGGCATGCTGCGATATAGGCATCTGAAAACAGCAGATCCCGGGAAGGATATCCGCACACAGACAATTCGGGAAATACGACGAGGTCAGCACCTGTTGACCCTGCACGGTCAATGGCCTCCAGGATGACTTGCCGGTTATGCGGGAAGTTCCCTACATGCAGATTAACTTGGGCGAGGGCAATACGCATAAGGTAAAAAATATGATTGAAGCGGCACTACCCGCAATGTAACACAAAGATCCGAATGGTTTGTCAGGACCAGACCCAGGAGGGCTCAATTTTTCAGACTGAACAACTCAGCAGGCCTTTACTGCGATAAGCAACAGCAGAAAAACAGTTAAAAAATCATGCCCACAGTTAGCTCGAAGTAATTATTCATGGCACTGGGGGTTGTAGCAACAGCAGGGTTATCTACATCCAGGATGTTGGCAAAGGCGTTGTGAAAAGTGATTCCGCCTAAAATCGATGTTCTGCCACCCAGACTGTATTCCAAGCCTGCACCAATGATAAGGGCAGCCCTCAGGAATCGGGTGTCATCTGAAATATCCACCTCCCGGCGCCTGAGGGTGCTATCCTCATCCAGAAAAATCCGGTCATCTGCTTTTGCCTGGATATTGAAACCCAGTCCAAGGCCAAACTGCCCGTAATAGGTAAAGAATCCCATCTCTCCGGTACGCAACTTCAGGCTTATAGGGATTTCAAGATAGCGTAGACTGTAATTGCGGCGTTTTTCTGTCCTTTCTTCTTCATGATAGTAATTATAAAGCATCTTGCCACCTGTTCTAAGGATATTCAGACCAGATGACGCGGCATAATTTTTGGCAAACTCATAATCCACGATGAGGCCATAACTGAAGCCGGGAGAGACACCGCGGTTGTCATAGCCCCTGGTTTCGGTACGAAACCAGGAAAGGTTTGGAGAGGCTTTCAGGCCGAAGCGGAAGCCAAAATCATCAGCCAGCAATGGACCGGCGACAAACAATAATACGAGGAGCGTACTGTACTTTTTCATGTGTGTATATTTTTTTCAAATTATTGGTTTATTGACGTATATGTTTTCAACAGGACTGCTATTGGCTCTTGGCTTTTCGCTTTTGGCTTTCTTACCAATAGCCAATGGCTAATAGCCTACTTAGTCTGAACGCCCATGTGACAATAAACATCGTCGTGTGTGTCATTTTATTTGGCATGGCTCGGTTCATACTTTTTATAATAAGATTACGTTTGTACTGCGGGATAATCATTATCCCTTGTAATTAAAATGTTTTTAGCAGCCAACGCGACATGTCGTACCAGATTGCAATGTATGCCAGGGAGGCTCATACCAAAGTTAAAAAAACTATTTATAATATTAAACAACCCATGAAGGGTTTTGGTTTATTTCTGATCCTTACAGGAGCTTGTTTGTTTATATCCTGCGGACCATGGGAAAGAAGTCCGTTCTATGCAGCAGACATTTCAGGCATAGAGGCAGACAGTGTGGAAATCAGGCAGTATGAGGAAGTGCTGTTCAACCTGAACCCCTTTATCTTAAGACAGGAGATTGAGCCTTACCGGCAGGCTTTTTCTTTTTTCCTGGGAGACCGTATTGATGATGAAGACGGCCAGCAACAGCTATATGATTATGTGACAGACCCCTTCATGATTGATCTTTATTTAGACACTAGGGAAAAATGGCCCGGCATGCATGACCTGGAAGATGAGCTCACGGAAGCTTTTCGCTATTACAGGTACCATTTCCCGGCGGATACCATTCCGAAAATGTATACATACATTTCCGGCATTGATTTCCAGATGCCCGTGATGCTCGCAGATGGGCACCTGGTCATCGCGCTTGATACATACCTGGGCAGTGATTATGAAATCTATGGTAAGCTTGGGATTCCTGCCTATCAGGCGCGTTGGATGATTCCTGAGCGGGTTGCGTTGGATGTGATGCATCAGTTGGCACTTAAGCATCTCACCAAGGTATCGCCAAGGCCGGAAAACCTGCTGGAGCATATGGTACATCAGGGCAAAATCCTTTACTTCCTTGATTGTATGGTGCCCCATGTGGAAGACACCCTGAAGATTAAATACACCGGAAGCCAGCTGGCCTGGATGGAAAGAAATGCAGGGCGCGCCTGGACCTACAAGATAGAGAACGAGCTATTGTACGACACGGATCATGGAGCGATCACAAAATTTACCCGTGAAGCACCCTTCACATCTCCCTTTTCCAGACATTCTGCGCCACGCACAGGCGCCTGGCTGGGATGGCAAATGGTCAGGGAGTACATGCGACGTCATGATGACGTCAGTTTGCAGGAGCTCATCCAGGAAACCGATGCACGCAAGATATTGACCAGGTCAAGATACCGTCCGCGCTGATGCGACTTCGCTCAATAGGGCGCAGGTGGTTCATAAACCTTATTGCTCTGAGCGATCAGCTGTAATATCTCTTTTTTGCCCGCTGTGGTTTTGGCACTGCTGACAATAATGGGGGGCAAGGGCTCCCATTGTTCAGCCAGCTTTTTTTCGTATGCCTGGATTTGTGGCTTCAGCTGTGACCTGGATAATTTGTCGGCCTTTGTAAAAACCAGGCACAAGGGCATTTCATTCATTCCCATCCATTCAAGAAAATCCAGGTCATTTTTCATGGGGCCATGCCGGCTGTCGAGCAAGACAAAGGCACACATCAGTGTGTCCCTTTTCAGCATATAGTTTTTGATCATCTTTTCCCACTTCTTTTTGACAGGGACTGGAACCCTGGCAAAGCCATAGCCAGGCAAATCGGTAAGATACCAGCTGTTGTTGATCAAAAAGTGGTTGATTAACTGCGTTTTACCTGGCGAGGAAGAGGTCTTGGCAAGCTTATTATGCCCCGTGATCATATTGATCAGGCTGGATTTGCCCACATTTGAGCGCCCCAAAAAAGCATATTCCGGAAAAGGCGCTCCCGGACAATCCTTCACATGGGTAGCGCTTTTTACAAATTCGGCCGAACGAATGCGCATGGTGCCTGGTTTTAAAGAAAACGCACAGGTGATTATCCCTCTTTTTTCTTGTAAGTAGCTACATGCCGGCGTGATTTGGATTCATAGATGTCTGAAATGGTCACCATGATGCCGGTTTCTTCCACCCCTCCGAAACCTTCATTGAATGCTGTGCCAAAAGTGCGCATGGTGGGGCTAAGACTCATGTAAGAATTGAATAGTGGAGGAATGTTTTCATTGCGTTGACGCACTTTTTGCGACAACACGCGGTAGTTTTCTTCAAAGCTCTTGCATGTAAACTGTCGCTCGAGCTCCTCTTCAGATGTATGTAAAGAAAGTGGCTCATAGGGCCTGATCAGCTCGTCTTTATCCGGGAAAAAACGATGCATGAAATAAAGAATCAGGTCACGGGCATATTTGTCAAAATGCTGGTACATGGTCACTTTGCCTACAAAATACTTCAATCGCGGGTAATCTACCACCAAACCGCCAAGACCGTCCCACAAATTGTCAAGCGAATAAATGCTTTTGCGGTTATCACGTGATGGCTGGTATGCAGGCTGCACAAATGAACGGCCAAGCTCTATGGTATAAGGAAAATAATCTTTCAGAAAACGGTCAGAGAAGCGAAAGAGTGCAGCGGTAGCTACCTGTGGTTTGCCCTTATCATCAAAAGGGACTTCCCAGCAACACAAATAACGGTAGCCGCCTACTATTTCTTCGGCAGACGGGTCCCAAACAATGAGTTGTTTATAAGGTACATCAGCAGTATCATAACTGTCCAGGTCGCAAGACTTACCCGTCCCACCACCAGCCTGCCGGAATGATAATTCACGCAAACGGCCAATTTCGCGGGCAGTATGAGGAGAACCATGCGCATCTACCACATAAATTTCATTATGTGCATTGTTCGTCTTTCTGAAAAATGTATCGGCATTAAGCTCTTCCTTAAGCAACTCCTTTTCAACCGGAGCGATCAGCTTTTCATCCTTTTCCTTCATCTCCTGCTAATTCAAATATCCAATTGCGCATTAAAATCATCAGCACCACCGGGCAGACGGTACACATGATCCTTCATTTTCTGCGCCCATTCGTGGTGGGTGTATTTTTTTGTAAAGGTAGTATACGGCACAGGCTTTCCAAAAATTATCCGCAACTTTTTTTCCTGCTGCCTAAACATTTCATCAGGCAAATAAAGCATCTCCAAATTAAAGCCAATACCCAGGCGCTTACGCCAACGGGCTAAGTTATAAAAAAAAGCGGAGTTCCTGCCTTCAATATACACCGGAATCACATCCCGCTGATGCCTGATCGCTTTTGTAATAAATGTCTTTTTCCAGTCCAGGTCCCTGATCTCATTGCCCTGCTTGCGCGAAACCAAGCCGGCAGGGAATATCAGGATCAGGTCGTCCGAAGCAAAACTGGCCTCCAGGGCACGTACGAATTCCACATTGTGTCGCCCGTGCTTGTCAACCGGCACAAACAATTCCTTGAGGTTTCTCAACTCCAAAAGAATGTCGTTTGCCAGGAACTTGATATCCTGCCGCTTCTTTCCAATCACATGCATCAATGCCATGCCATCCAGCCCGCCAAGGGGATGGTTGGAAGCCACGATATAACGCCCCCGGGCAGGCAAATGATGCAGGTTTTCAGCAACAATGTCCAGCCCAAACTTATCAATCAATATAGACTCAATGAATGATAAACCATCATGATCCTTCAACTCAAGCAATACCTGATTGATCTCATCCTGATGCACAATCCGCTTCAAATACCTGACCAACGGCCCGGGTATGAATGGGTAGGCAGCTCCGGCCTTCGAACGAAGCACCTTTTCCACATCAATCAACTGTATGTCTTCCTTGTTCATGCGCGTCGTAATCATTGTAAGCAAAAACACAGCTGCGCCTGTTTCCGCAACATCACAAAAATATAAAAAACCTGCACAATATGGTCACAACTGTGTTGCTGCGCCTCTAAAGTCAACAATTTTTTTCAACACAATAAACGAAACCCGCACATTGCAGAAAATACAGCATCTGAAAAACAAGGGTGCGCAGATGAGGCATGATCCCCCTGACAAACATTTTTTCCATGCGTGAGCATATATATGCAACAAAAGGCAAAAAACACAACATGTTGTATATATGCTTGATTTTATGCATGTTAACCATTTTGCCCCAAGCAAAAGCACAGCCTTCAGCGTGAAAAGTTATCAACAATGTGGTAAAAAGTGGTAAAAAGTGGTAAATTTATTCATATATTTACACTTTGAAACACAACACGTGGCACATCATGCTGGGAGAATTTGAATGTAAAATTGATGCCAAAGGGCGGTTTATGATGCCTTCGGGTCTGCGAAAGCAGCTGGGTCCGGAAGATCAGGAGCGCTTTGTCATCAACCGTGGGTTTGAAAACAATCTTACCCTTTACCCCCAGAGTGAATGGCTGAAAATTTCGCGTGAAGTTAATGCATTGAACCTGTACAACAAAAAAAACCGGGAGTTTGTAAGGTATTTCTTCAGGGGTGCCAGTGAAATGCGCCTGGATTCAACGGGAAGGCTTTTACTTCCCAGGCAGCTGATCAGTTATGCTGGCATCGAGAGGGAGATTGTGCTTTTTGCTTATGGCAACAGGATTGAAATATGGGCCAGGAATGCTTATGAAGAAATGATGGCCAATGAGCCGGATGATTTTTCTTCACTGGCCGAGGAAGTGATGGGCAAGGTTAACCAACAAGCAGGAGGTGATCAACATGACGTATCATCAAGCCGTGATGCCAGATAAGGCCTTGGATGCGCTGGATGTGAAGCCGGGGGGTGTTTATGTGGACGCTACCTTCGGAGGTGGGGGTCACAGTCTGGCCATACTGGAGAGACTCGGAAGTGGGAAGCTGGTTGCCTTTGACCAGGATGATGAGGCAGCGAAGAATGTTCCTGGAGACGATAGGTTGATCTTTCTGAATCATAATTTCAGGTACATGAAAAACCTGCTTAAATACCATGCTTGCATCCCTGTTGATGGAGTCCTTGCCGACCTGGGCGTTTCGTCGCATCAGTTTGACGAAGCCATGCGGGGGTTCTCCATAAGGGCTGATGGCCCGTTGGATATGCGCATGAACCGTTATGCAAGGGCCACGGCAGCAGACATCATCAATACGTATGACTATGAAAAACTGGCTGACTTGTTTTATTTTTCCGGTGAATTGCGAAGTGCCAGGAAAATTGCCGGTGTGATTGAAAAACAGCGCAAACAGCAGCCCATCAAAACGACGGCAGCGCTCATTGATGCCATCAGGCACCTGGCGCCACGGGGGAGGGAAAATAAATTCCTGGCCCAGGTTTTTCAGGCTTTGCGCATTGAAGTGAACCAGGAGCTGGAAGCGCTGAGGGCCTTCCTCATGCAGAGCCTGGAAGTATTAAAACCCGGAGGAAGGCTTGTAGTAATCTCGTATCATTCTTTGGAAGACAGGTTGGTGAAGAACTTTATGAGAACCGGAAGTTTGGAGGGGAAACTGGAAAAAGATTTTTACGGCAACCCACAAACCCCATGGTGCAAGGTAAGCAAAGCCATAAAGCCTGACCCATTGGAGGTTGAAAGAAACAAGCGAGCCAGAAGTGCCCGACTTCGTTTTGCTGAAAAGACCAAAAGTGATGACAGCGAATCAGTATAAAAAACAAAAAACGGAGAAGCCTGAGCGGCCCTCCGGCTTCGGTCGGTACATAGCCGGCATGTTGGATGGCAGCCTTATTTCAGGCAATACCAATTTACACGCCATGCGTTTTATCCTGTTCTTGTTCGCACTGGCATTGTTTTTCATATTCAACACCTATTATGCGGAACGCAAAACCCGGGAAGCAGAGCAATTGCGACACGAAATGACTGAGCTGCGCATCCGCTATATTCAGACCCGCTCTGATTACATGTTTCTGACAAAACAATCTGAAATGGTACGCAGGCTCAGCAACCAAGGGTTTATTGAACCCGTGGAGCCACCAAGACAAATTATAGCAAGCGAAAAAAAAACGACATGGGACAGGTTCCTGGGCTGGTTTGATTAATGTAACCCGGGTGACACAAAGCATTGTAAAACTGTGCTGGTAACGAAAAAAACACACCACTGCCAAAACAACCAATGGAAAATCGCAGCAACATATTGTGGAGGATGCGCCTGGTCTATTTTATGATGGCCTTTTTCGGACTGTTGATAATTGGGAAGGTTGTATATATTCAGTTTGCAGAGGGCGACCATTGGCGGGAAAAAGCTCGCCGCTCAGGCATCAGGCATGCAACCATAGAGGCTGTCAGGGGCGACATCTACGCCGATGATGGCAGCCTGCTTGCTACCAGTGTTCCGGTATTCGATATCCGCATGGACCTAAGCAGGGAAGTGACTTCTGATGACCTGTTTTATGCAAAGGTAGATTCTCTGGCCCTCGAGCTCTCGCGTTTGTTTGGTGATCGGTCACCGGCACAATATCGCGCAGCACTGGTCAGGGCACGCAGGGACCAAAACCGCTACTTTCTTGTCAAGCGCAGGGTGAGCTGGGATCAGCTTCAGCAGCTCAAACATTTCCCGCTGTTCCGCCTCGGAAGATACGGCGGGGGGTTGATCGTTGAACGGCAAAGCAGAAGGGAGATGCCCTACAGGTCTCTGGCAGCAAGAACCATCGGTTATGAGCGAGAGGGGGTTTATGTCGGGTTGGAAGGTGCTTACCGGAATTACCTGGAGGGCGTGGAAGGCAAACGTCTTGAACGACGAGTCAGTGGTGGAACCTGGATTCCTGTAAGCAATCAAAACGAAATACAGCCTCAAAACGGCAAAGACATTGTCACTACCATTAACGTACAAATCCAGGATATAGCCGAAAAGGCGCTTAAACAACAGTTGTCCCGCTTTCGTGCTGAGCACGGAACCGTTGTAATCATGGAGGTCTCCAGCGGAAAGGTCAAAGCCATTTCCAACCTGACCCGGAACAATCAAACAGGTCGCTATGAAGAAATCTATAATTATGCTGTAGGCCAAAGCACGGAGCCAGGATCCACATTCAAACTGCCGGTGTTGATGGCCGCCATGGAGGATGGTATGATTGCGCCGGAGGATAGCATAGATGCACTCGGAGGCCAGACCGTTTATTATGGCAGGCGTATGCGGGACGCTGGTGCAGGGCATGGTGTCATCACCGCACAAAAAGCTTTTGAGATATCGTCCAATGTGGCTGTTTCACAAATTATTTATTCAAACTACAAGGACAAACCCAGCCAATTTATTGACCGATTGCGCGATATGCACCTGCATGAACCTTTGGGTGTTGAGATCAGCGGAGAGGGAAGTCCGCTCATCCGAGGTGAAGGTGAAACGGGGTGGTCAGGCTTATCACTTCCCTGGATGTCCATTGGCTATGAAGTATCCATGACACCCTTGCAGATATTGACGTTTTACAACGCCATTGCCAACAATGGACGCATGATGAAACCCTTGTTCGTACAGGAAATCCGGCAGTCGGGGCGGACAATCAAAAGGTTTACGCCTGTTGAGATCAACCGGGCAGTGGCATCAAGAAATACGCTAAAGAATGCCAGGCAGATGCTACGCGGGGCAGTCAAAAACGGAACGGGTAAAAACATCAACTCCCGGCATTATCACATAGCAGGTAAAACGGGAACAGCACAGGTAGCAGATTCCGGGCGCGGTTATCAGACTGCTGCAGGCATTCAGCATCGGGCAAGTTTTGTTGGCTATTTCCCGGCCAATGAACCAAAATACAGTTGCATCGTGCTGATTAACCGGCCCATTGGCAATATTGTAACAGGGAGCCAGGTGGCAGCCCCGGTGTTCCGTGAAATAGCAGACAAAATGTTCGCTGCCCGCATGTTCCTGCCCGACATTGAACCACCGGCCATAGCCCCGGCAGTTGCAGCTTTGCCAAGGTTCCGCAATGCCCATCCGCAGGATGTGAAAGCAATATACCACGCCCTTGGCGCCCATGTCATTGATATGGCAAACACCAACTGGGTGGAAGCAAGAGTCAGCCAGGACACTGTCAAGCTCCACGAAAAGGAGTATATAGAAAACCTGGTGCCTGACGTGGAGGGAATGGGTATACGCGATGCGATGTACATTTTGGAAAATGCCGGACTCAGGGTTTTGTACAGGGGTCGGGGCACCGTGAGCACGCAAGACCCACGGGCTGGCACCCGAATCAGGGAAGGAAGTATCATAGAGATTGAATTGTCATGAAAAAAACACTGGCAGACGTTTTATACAAAACAGGTATCAGTAAAACCACTGGCGACCTGCAACAGGACATCCTGGCGGTCACGGATGACAGCCGTAAGGTCACCCGGGGCTCACTTTTTGTCGCCGTAAAAGGGCTTAGTGCAGATGGTCATCAGTTTATTGACCAGGCCATCGCACAGGGTGCCGCTGCCGTAGTCTGCCAGGAATTGCCTTCGGTCACCAATCCTGCTGTCACTTACGTGGAGGTTGCAGACAGCCGGAAGGCGCTTGGGTGGATCGCTTCTAACTTTTACGACCAGCCCACGGAAAAGCTCCATGTGGTAGGCGTTACCGGTACAAATGGAAAAACCACAGTGGCGTTTTTGCTATATGAGGTCTTTACCAAATTAGGTCACCCCTGTGGGTTGATATCTACCATAGGCCATCGCATTGGCACAAAAATGCTGGACACAAGCTATACCACGCCGGATCCTGTGACACTCAACAGCCTTTTGCACCAAATGGCAAGCGAAGGCTGCGAATATGTTTTCATGGAAGTGAGCTCTCATGCCCTTGATCAGGCCAGGGTTGAAGGCATGCGATTCGCCGGCGCCATTTTCACCAACATCACGCACGATCACCTGGATTACCATCACGGGTTCAAGGAGTATCTGCAAGCCAAGCAGCGCCTCTTCCAGTCGCTGGACAAAAATGCTTTTGCGCTTACCAACCTGGATGACAAAAACGGCATGATCATCATGCAAAACAGCAAGGTGAAGCCAGTCACATACAGCTTGAGGGCCATTGCAGACTATAAGGGCAAACTGCTTGACAACTCCTTTGCTGGTCTTCATCTGATGATAGACGGCCACGATGTATGGTGTAAGCTTACCGGCACCTTTAATGCCTATAACATATTGGCTGTCTACGGAACTGGGCGCATACTCGGGAAGGCGCCGGATGAACTGCTGGCAGCTATCTCAGGCTGTGAAGCACCTGAAGGTCGTTTCGATTATTTTGCAGGAAAGGACAACATCATTGGCATCGTTGATTATGCACATACGCCTGATGCCTTGGAAAATGTCCTGAAAAACATCCAGGACCTGCGCGGCAAACATGAGAAACTGATCACGGTCATTGGCTGTGGCGGAGACCGTGACAAGTCCAAGCGCGCACCCATGGCCACCATTGCGGCCCGTTACAGCGACCAGGTGATCTTCACAAGCGACAATCCCCGGTTTGAAGATCCGGAAGCCATCATCCGGGACATGGTCAAAGGCCTTGAGCTTGACCCTGCAATGAAAAATAAATATGTGCGTATCGTCGACCGGAAAGAAGCCATGAAAATCGCGAGGGTGATGGCCAGAAACAATGACATCGTGCTTGTGGCAGGCAAAGGACACGAAAAATACCAGGAGATCAGGGGAGATAGAATACCCTTTGATGATAAGGCCGTTTTACAGGAACTGTTAAACAAGTAATCATGCTGTACCCGCTTTTTGAATACCTGGATAAGGTTTATGATATTCCCGGAACAGGGGTGTTTCAATACATCTCCTTCAGGGCCGGTATGGCCGTGATCGTCTCCCTGGTTGTCACGATGATCACAGGCAGACGCATCATCGACTATTTGCAGAAAAAACAGGTTGGAGAAACCATACGCGACCTCGGGCTGGAAGGACAACAAAGTAAAGCAGGTACACCTACCATGGGCGGACTGATCATCATTGCCGCCATCGTCATCCCTACTTTGCTGTTTGCCAGGCTGAACAACATCTATATTGTCCTGATGCTCATTTCCACCTTATGGCTTGGTATCATTGGCTTTATTGATGATTACATCAAAGTGTTCAGAAAAGACAAAAAAGGCCTGCATGGCCGATTTAAAATCATTGGCCAGATCACCCTCGGAATCATCGTGGGCTCCACACTCTATTTTCATGAAGGGGTTGTAATCAGGGAAAAAGCTGATTTCCCAACAGAATACGCTACAACAGATGAATTGCTGGAGCTGGATGGCTTAGTCAGACCGGACTCCCCATTTCCCTTGGAGTCAGAGAAATCTACCAAGACAACAATTCCATTTTTTAAAGATAACGAATTTGATTACGCAAGATTGATCGCTTTTTTGGGTGATGGCTACGAAAGATGGGCCTTCCTGGTGTTCATTCCTATCGTGATCCTGATCATCACTGCGGTTTCGAATGGCGCCAATATTACAGACGGTCTTGACGGACTTGCTACCGGCACATCAGCCATTATCGGGGTAACACTGGGAATCCTGGCCTATGTGAGCGGCAACATGCTGTTTGCAGACTACCTCAACATCATGTATATCCCCCACACGGGAGAGTTGGTGGTTTTCATCGCCGCCTTTGTGGGAGCCTGCATCGGATTTCTCTGGTACAACTCCTACCCTGCACAGGTATTCATGGGAGATACAGGCAGCCTTTCCCTCGGCGGTATCATCGCCGTGTTCGCTATAGTCATCAGAAAGGAATTGCTGATTCCGATATTATGCGGGATCTTCTTCATAGAAAGTTTGTCCGTAATTATCCAGGTTACCTGGTTTAAGATTACCAAAAGAAGATTTGGCGAGGGCAGGCGGATTTTTAAAATGGCACACATACATCATCACTTTCAGATGAAAGGATTGCATGAAGCAAAAATTGTGCAACGCTTTTTCATTGTGGGTATCATGCTGGCGATCTTTTCAGTGATTACACTGAAGCTGAGGTAGATTGAATACAGCCGGAATGACTTGGGCTCCAGGGCATCATCATCCCGAACCAAGTGCGCAATCGCACTGATTGCCGTGAGAGCTGCTAAGGTTGATGACAGATTACCGCGGATCAAGGACTGATTGGGCTGACATACGGATGGGAATTTGCAGGTGCGACAAGAGGTTGAATAAACAATAAGGGTTACAACTAATAAGACAGGAATAGGATATGGATCGTTTGGAAAAGACATTGAAGGAAAGCGGGGGCATCTACGCTGGAATGGCAAAGTCCATTGCCTCCAGACTGATCGACGTGCGTAAGGAGGGAATTAAAAACAGCTTGAATGGTTTTCAGAATCAGGCTCACCGGCTGGAGGAAGTGGCCTGTATAAGAGGGGTCCGTTTTATTAATGACAGCAAGGCAACGAATGTGAACGCAGCCTGGTTTGCTCTTGAAAGCCAGGACAAACCAATAATCTGGATTGCCGGAGGCAGGGATTCAGGTCATGATTATTCATCCCTCCTGCCACTGGTGGCAAAAAAGGTTAAGGCATTGATATGCCTGTCAGCAGATGGCTCAAACCTGGTCAGTCAAATGCAGGAAGCCATGGCATGCATTTACCATGTGAGGTTTATGGAGGCAGCTGTAAATACGGCATATAGGCTGGCAGACCCGGGAGACAACGTGTTGCTGTCACCCGCATGCCCGAGTTTTGACTTGTTTGAAAATTATGCTGACAGGGGAAATCAGTTCAAAGCACACGTATATGCATTATAATAAGCCACATGGCTGGTCACAAATAGGCTGACCAGCAGGCAGCAAATCCGGAACAGAAGAAATGCAGAAAATATGGACAAATTTTAAAGGTGATCGCACCATCTGGGTGATGGTAGGTTTCTTGTATATCATTTCCATCCTGGCGGTATACAGTTCAACAGGGTCTCTGGCTTATCGCCTTCAGGCTGGCAATGCGGAGTATTATCTTATCAAACATGCCATCATCATCGGTTTTGGACTTGCTTTGATGTATCTTGCACATAAAGTCAGGTATCCATATTACTCGCGCATTTCACAGCTTGCCTTGTTTATAGCCATCCCCCTGCTACTATTTACCTTGTTCAGGGGCACAAATATCCATGAAGCATACCGTTGGATCACGCTGCCAGTAATTCAAATCACGTTTCAGAGTTCTGATTTCGCCAAGTTTGCGCTGGTGATGTACCTCGCGCGCATCCTCACGCGCAAACAGGATTACATCAAAGACTTTCGGGCCGCGGTTTTACCTGCCGTAATACCCGTGCTGCTGGTTTGTGCCTTGATTTTGCCGGCCAACTTTTCCACGGCGGCCATCCTTTTCACCACATGCATTGTGCTGATGTTCATTGCCAGGGTCAGGGTACGCTACATCATGTCTCTGATTGGCATCGGCGTGGTGGGTGCTGCACTCTTTATAGCCATCATGATGGCTTTGCCGGAAAAAGGCCGGACGCTGACCTGGCAAAACAGGGTCAATACATTCATTAACCAGGAACAAGGCGACACCTACCAGGCAGACCAGGCGAAGATCGCGATAGCCAGCGGTGGAATCATCGGCAAGTTGCCGGGCAACTCCACCCAAAGAAACTATCTGCCCCAGGCCTATTCTGATTTCATTTATGCCATCATCATCGAAGAGTATGGGCTGATAGGTGGCTTTATGGTATTGCTGTTTTACCTGGTTATTCTATACCGTGGAATAAAGATTGCGCACAAAAGCCCCGGCACGTTCGGGGCATTACTGGCTGCGGGACTCAGTTTTGGCCTTGTCTTTCAGGCCATGGTCAACATGGCGGTGGCAGTGAACCTCTTACCCATCACAGGGCAACCCCTTCCCCTGGTCAGCATGGGAGGAACATCCCTTTGGTTTACCAGCCTGTCACTGGGCATCATCCTCAGTGTAAGCCGGGCATCTGCAAATGAAGAAACAGGAAACCAGGAGCATCCTGAGATGCCACATGAGGCTGTTCAGGAACAGCTGTCGCAGTAAAAAAATACAATCAGGGTAATCGGCATGCAACATATAAAAGGCACATACAAAAACCTCAGGGTGATCATAGCCGGCGGTGGCACCGGTGGCCATGTATTTCCAGCCATTGCCATTGGTTCTGCACTGAAAAAGCAGGTTTACCAGGTGCAAATCCTGTTTGTTGGAGCAAAAAACCGCATGGAAATGCAACAAGTGCCTGCTGCAGGCTTTCATATTCTCGGACTGGACATTTCAGGCATTCAGCGTAAGTTAAGCTGGAAAAACCTGTTGCTCCCCATAAAGATCATCCGCAGCCTTGCCGCATCCAAGCAGATCGTCAAACGATTCAGGCCTGATGTAGTCATTGGGGTGGGAGGCTATGCCAGCGGCCCGCTTTTATGGGCAGCGGCAAACCAAAAAGTCCCTGTAGTCATACAGGAGCAAAACTCCTACCCGGGCATCACCAACAGAATCCTCGCAAAGAAAGCGCAAAAAATTTGCGTGGCTTTTGCTGGCATGGAAAAATATTTCCCGAAGGAAAAGATCTTTATCACTGGAAACCCAGTGCGACAGGATGTAATCAAAACCGAAGGAAAATACAACGAGGCCATGCATTATTTTGGCCTATCCGGCAACAAGCCGGTGTTGTTTGTAACCGGTGGCAGCCTGGGTGCCGGAAGCATCAATGAAGCCTTAACCAGGCATATCCGGCTGTTCCTTGAGCACAATATTCAGGTGATCTGGCAGACCGGTACTGCTTACCTGGAGGAAGCCAGGAAAGCCATAGCCGGGTCAGATACCGGTCAGCTTTATGTAAGTGCTTTTATCGACAGGATGGATTATGCATTTGCTGCTGCAGATGTTGTTGTAAGCAGGGCTGGAGCCATCGCGGTATCCGAAATCTGCGCAGTGCGCAAACCCGCAGTGCTCATTCCTTCACCCAATGTGGCGGAAGACCATCAAACCAAAAATGCCATGGCACTGGTGAACCATCATGCGGCTATCCTGCTTAAGGATGAACGGGCAGCATCAGAGCTGGGGCCTGTCATCCTCGACCTGATACATGATGAATATAAAAAGCAACAGCTTAAAGAGCGGATTGCCGGGATGGCATACCGCGATGCGGCAGAGGCCATTGCCGGCGTGGCACTCAGCCTGGTAAGGAAAAACAGCAACACATAGATAAATAGCCGGTTACAAAAACGGCACAAATCGTCATGACACACAGATGATCAAAAACGCGACACATATATTCTTCCTTGGTATAGGCGGCATTGGAATGAGTGCACTGGCACGCTATTTCCACGACCGTGGCGTGCAGGTGTGTGGATATGACAAACAGCCGTCGGCGCTTACGGAGCAGCTACGTAAAGAAGGCATCTCCATAACACACAGTGACGATCCCGCCACCATCAGCACCAACCCGCAACTGGTGATATATACCCCTGCAGTGCCCAAAGGCACCGCATTATACCGTCATTTTGCCAAACACCACATTCCTGTATACAAGAGATCAGAAGTGTTGGGGCTGCTTTCTGAAGAACTACCCACCATAGCGGTTGCCGGCACGCATGGCAAAACAACCATCACGGCCATGCTCACCCATATCATGAAAAGTGCGGGTATTCCATGCATGGCATTCCTTGGTGGGATATCCACAAATTACAACACGAATTATATAGGGGATACCAATGCTGCGTGGCTGATAGCAGAAGCGGATGAATTTGATCGCTCCTTTCTTAAGCTTTCACCCCAGATAGCGCTGATCAGCTCCATTGATGCGGACCACATGGACATCTACGGCAGCCGGCATGTATTGCTGGACTCCTTCCGCCTCTTCGCAGAGCGACTTCCGGATGATGGTACGCTGATCACCAACAAAAAGCTGACAAATACCAAAGGCTGGCACAGCAATGAGCTGCATTACCACGTGAGTGAAGAAGCCGATTATTACATGCAAGACCACACGATCAGCGACGGACGATACCAGGCCAGGATATGTGGCAGATTATATGCTGAGGGGCTTAAAATACAACACCCCGGCTACCATAACCTGGAAAATGCGCTGGCAGCTGCAGCTTTGGCTCACCAGGCAGGCATTGAAGCACCCGGCATCATCAAAGGTCTGAATAGCTTTACCGGGGTCAAAAGACGTTTTGAGATATGCTTCCAGGATTCAAACACCGTGTATGTTGACGACTATGCCCATCACCCTGAAGAGATCAAAGCCACCATAGAAGCAGCCAGGGAGATGTGGCCCGGGAAAAAGATCACAGGCGTATTTCAGCCGCACCTTTATTCAAGGACAAGGGACCTGGCTGATGAATTTGCCCAAAGCCTGCAGGCACTTGATGAACTGATACTTCTGGATATTTATCCGGCACGCGAAACACCCATACCCGGAATCAACAGCGGCATGTTGCTTAAAAAGGTCAACATGTCAAAAGCAATATATTGCAAAGCAGAAGATTTGTTGAATACAATCCGGGAAAGGAGCCCGGAGGTATTAATTACAATGGGTGCAGGAAACATTGACCGTTTTGCTGCTTCCATCATCGAATTGTTTAACCAAGAGACAGCAAGTTGAAAAAAAGAAGCTGGCACTCCAAACATGAGTGGCCTGCAAAATATGAGAACCATCAGGGGCATGAAGAAAAAAATTATTGAAATCATAGCAGGCGGCGCGGTGTTGGCATGCATCATGCTGATGCTGGGATTTTCCGCGTCAAGCAACATGCAAAAAACCACCGAAAAACTTTTTATTCGCGTAGAAAGTGGAAGTGGCCAATATTTCATATCACCTGAGAATGTACGCCATATTATTGTGGAAGAAATGGATAGCCTGGAAGGCCGTATTATTAATCAAAAAAATCTTCAAGAGATCCATGAGCTCGTAAGCAATATTCCGTGGGTCGACCATGTAGCTGTATATCGCACCATTGACGCATCTGTCCATATAGACATCAGACTGCTTGAACCCATGATGCGGATCGTTAACAACCAAAATCAGAGTTTTTACATCGGCTATGACGGGGAGCTCTTCCCTTTATCCGACAAATACACAGCACGCGTAATGCTTGTAAGCGGAGACATCAGCCTGTCACCAGATGAAACTGATCACCTGCAAACAGCCATTGCGCAGGATGCACATATGGGTAAGCGATTACAAGGCCTTTTTGATCTGGCACAATATATTTCAGGTGACAAGTTTTGGTGTGCCCTCATTGATCACATCTATTTACGCAGGGACGGGCAGTTTGAACTCACACCCAAGGATGGCGCACACATTATCGAATTTGGTGAAGCGAATGACATCGAGAAAAAATTGAATAAGCTCAGGCATTTTTATACCGGTGGAATCACACAGGTTGGATGGCATTACTATAGCCGGATAAATATTGCTTATGCAAACCAGGTAATTTGCAGAAAATAGGTTTGGAGATGCACCGTGCCATGCCAAACAACATGCACACACACAACGAAAATCATTGCATGGCAAGCTCCATGTGACCAAAATATAAAAATTATTAACACATGCACTCTTCTGAAATCATTGTAGGATTAGATATCGGATCAACAAAAATAGCCTGCATCGTAGGCAGCAGAAATGAATATGGCAAGGTCGAAATTCTTGGCATGGGCAAGACCGATTCGCTCGGGGTCAACAGGGGTGTCGTCGAAAATATTCAACATACTGTAAACTCCATAGAAAAAGCCGTTTCTGATGCGGGAGAAGCGTCCGGTGTGGAGATTAAGGTCGTCAACGTAGGCATTGCGGGACAGCATATCCGGAGTTTGCAGCATCGCGGCAGCATCATGCGCAACGACATTGAGGAGGAAATCATATCTGATGACATCCACAGCCTGATTGACAACATGTACAAATTGGCTTTGCCTCCAGGTGAAGACATTATCCATGTGATTCCACAGGAGTACATTATCGACGGGCAACAGGGCATTCGCGAGCCAATCGGAATGGCGGGCAATTGTCTTGAAGCCAATTTTCACATTATCACAGGCAAGATCGCTGCCGCAAAAAACATCAAAAAGTGTGTAAAGAAGGCTGGCCTGGAAGTGACTGATCTGATTTTGGAACCCCTGGCATCTGCAGAGGCAGTGCTTAGCCAGCAGGAGAAAGAAGCCGGTGTAGTGCTTGTTGACATAGGTGGTGGCACAACGGATATGGCCATATTCCAGGATGAGATCATACGGCACACTGCGGTGATTCCACTGGGGGGTAATGCCATCACGGAAGACATCAAAGAAGGCTGTGCAATCATCCGTAATCAGGCCGAAGCATTGAAAAAAAGCTTTGGTTCAGCGCTGGCCAGTGAGAACAAAGATGAGGAGATCGTGTCCATTCCGGGATTAAAGGGCCGCGAGCCCAAAGAGATCTCCTTGCGAAACCTGGCGAGCATTATCCAGGCCCGCATGGAAGAGATCATAGAGCATGTTTACTATGAGGTGAAAACCAGCGGTTATGAGAAAAAGCTTATTGCTGGAATAGTACTTACCGGGGGTGGCAGCCAATTAAAGCATGCAGCACAGCTTACGGAGTTCATCACAGGCATGGATACCCGTATTGGTTATCCTAACGAGCATCTGGCAAAATCCCTGAGTGGAGAGACAGGCAGTCCGATGCATGCAACAGGCATCGGCTTGGTGATCAAAGGATTTGAAGCCATTGAAAAGCGCAACGTGCAAAAACAAGCACCGGATAAAAAAAGTCCTCAGCGAGAAAGCTTTCTGGACAGGATCTTTTCCAAAGGAAAGGACTTTTTTGAAAAAGACGGTGATGAATAACCCGAGATACAATAAAAACCAATTAATCATACTAAACACCGATTAGCTATGACAAAAGACATGATCAATTTTGACCTTCCAAAAAACCAAAGCTCCATCATCAAAGTGATGGGTGTAGGCGGTGGTGGCAGCAATGCTGTCAACCACATGTTTCGTCAAGGCATAGAGGGTGTAGACTTTTTTGTATGCAACACCGATGCACAGGCATTGGAAGCGAGCCCGGTTCCAAGTAGGATCCAACTCGGTATAAGCCTTACTGAAGGCCGGGGTGCCGGGAGCATCCCTGAAGTGGGGCGCAAAGCTGCCATCGAAGATATCGACAGGATCAAGGAGGTCCTGGGCACCAATACAAAAATGCTATTTATCACAGCAGGCATGGGTGGAGGCACAGGTACAGGAGCTACGCCGATCATTGCCAGGGCATCCAAAGAGATGGGAATTCTTACCGTGGCCATCGTCACGATCCCTTTTTCATTTGAAGGCAGGAAAAGAAAGCAGCAGGCAGAGGAGGGGATTAAAGAATTATCTGAAGGTGTCGACACCCTTTTGGTCATATGCAATGACAGGCTGCGGGAACTCTACGGAAATCTTTCCATATCAGAAGCATTTGCCAAAGCAGACAATGTATTGACTACAGGCGCCAAGGGCATCGCAGAGATCATCACACTGACAGGCAATATCAATGTTGACTTTGCCGATGTAAGCACGGTGATGCATGAAAGCGGCGTTGCCATCATGGGAAGTGGCAATGCCGAAGGAAACGACCGGTCAATAAAAGCAATTGAATCAGCGCTTTCATCGCCTTTGCTCAATGACAATCAAATCAAAGGGGCAACAAACATCCTGCTGAACATTACCAGTGGCAAAGAGGAAGTCCTGATGGATGAAATATCTGAGATTACAGACTACATTCAGGCGGAAGCCGGCTCATCGGCAGAGATTATTTGGGGGCTTAGCAAAGATGAAAGCCTGGAGTCCAGCATTAGTGTCACACTGGTAGCTACAGGCTTTGATGCAAAAAACAAATTGGGCGATGAGGAAAAAGAAAAGAAGGTAATGGTTCTCGATGAGGACAAGGAGCCGAATACCATGGAATGGGACGGCCCTTTTGATAAAACGGAAGAAGAAGCTCCACCTGAAGGAATGAAGTTGCGGGTGAAAAAGCGTGATCAAAAAAGCGAGTCCAAAACGGATAAACAATGGCATGCTGAACCCAAAACCGCTACAGCAGATGCGGCAGAAAAGTTCAAAGAGAACCTTTTGAGTCAAGCCAAAAAAGTCCATCAACGCGCCGAACAAGACACCCACATTTCTGAGGAAGACCTGCAACAGCAGATCAAGGAGCGGGAAGAACGTCTCAAAAGCCTGAGCATACAGCTTAAAACGCCCGAAGGCCTTGCTGACCTGGAGAAACAGCCGGCCTATGTCCGGCGCAATGTGCATCTGAACCCCGTACCTCCAAGTAATGAAAGCCAGGTATCCCGTTTTACGCTAAAAGAAACAGGTGATAAAAAAACACAAATCAAGTCAAATAATTCATTCCTGCATGATAATGTAGACTGATGGCTTATTGTCTTTGCTTAACAAGCGCTTCTTTGCTTCCTGAAAGCAAGCTTTTTATGAAGCTTTAACCTGGTCTTAACCATATTTTTATTAATTTTGTACTGTTCATTTTGACCTGGATGCTGCACGTAGCAAACAATTAGCAACTGGACAGCCAGTGGTTCTTTTTCTGCCTGATCAGACAGATTCTATTGCTTGTTTGCTTCTTGTAAACCATCCGGAAAAAACATGGTTGAGACATTTATGATAAAAACAAGTTCCATATCCAAAAAAACAATCTTGTTGATAGCCTGCATGCCCTTTCTTTTGATTGCATTGGTTTCATGCGACATTGAAAGTGACTCAGATAGAGCTGAAATCGACCGCAACAAAATACTGGATTACCTCCAGGAAAACCAAATAGAAGGCTATTATGAGCTCGAATCGGGCGTATTTGTTTACATTGATAAGCCCGGAAGCGGAGAACAGCGGCCACATGAGCAAAGCAGAGTGCAAATGATACATACAGGCTATTTTCTTGACGGAGAATTCTTTCACAATACTGGCGTTCCAGAAAATGTGAATTTGTCAAGCGTGGTCAGGGGGCTCAAATATGGTGTCATGGAATTCCGGCGTGGCGGCACTGGTACAATCTTTGTCCCATCTGCGCTTGGCTTCGGAAGACAAACAATTGGAGACATCCCGAAAAATTCAGTACTCATTTTTGATGTGGAAATCATCGATTTTTAGTACCTTTATCTCATACGTTAAATTAATCCCCAGAGTCATGGCAAGTAAAAAAAACCTGAAAAAAGACATCAACTATTTGATAGATGAGGTGATTGGGACAAGTCTGATGCATCAGTCCTCCAAAGATGAGAAAATCCAGGCCCGGATGGACGAGCTGATCAAGGAAATGCTGGCATTCAGGGAAGAACTGGTCGAAAAAGTAAACCAGCCAGATGTAGATCCCCCAAAAGGCAAGAAACTAAAGGCCTATTACCGGGACCTATACAGTGAGCTGCTGACCAAAGTGAATGACGCTTTTGAACAATTAAACAAACTGGTGGAATAAAACCACCCTGATCAACGTTATAAAGGCGCAACAGCGCCTTTTTTTATTTCGGGCAATCCCTATGTATCATCCCCCATAATAACGATCATGAGAAACAGAACACCTGGCCATTCGAGCAAACCGAAAAAAAACACCAGACCCATCAGGCAACCGAAAAAGGGTGGTGCCGAACAGGATGAACGCATGCGGCTCAATAAATTCATCGCGAACGCAGGTGTTTGTTCCCGGCGGGAGGCCGATGAACTGATCAGCAAAGGTGAAATCAAAGTGAATGGTGAAGTGGTGACCGAACTGGGGACAAAAGTAAAATCGGATGACACCGTAAGCTATGGTGGGAAAAAGCTGACACACGAACAAAAGGTTTATGTTTTGCTCAACAAACCCAAAGACTACATCACCACGGCAGATGATCCGCAGCAACGCAAAACAGTGCTCGACCTGCTTGGCAACCACTTCAAGGAGCGCCTTTACCCCGTGGGTCGACTTGACAGGAACACCACGGGGCTCCTCCTGCTTACCAATGATGGCGAACTCACTAAAAAACTGAGTCATCCACGGTATGGGGTCAGGAAAATATACCACGTACACCTTGATCGCCCCCTGGCCAGGACCGATCTTGAAAATATTGCCAAAGGGGTGAGCATTGACGGGAAAATGCTTCGTCCCGATAACATCGATTACGCCAATCCGGACGACAAGCGAGAAGTAGGGATCGAGCTGCATTCAGGCCAGAACCGTGTGGTAAGAAGGATTTTTGAGCAATATGCCTATGGCGTGGTGAAACTCGACAGGGTGGTCTTTGCCGGTCTCACAAAAAAAGACCTGCCAAGGGGCAAATGGCGCAGACTTTCACAGAAAGAGATCAATTACCTGAAAATGATTTCCTGAACAACACAATGAAAATCCCTAAACCCCAATTCATCAAAAGCATCTTGCTTAAGATAAAATCCTTTTTGCTGGGGGTTGGCCTTTTTCTCTTCGCTGCCCTGGCCACTTTTTCCGTGATGCTTTCCACGGATGAAGATAAAATAAAGGGCATGCTGATCGCAGAAATGAACCGGAGAATGAATGCTGAAATTTCGGCAGGTGATCTTCATTTCAGCGTGATAAGAACTTTCCCGATGGCCACATTCCGTTTTGAAGATGTGCTTGTCATGGAGCCATCCTATTGGGCAAAACCAGACACCTTGACTTACGCTTCATCGATCGCCCTGAGCTTTAATATGCTTGATTTTTTCAAAGGTGAATATAAAATAAGGCGGCTCACCGTGGCAGATGGCATGGCCTTTCCGAAAACTGACGAAGATGGAGTGGCAAACTACCACCTTTGGCAGAACGGCGCAGATGACTACCACGCAGACATCCATTTTGACATCCAGCGCATCGACCTGGAAAACATACGCGCAACATACCAGCACAAATCAACGCATCAATTGCTGGATATAACGGTACAAGATATGCGCTTCTTCACCAATCCAGCTTACCATCATCTGCAGTTCACTGCCGACGGGTCTTTTACTGTCCATAGAATCCGGACAAACGACCATTGGCTTCCTGAAAACATAGCCATTGAAACGAAACTGGAAGCATCCATCGGAGCAAAAAGCGATCTGAGCATAGCCGAAAGCCAAATAGTTATTTTAGGCCATCACCTGCAGATGAATGGAAACATGCAAATAGACCGTGGCGAGGTTATGGCTGACCTGCAAGTCAGCGCCAGTGATCTGCAAATAGAATCGCTGCTTGCGGATTTGCCCGTAAGCTGGAAAGCACAACTTAAAACTTATGAACCCGCGGGTCGGCTTCATGCCGAATTACACATCAAGGGGCTGCTGTCAGACCTGTCAGGCCCTGAGCTTAGTGCCAGTTATCGCATTAGCCAGGGAAGTATAAGCCTGCCAGCAAAACATGTAACCGCTGATATTTCTGAGTTGGAGGGCAGCTTTATCAAAGACGCTCATCGCCCTTTTTCAAAGGCAAAAATTGATGTCCGCCAGTTCAAAGCAACTTCAGCAGATGCTGACCTGGAAGGGAGTCTCAGCCTCAGCAAACTGAAGAGTCCAGAGATCTCTTTTGAACTCCTGGCGCAGGTATCTCCAAAAAAACTGGTGAGTTTATTTCCACGCGAATCACTGAGTCAATCCTCAGGACAAGTTATGATGGACATCGCATTTACGGGGGCCATGAGCCACGGCGATCAATTTACGCGTGAAGACCTCCTTGCATCTCAGTTATCGGGCGAAATAACTCTAGAAGATGTCAGTTTCATTGTCAACGACAATCAACTGCTCCCCTACCACCAGATCCATGCAAGCCTGGTCTTTAAGGACAATAACCTGCACATGAACAACCTGAGCGGCAAGGCCGGTTCAAGTGATTTTGCTGTTTCCGGAGTGATGCATAACGTACTGCCCTTTCTGTTCCTGGATGATGAAGAGGCCATGATACAAGCGCAACTGCACTCGAACCACATCAACATGGACGAGATCCTGCAACTGCAAACCCATGAATCGGATACCACTTATCGCTTGCGTGTGCCATCCCGCATAAGGCTCGGGATGCAGGCCGCAGTTGGAGATTTTACTTTCCGAGAGTTCCGTGCAGGCAACCTGCAAGGCCAGGCGAGGATATCGGACGGGCAGTTTTTTGCTGACCATCTCGAACTTGAAGCCATGGGTGGCAAAGTGTTGTTGGAAGGCTTGATTGACGCAAGGCCGGATGATCGTATACACATAAGCTGCCAGGCAGACCTGGTGGACGTAGACATTCACCAACTGTTTTTTCAAACAGGCAATTTTGGCCAACAAGGCATCCGTCATGACCATATTTATGGACGGATGACTGCCGGCCTGCATTTTTCCTCCACGTGGAGCCCGGAGCTGGACATTGACTGGAAAAGCATGCAAACCAACGCCAAACTAACCATTGAAGACGGTAGGCTGATCGATTACAAGCCCCTTATCGCGCTGGGAAGGTATATTCGCACCAGCGATCTGTCCAATGTAAGCTTTTCGACCCTGGAGAATGAAATACACATACAAAACCGGGTGATTACCATCCCCAGTATGGAGATTTCCAGTAGTGCACTGGACCTGCAACTTTCAGGAAAGCATACCTTTGACAATGAAATTGATTACCGGCTGCAGGTACTCCTGTCGGATATCCTCGCCAGGGAGCACCGTGAACGTCGCAACCCGCAGGAGCAATACGGGGATATTATTGACGATGGACTGCATACCACACTTTTTTTACAGCTCTCCGGCGACTTTGACAACCCAAGGTTCAGATACGATCACCGGGGTGCCAGGGAACAATTAAAGGACAACCTTCGTGCAGAAAGAGAAAACCTAAGGCAAATCCTACGTGAAGAGTTCCGTTTTTTGTCTCGTGATGCGCAGGAAGACACAGATGAACAAAAAAAGACAAATGATCGCCTGCAAAAACGAGAAGCCGGTGGTTTTATCATTGAATGGGAAGAGCTCGAATAGCCCCCACCCGCTTCTATGCAACAGCTAAACAACTAAGGATGATCACTTTCCCTCATGGAAAAATCAACCTGGGCCTTCATCTCACCGGCATCTGGAAATCCGGTGATGCCAGCACACCTGGTACGGACTCAAGAAATACAGCAGAAAGGCTCAATGATAAGAAAATAGCTGCAAGCGCAGCCTTGCCCGCATATTATGACGGATATCACACCATTGAAAGCTTGCTTGTTGCGATTGACTTATGTGACATCCTGGAAGTGACCGAATCAGGTGATGACCACACCCGGATATCCATCAGCGGATTGCCCATTGAAGGAGATGCTTCTCAGAACCTTTGTATGAAAGCCTACCATGTGCTTGCAGCAGAAATTGGCGGACTTCCCCCGGTATCCATATACCTGCATAAAAACATCCCGCCGGGAGCAGGTCTTGGCGGTGGAAGTGCCGATGCGGCATTCATGTTGCGACTGCTCAACAACTATTTTAAGCTGAACCTGGGACATGCCCGTCTTTGTCGCCTGGCAGTCAGCCTGGGTAGTGACTGCCCATTCTTCCTGCATGATGAGCCCATGCTTGCCACAGGTATAGGACATATACTAGAGCGAACGGCACTTGATCAACTGCAGGGCAAACACCTGGTCATCGTAGTTCCACCCATACATATCAGCACAGCCTGGGCATATCAGCAAGCAAAGGTCGATCCATGCGCAGCCAGCGCACATGGATCAATTCAAAGCATTTGCCAGCAAGACATCACCAGATGGCAAGGCCAGCTTCAAAACGATTTTGAAACCATTGTCAGCATGCATTATCCGATGCTAAAACAAATTAAGAAGACCTTGCAAGATACAGGGGCAAAATATGCTTCTCTTACAGGGACAGGATCAGGGGTCTATGGCATATTCCACATCCGCCCTTCTATTCAAAAGATGCAGCAACTCTTTCCCGGGTGTCATGTTTATCTGGCACAACCCGCCGTTTGTTAAAAATCATTATTTTTGTGGCCATCTGATCTTAAAAACGTTGAATTACAAACCAAAACCCAAAACCATGCGAAAAATTACCTTGTTAATCATCATGCTCTGGTTGTTTGTACCGATGGCAAAAGCCGATGACGTGCTGACCACGCACAATATGTTTGATCTCAAATCGGTAGTGGAAGTCGCCATGTCTCCCGACCAGGATTACATCGCTTTCACTGTGAATGTGCCGAGGCCATTCACACATGCTGCAGGCCGGGACTATCGTGAACTTTATGTCTATGACATAGAAAACGACGAGGTCCTGCCTTTCATGACAGGCAAGCGGCAGGTATTTAACATTGGCTGGACGCCCGACGGCAGTGCCGTAACCTTCCGGGCCAACCTGCCGGAGAACCCCTATGTACAAGTCTATGCCATGAGCTTGCGCGGTGGTGAGCCCTATTCGCTCACCGAGCATACCTCCTCGGTAATGAGTTATTCCTTCATGGATGATGAAACGCTGGCCATCGTAGCTACCGGTGACCAGGACCCCATGCGCGACGAATTCCGTGACAAAGGGGTTGAAATTGAAGTGTATGAAGAAGAGTGGGTGCATCGCAACCTGTATGTATATGACATCCACACCCATGATACCCGCCAGGTTACGGAAGACATGACCGTGTTTGATTTCGTGCTGAGTCCCGATAGCCGGTATGCAGCTGCTGCCATTGCCCCGCGCAACCTTGTGGATGACAGCTATATGTTCAAACGCATCCACCTGGTGGACCTGGAAACCGGCGAGGTAGAAATGATCATGGAAAACCCAGGCAAACTTGCCAACATGGAGTTCAGCCCGGATGGTACCAAATTGGCATTTCGCGGAGCCAGCAAACTGGAGGACTCGGTAGAAGGCAGTCTGTTTGTGATGGATGTCGACACGGACAAAAGCTTTGAAGAACTCAGAAATTATGTGGAAGGTATGGAGCTGAGCGTGATTGACTTTGCCTGGAAAGACAACAACACCCTCCTGTATGCGGCAGAAGAACGGAATGACATTGTACTAAGTGAACAAGGCATCGACGAGGAAGAGCGAACCATCCTCATAGATCCCGAAACCATCGTATTCGGAAGGTTTCAATACCTGGACGGCATGGTCACCATGGCTGCCAATACCTGGCAACACCCCAATGAATTGTTTACTTTCAACCTTGAAGATCAAATCCTGACGCGCCATACGAACCATAACAAGTGGCTTGAAGACATTCGCCTGGCGGAGCAAAAAACGATTACCTATGATGCACGTGACGGAATGGATATCGACGGTGTGCTTCTTTACCCGGTTGATTATGACGAAAATGAAACCTATCCAATGATCGTTTACATCCACGGAGGTCCTGAAGCTGCAGTGCAGAACGGCTGGGTAACCTCTTACGGCACCTGGGGGCAGGTAGCTGCCGCGCGCAATTATTTTGTGTTTATGCCAAACTATCGCGCAAGCTCCGGGCGAGGCGTGGATTTCACGATGGCCGGTTATGGCGACCTGGTAGGTGTGGAATACGATGATGTGATCGACGGCATAGACCACCTCATTGACATCGGCTACGTGGATATCGACCGTGTAGGCATTGGTGGTGGCTCCTATGGGGGCTATTTTGCTGCATGGTCTGCTACCAGGCATACGGACCGCTTTGCTGCGTCCGTGATGTTCGTCGGCATCTCCAACCAGGTATCCAAAAGAAACACCACCGACATTCCTTACGAGGATTATTACGTACACTGGGGTTACTGGACCCATGAAGACTGGCAGGATGTGTACAGCCGCAGCCCGGTAAAATATGCGAACCAGAGCCTCACCCCCACCCTCATCCTTCATGGCGATGCCGACCCCCGCGTACATCCCTCGCAAGGGCTCGAAATGTATCGTGCACTCAAGCTGCATGGCAATGCGCCCGTCCGACTCATCTGGTACGAAAACGAAGGCCACGGCAATGCCCGGAATGTGCACCGCCTCGATTACATCGTCAGGACCATGGACTGGTTTGACCATTATCTGAGGCTGGATAAACCCCGTGACGAGAAGCCGGAGAAATATCCCGAATCCGTGTTGGGGTGGTAACCCATGATTGTAAAGCAACTAATAACTTCTAAACGAACGATTTGAATGGGACTGAACAAGTTTAAGAAGGGCACGAAGAAAGTTTTCAGAAAGTCACTGGACTGGATTGAGATCATTGGCAATCGCCTGCCGCACCCCGCCACCATATTTGCCATGCTGGCCGGTATTGTGCTGATCATTTCCGCCATCAGTTACTGGGCCAATGTGTCGGCCGTGCACCCGGTTGACGGTTCGGTGGTTACTGTCAACAACCTGCTCAGCGGAGACGGCATCCGTTGGATTTACACCAACATACTGGATAACTTTCTGAGGTTTCCGCCGTTGGGTTATGTATTGGTCGTCATGGTTGGCATTGGCCTAGCCGAGGGCACCGGCCTGTTTGCCATCATGATCCGTGCACTGGTACTGGGTGCACCACCCAAACTGATCACTGGCGCCGTAGTATTGGCCGGCATCATTTCCGGCCTTGCCGTAGAGGCAGGATATGTGATCCTGATACCGCTTGGCGCCATGATATTCCACGGCATCGGCCGGCATCCCATGGCAGGACTGGCCGCAGCCTTCTGCGGCGTAAGCGGCGGCTTTGGAGCCAACTTTTTCATTGGCTCCATCGACCCCATCCTGGCCGGGATATCCACCTCTGCCGCCCAGCTGATCGACCCGGAAATGGTGGTTAACCCTGCGGTGAACTACTACTTCATGATCATCTCCAGCTTTGTGGTGTTGTTCGTGGGCATCTGGGTGACCGAAAGGGTTGTGGAGCCCCGTCTGGGTAAGTATAATGGTCCCACGGAGCGGATTGCCATTGAACAACTTACCCCGAGGGAAAAGAAGGGACTTCGCTGGGCCGCCATTACCGCAATGGTTTTCCTGGCGCTACTGGCCTACACCGTCATTCCATCCGATGGCATATTCCGTGATCCGGAAACGGGATCTGTCCTCCATTCGCCTTTCTTTGAGGGCATCATCATCGGCATCATGCTGTTCTTTTTCTTCCCGGCACTGGTTTATGGGATTGTCGTAGGCACCATTCGCAACGACAAGGACATGATGAAACACATCATCAAATCGATGAGCGGGATGGGAGGCTATATCGTGCTGGTGTTCTTTGCTGCACAGTTTGTCTATTTCTTCAATGAGTCCAACCTGGGCCTGATCATCGCCATCAGGGGAGCCGCCACCCTCAGTGAGGTGGGTTTCACCGGCCCTGTACTGATTGCTACATTTGTCTTATTATCCGCGTTTATCAACTTGTTTATGGGGAGCGCATCGGCAAAGTGGGCAATTATTGCACCGGTCTTCATCCCCATGTTGATGCTTCTTGAAAATGGCTATCATCCGGGCATCACCCAGGCCGCATTCCGTATCGGTGACAGCCTTACCAACCTGGTGACCCCCATGATGAGCTATTTTGCACTGATTGTCACCTTTGCCCAAAAATATGACGAAAAGTATGGCATCGGCACCATCATCGCCACCATGCTACCATACACCATCATCCTGGGCATCGTGTGGATTGCCACACTGATGCTTTGGGTATGGCTGGGCATTCCATTGGGACCAGACGGACCCATTTACATTAATTAATTAAATTGTTCAATAAACGCAATATTTTTTAAACAATCCGATCATTAATGTGGGCAAAAAAGGCTTGGCAGCATATGCCAAGCCTTTTTTTTATACCAGGATCCTGATATGGTCAGTGAGGGGCATCTATTCTGCATGAATAACAAAGGCAAGATGTTAAGCATAAATTTCTTACTTTTGGATTAGCACATGCAAAAAACCTCGACCATGACACAAATACACGATGATGTGCCGGTAACGGTTTTTTCTGGCATGCTTTGGGAGGCAGAGCTGGTGAAAGCCATGTTGCTCGATGCAAAGATATACGCTTTTCTCTCAGACAAGATCTTTGGCGGCGTATTGCCACCCATCTATTCGGCCACTGACACCGGCCAGGTGAAAGTAAAGGTTTCCAGCAGGGATGTAGAGCAGGCCCAAGAAATTGTCGCCGAATTTGAAAAGAACAGGAAAGCAGAATAACTAAAATACACCATAGAAGCAGGGCTAAAGATGTCAAAGGAAAATCTACATACCATATCCAATTATCTCACATGTTATCGGTTTGTATCGGCTCCGGTCATCCTCTATTTCATCTTTTCGGGCAGACCTACGCTTTTTATGGCCTTTATCATCCTGAATCTCATCACAGATGCCCTGGACGGCTTTTTTGCCAGGAGGCTCAATCAGCATACCGATTTCGGAGCACGCATGGATTCTATCGCCGACAAAGTCACTTATGCCCTGGCGATTATTGGTTTGTTTGTTTTTAAAATGGAGGAAA
>PUOJ01000094.1 GCA_003552075.1 Bacteroidales bacterium
GCACGCAGTTTGTGCTCGGCCTGCAGGCGCCCGGAGATGTTCCTGATGTTATATATGATTTCTCTTGGATTTCCATCAGAATCTGAAACCATGTTGCCAATGCTTTCAACCCATAAGTAAGAACCGTCGGCGCAACGATTCCTATAAGTGGCCCGGGTTCCGAATCTTTTGTTTTCTATAAAATCAGCATACTTAGCCTGCACTTCTGGCAAGTCATCAGGGTGGACAAAGTCCATTACATTCTTTCCGATGAGATATCCTTCGTCGTAACCCAGTATGTGATGGGATTTCCCCACAAAGGTAAATTGGCCTTGCAAGTCGGTGACCGCTACAAGATCAAGCAAATTATCCATGATGGATTTCAATTCGCCTTCATTAGACCGCAATAGTTCATAAATGTCTTTATTCTGTTGCATGGCTATGATATTGGGGGTTGGCGGGCATTGGCACCAATACGTGTATTTCAGAATTACATTGACGAGATATCTCCAATGTCTTACTTAGATAACATTGCAATTTAACAAAAGTTTGCAAATAAGGTAACATTTTAACAATTTGCAGCACATGCCCTGAAGTCTCAACCTGGGATTCAGGGGTTGCATCGCACCAGGAATCTGCTGCAGCAAAGCCTTTTACAAGCAGAGTTTCCAGGGTTTTTTTGAGGAGTGATTTTTGGTCCGCAAATGGACACAAATGGGTTGCACAAATGGACACAAAAGGTTTCCTGCGCAATCGGGCCGCGTTTCATCTTTCTTTCCCCTGTCTGTCTAGTTCTTTGGCATGGAGGTTTCATGTGCGCATGTATTCTCTGATCGCTGCAACTCAAAATAGAGCCGTTTGGATACTCAGACTCGTGCGTAAATTAAGACCAAATATAAATTAGGGCAAAGCTGGTGCAAAATGTATACATTAAACGCATGTATATGTAAGGAATTTCCTACATTTGACTCACCAAAAGGCCTCCAGCATGTCAAACTCGCTGGAGGGACCCGAAGTCATTCGTATAATACCTTGGCAGTATACTGTTTAACTAAACCTACCAGTCATGAAGCAACTTTTACTCACCTTGCTGGCCTTATTTTTTGTGTCAGCAAGCGCAATCGGAGAAACCACAAACGGACAAACCACTTATTATGTTTGTTCAGACGAAGGAAGTGACGATGACCCCATCGACAATGATGACCCACACGATGGATCAGAGAATAAACCATTTCGTACCATTCAATTTGCATTGACTATGGCACTGGACAATATAGAAATCGAAACTATCCGGGTCGCTCCCGGAATATACACCGAGACCATAAGCATTGTTGAAAGCATCACGATCATAGGTGAAGTTGATGGGGCTGAACGGCCTGTTATCCAGCCGCCAGCAAAACAGAACAATGAAGATCAGTTTGGGTTCCCTGCGATAATTCGCGTTTCTACACCACTACCCAAAACAGAAAAATCAACAGAAGTATCCATTTCAGGAATTAAGATCGACGGAAAGGGGAATGAAGATTATGAATACGGCATACATGTATCGGGAGCTCATATTGAGCTCGATGATGTGATTGTGCACAATATTCGCAGTCAGGAGAGCGCACTCGGGATTTTGGCAGACAATGGCACGATAGCAATAACAAAATGTGAAATAACCGACATAGAAGCCTCAGGATCTTCAGATGGAAATAGTTCGACTGTTAGAGCGCATGGCATATATTTAAGTAAAGCGCACGTTGAACTCGATGATGTGACTGTAACCAATGTGAGTGCCAAAAACGAAGCAAACGGAATCGCGATACACGATTGCACGGGGGAAATAGTTGAATCCAGAATACAACACATTGGTGACAAGGAAACACCTTTTAGCAAAGGGTCCAGCGTTGCCCATGGTATTGTGGTAACTTCTTTATCGGCAAAAGACAAACAGGAAATTCCAATACAGCTAAAAGATAATACGATCAAAGACATAAGAGGTAACTATGCAATTGGCATGGTCATATTAGGCAGTACAAATACAGCTGTTACCAACAATACAATCGAAAGGATTGAATCGGTCTATGTGTCAATTGCAATTGCAGTTGGTCCGGATGGAGCTAAAAATGCCAGTGAAGATGTTTTGTTCCACATACACGACAACAGCATCAAGAATATAGAAGCAATCAATCCATCAAAAAACCAAGACGGACCCAGCAAGTTAAAAAAGCGGGGTGCTCGACTCTCTGCCAGCGCTTATGGCATCTATGCTTTTGGCCCAATGCATGCAATCATTGATAAAAACACGTGCAGAAACATTAAATCTGAAAGTTCAGCCGCCATGGGGATATTTGTCGATGGCCTTGCAGGGGTAGGCGGCGAGCCCAAGAATGATTACACAACTACAATTAAAAATAATGACGTGCGTAATGTCTTTGGCAAAGAACCCGGGGGAGAGTTTAAGGGCATTGGATATCTGCCTGTCGGGTCCATGGCTATTGGTGTCTTTGAAGCAGAAAACACATTGATCAAAAAAAACGAATTGGATAATGACATGCCTATTCCTGATGCAGACTACGATCCTTTTTTGGGAATCGCTGTGAATAATCCGGATGGAGAGACTACAATCTCTGAAAACACCATCTCATTTATGGTGGTTGGCATCTATGGACTTCTCACCCCGGACATCATCGCAAAAGAAAATTCCATTACAAATTGCATCATCGGTATCACTGCAGCCGATGACATGCTGCCTGATTTTATCTCAGTACCTGAAAAGAATGAAGCACTCGAGATTCCAGATTTGATCTCCCTAATGGAAAAACAAGCAAGGGAGGCAAACAGAGGGGGATATGACTTTACAGCCGAGCTATGGGAGTTCAATGGAAACACGGTTACAGGGACCCTGGTGGGCTTTTGGGTTTTGTATAACAGCGATCCTATACTAAAAAATGCAGAAAACCCAAAGTTTATGGCTACGGAAAACATTGTTCAAGACAATGATTTCGGATTCCTGATATGGGATGGTGAGGGCAGTTTACAACCCGTAATCAACAAGAACATAATCCAGCGTCATAAGGATTTTGGCGTTGCATATATAGTTAACAGTGGAGATGAAGGTAAAAATGACACCGACC
>PUOJ01000092.1 GCA_003552075.1 Bacteroidales bacterium
AAAACACACTGGTTTTTGATCTTCCCACCACCGGGTTTGAAGATATCCTGTTTCGTGTTGCTGCCCGGGATGAAGGTGCAGCTGATTACCTGGTTGTGGACTACCGTTTGCACAATGAATCGGAGTGGACGACTACGGGCTTGGAATCCAGCGAACTGGAGCTCAGCTACGCCTATCAGCTTTTCAAAGTGGACCTTCGGAATGTTCCTGGCGTGGCGCATAATCACGGTTTTCAGCTCCGCCTGCGGTTTGCTGGCCAGGACATGGAGGCCGACGATGGAAACCGTGTTACCTTTAACAACATCAGCCTGACAGGCACGGCCGTCGGTGCGCATATCATAAAGGCTTCATCCGGAGAAAACGGCAGCATTGCACCCTCAGGACGCATTCCGGTGTATTCGGGTAGCAGCCAGACTTTCTCAATAGCACCCATGGAAAACCATCAAATCGCGAGCCTGATGCTGGACGGCGAGTGTATCATCGACAGCCTCGGCCAGGATGAAGAAGGGTGCTGGCACCTTACCTTGTCAGACATAGTCAAAGATCATTATCTTAGTGTTTTATTTTCATTGGATGATGACCTGCTGGAAGACCATGAAGGCCATGTACTACTATATCCCAACCCGGCCGCCAATGAGGTTAACCTGGCAGCAAAGGAGCAGGTCAACCGGGTGGATGTTTATACGCAGGACGGAAGGGTGATATGGTCACAGCATGATATACACACACATATAGTGCATATTGGACTGGGATCATTTCGAAATGGATTGTATTTTGTGCGTGTGGAGACCGCTCAGGAAACCGTTGTGAAGAAGTTGCAGGTGATGCGTTGAGGGCGCGGGAGTAAGGAGTAAGGAGTAAGAAGTAAGAAGTAAGTAGGTAGTAAGCAGTAAGCAGTAAGCAGTAAGTAAGAAGGAGAAAAAAGCGACAAAGGAGATAAGGATGATCAGGCAAACAGGCATTGTTTTATTTCTGTTTTTGATGATGCTGACAAGTGTAGCCGGTGCACAGGAGGTATTCATCAACGAGGTGATGGCGTCCAACGCCACCACCCTGGCTGATGAGGATGGGGACTTCGAAGACTGGATTGAATTATACAATGCCGGGGACGGCAAGGTAAATCTTTCTGGTTATGGTTTGTCGGATGATTATCACGAACCGTTCAGATGGATCCTGCCGGATGTGGATATTGAGGCCGGAGGATTCTTGCTCATATGGGCTTCGGGCAAAGACAGGGCAGACCCTGCTGGGTTGCTTCATACCAATTTCCGTATCAGCAGGGATGGCGAGGAAGTATTGTTAACCAGGCCGGATGGGACCATGCAGGATGAACTGGTTCCGACATTCATCCCCACGGATGTGTCTTTTGGCAGAAAACCCGATGGAAAGGATCACTGGTTTTATTTCGAAGAACCAACACCTGGTGAGGCAAACACCACTGCTGGGGCGACACATATTCTCGACCCGCCAGCGCTTTCTGTTTCAAGTGGCTTTTTTGATGATCCTTTTCACGTGGAAATAACACACGATGATCCTGGTACAACCATCTTATATACTTTGGATGGCTCTACACCCCGACCTGAAAACCTGGGTGGTACAACGTATCAGTATGTGGATCAATACCCCGGGAATCCTGGTGATGAAACTGGCAATCCGATTACACGCAGCTATCATACCCATGTGTTTGATGATCCCATTCTTATTGAAGACATATCCAAGGACCCTGACAGACTGACCATGATCCCAACAACATGGCATGCCCAACCTGGATATATCCCGGACGAACCAGTGTTTAAAGGAACGATTGTAAGAGCGATTGCCGTCAAGGAGGGTGCCTTGGCCAGCAATGAAGTATTTGAAACCTATTTTGTCAGCTCCTCCGGGCATCATGATTATTCATTGCCGGTTTTGTCCGTGGCAACTTCAGAATCTTACCTGTTTGATTATAAGGATGGGATCTATGTGCCAGGAATAGACTTCCTTAACTGGCGTGAAGATCATCCTGAATCAGAGGCTAACTGGCGTGTTCCTTCAAACTACCATCGCAGGGGTGTGGAATGGGAGTATCCGGCTGCCGTGATGCTGTTCGGCAAGGATAGAGAGGTGGTTTTTCAGCAAAATACCGGCTTCAGGATTCATGGTGGGTGGGCCAGGACACTTCCTGCCAAGTCGCTGCGCCTTTATGCGCGCAACTTATATGGCAATGATGTGATTGATGCGGAAATCTTTTCCGGCCATGGCCGGCAGCCATATAAGCGCTTGTTGGTGCGCAATTCAGGACAAGACTGGTCCAGGACTCTTTTTCGGGATGCAGCCCTCCAAACTATTTTTGGAGACCTGTACTTTGACACACAAGCCTATCAGCCAGCCCTGCTGTTTATTAACGGCGAATACTGGGGGATCTTCAATATCAGGGAAAGGTATGATAAGCATTACCTGGAAAGAGTATATGGTGTGGACGGAGAAAATCTTGACATCATAGCCAACCATCATGAAGTCAAGGAAGGGGATGATCAGCATTTTAAATCTCTCATGGGCTATGCCGAGGATCATGACCTGTCAGAAAGCGCCCATTATGCGCAGGTAAAAACGAAAATGGACGTCCACAACTTTATCGATTACTACATTGCCCAGATATTTAGTGGAAACAACGACTGGCCTCACAGCAACATAGATTTCTGGAGGCTGAGAACGGATAAATTTATTGAAAAGGCGCAACCTGGCCATGATGGCCGCTGGCGTTGGCTTATGTATGATCTCGATGTAGGCTTCGGGGTTTGGGTCAATGCCGGTTTTGATGGCATTGAATGGGCAGCTGACCCGGAGAAGGAAGAAGCCACGCTGCTTTTCAGAAACTTGCTGGAAAATCAAACCTTCAGGCATAAGTTCATTAATCGTTTTGCCGACCTTTTAAATACTACATTTTTGCCATGCCATACTACGGAGATCATTCGTGGCATTCAAAAAAGGATAAAGCCAGAAATAAACGAACACATTGATCGGTGGTCACAACATGATGATATGGATGCATGGCTTTTGCGCGTCGACCACATGCTTGCGTATGCCGAGACAAGGCCTGGGCACCAGAAAGATCACATTATGAGCTACTTTGGTCTGCCTGACACACATGACTTCACCCTTGATGTGTGTAATGTGTTCAGGGGAAAAGTAAGGGTTAACTCCATTGCTATCGACCATGACACTCCCGGTACATCCGGTTATCCATATCCCTGGGAAGGCACTTATTTTGAGGAAGTGCCTGTAACGCTGGAAGCCTTGCCATCCCCCGGGTATGAATTCTCTCATTGGGAAGGCGACTTATCATCTGAAGACCCGATGTTGGTCATTGATCCGGAAAAAGATGTGTTTCTGAAGGCTCATTTCGTGAAAAGCAATGAAAAGCCAGTGCTCCATTATTGGTTTTTCGACACGCAAATCCCGAACGACACCCCTTTGGAGCACCTGGTTGCGTTTTACAGCGTGGTGGATGAGGGCCGGATCAACTATGAGAGCTCCCTGCCAGGCTATCCATACGATGAAGACCATCCGCTTTGGCGCAAGGCGTCGATGGAGCGGCGCAACATGCCTACCATCCTCAACTACCTGCCGGAGCTCAATGATGACATCCCATACGTGGATACGGAGATGCGCGGCCTGCAGGTAAGGCAGCCCTTTTTGGATGGCGGCCGCGAAAACACCCTTGTTTTTGACCTTCCCACCACCGGGTTTGACGACATCCTGTTTCGTTTTGCTGCCCGGGATGAAGGTGCAGCCGAAAGCCTGGTCATTGACTACCGTGTGGATCCCGAATCGGAGTGGACAGGAGCGGGTCTTGAAGCAAGCGAACGGTCCCTAAGCCATGCATACCAGCTATTCGAAATTGACTTTGAGGATGTTGATGGAGTGGAGAATAACGAAGATTTTCAGCTCCGCTTCCGCTTTTCCGGACCCGACATGGCTGCTGATGAGGGCGACCGGGTAAGCTTTAACAACATCAGCCTGGAGGGCGCTCCAGTGGGGGCCCATATGATCACGGCTGCTGCAGACCAGGATGGTCAGATTGAACCCTCCGGTCGTATTCCTGTATATGCCGGAGACAGTTATACATTCCAGGTTACACCAGATGATGGTTATCGCATCGTGGCTGTTTGCCTTGACGGGGTTTGCATGATGGACAGCCTCAGCTACGATAAATATGGCCGCGGGCTGATCACCATCTCCAATGTCGCCGAAGATCACTACCTTAGTGTGTCTTTTTCTTTGGATGAAAACGCCCTGGAGGCTCATGAGGGCCAGGTGGCACTCTATCCCAATCCCGCCAAACATGAGGTGCAGATGGCCTCCCTGGAGCAAATTCAACGGGTTGATGTGCTGAATCAGCACGGCCAGCTGGTATGGTCGCAACGAAACATTGGCAGGTATGATCTGTATATGGACCTGGGCGGATTTCGGAATGGTATGTATGTGGTGCGGATCGAGACAGTTACGGGGGTTGTGGTGAAGAAGCTGCAGGTGATGCGGTGAGGGGGGCGGGAGTAAGGAGTAAGAAGTAAGGAGTAAGAAGGAGAAAAAAGCGACAAAGGAGATAAGGATGATCAGGCAAACAGGCATTGTTTTATTTCTGGTTTTAATGATGCTGACAGGTGCAGCGGATGCGCAGGAGGTGATCATCAACGAGGTGATGGCGTCCAACGCCAACACCCTGGCTGATGAGGATGGGGACAATGAAGACTGGATAGAGCTTTACAATCATGGCATTGAAGATATTTCCCTTAAAGGCTTTGGCTTGTCTGATGATTATGGTGACCCTTTCAGGTGGCAATTTCCGGATGTAACGATCGAAGCGGGTGAATACCTTTTGGTTTGGGCATCGGGCAAAAACCGCCGAGATCCGGAAGGGCCCCTGCATACGATTTTTTCGATCAGCTCGGCGGGGGAGGAGGTATTGCTGACCGATCCTGACGGCACCCTGCTCGATGAGCTTGCCCCCACCAACATCCCTACAGATATTTCGGTTGGCCGGCTACCAGATGACCTCCAGAACTGGTACTTTTTTGATCAACCCACTCCTGGTGCTCCCAATACCACCGAACACTGGCAAGGCATTGCCGATCCGCCCGTGTTTTCTCACACCAGGGGCTTCTATGACACTCCTTTTAACCTGGAACTTGATGGTGGAGATGACCAGGTAAGCATCTATTTCACGCTGGACGGATCCGAACCAGACCCCGGCAACGTGGGTGGCCACACTTTTCAATACAAAAACGAATATCCCACCGACCCCGGGATGGACCCCGGTCCCTTCCTGGATCATGGCTTTCAGACACATCCTTATGCCGACCCCATTCCTATTACTGACCAAACCGGTGTGGAGGGTATTCATCAGATAAATACATCCTATGATCCTGAGCCACTGACACCACACGATGAGGTTTTTCAGGGGGTAGTGGTCAGGGCACGGGCCTACCGCGAAGGCTATTTGCCCAGCGAGGTGGAAAGCCATACCTACCTTGTCGGAGAGGGCATCCATGACCGTTTTGATCTTCCCGTAGTATCGGTGACTTTGCCGGACAGCTCGCTTTTCGATTATTATCGCGGGATTTATGTGGCTGGCGATGAGTTTGATTACTGGCGGAGTCAAAATCCACTGGAGCCTGTCTGGCCTGGCGTGCCGGGAAACTGGGCCATGCGTGGATTTGAATGGGAGCGTCGGGCACATGTGGAATTGTTTGACAGCCAAGGGAACACCGAGCTGACCCAGAATCTGGGAACCCGGATCCACGGCGGTTGGAGCCGCTCCAACGCGAAAAAATCATTCCGGTTTTATGCACGCAACATCTACGATACGGACAACGAGATTCATTACACCTTTTTCCCGGGAGATGGGCGTGCGCTGGATGACCGGGACACCGATGTGTTTAAGCGCATCATGCTGCGCGCCGGTGGGAACGTGAACAACATCGTGCGGGATGTGGCTGCCCTGGACCTCCTTTGGAATACCAACGTGGGTGTGCAGAGGGGACGCCCGGTGGTGCATTTCGTCAACGGGGTATATTGGGGCATCGTCAATTTTCGCGACAGGCAAGACCGTTATCATATTGCCTGGGAATATGATATTGACCCCGATAACGTGGTGATGCTGGACTCGCCCTGGCGCACGGCTGATGAATCCTGGCTTGAAGAAGGCGTCCCTGAGGACCTTAAGCTATTTAATGAGGTATTTCATTTCATTACCCATAAAGACATGTCGGATGATGATCATTTTGGGCAAGTCATGGAGATGATTGATATCGACAGTTATATTGACTATTATATCAGCTTCCTCTACCTTGGCAATACGGACTGGGATTTCGGCAGAAAGCACTGGCGTTTCTGGAGGGTGCGCGAAACATCGCAAAAGCCCTACCAGGACGGGAAGTGGCGGGTGCTTGTCTGGGACTTTGACAGCGGCCTGACGCACGCTGACCTGCTGACCCAACTGATGGACCACGATGGCCAGTCATCAGACATGTTTCATGCCTTGATGGCCAGCGAAGACTTTCGGCACCGGTTGATCAATCGGATGGCAGACCTGATGAACTCCCATTTCAAGCCCGACCGTGTATTGGAGGTGCTCAACAGCCGTTATGCTGCCGTGGAGAGTGAACTTGACCACGATCACAGCCGCTGGGACCGCGACCCCGTGCCCTGGTTCCACGTCTACCTCAATTTTGCTAAAGACAGACCCGCCATACAACGCCAGGAAATGATGGATGTGCTGGGACTGCCTGATACCAGCAAGGTGACCCTGAAGACCAACCCATCTCAAGGCAGGATACGTATCAATACCATAGAGATCAAGGAGTCGCTTCCCGGCGTGGAGGACCCGGGCAACTGGTCCGGCACGTATTTTCACGATGTGCCCATTGAAGTGGAGGCGACTCCCGGTCCCGGCATGGTGTTCAGCCACTGGGAAGAGCTGCCTGCCGGCACCCCCGCCCGCACAAGCATTTCACTGGAACATGATACGACCCTCACCGCCGTTTTCTGGGATGGCGTGGTACACTACTGGCACTTTAACTTTTTGCCGGACGAAGATTTTGTGCAAACGGTGAATGCCGATTACAGCCTGTTTCCGGATGATGCGCTGCTCAGGCTGACTGGCGAAGGCGATGGCTACCTGCAACGGCAGTTGCCGGGCACCAACCTGAACATACACCTTGGTGTCTTTCCGGGCTATGCCCTTGCGGTCAATCAGCCAGCTGCAGGACAGCAGCTGGTGCTTGAAACGCCCACTGATGGCCATCATGGCCTGCAGTTTGCTTATGCCATCAGATACGCAGATGAGGGCAGGGCCAGACACAGCGTTTGCTATTCTCCGGATAAGGGCCAAAGCTGGTATCCCGTAGGGGAAGACCTGCCGACAGAGGAGTCCTATACCAAATATTCCCACGACTTGTCAGGCTATGCTGATGCGATAGAAAACCCTGACCTATGGTTGCGAATCACTTTCAGGGATGATAACGGAGAAGGGCTTCCCGGGCAGGTGTTGCTCGACAACGTGGTGGTCAGGGAGTCGCCACTGGAGCTGGTCGCTGAATTGCCCCCCGGGCAGGAAGGACAGGAATATGCTTATCAGCTTGAGGCACGCCATGGCAAGGGCCCGTTCCAATTCAGGAAACTGGGTGGCAGGCTACCGGATGGTCTGAACTTGTCTTCGGATGGAATGATACTGGGCACTCCCACCGAGGAAGGCAGCTTCGAGATTGAAGTGGAGGTTACGGACCAGCGAAATGCCCACGCGACCAAAGCGTATGTGCTGACCATCTACCATCGTGCACTCATTCATTACTGGCATTTCAATGCGCTGGCGCACGAGGTGCCCGATACGGTGTATGCAGATTTTAGTGCTACCGGCAACCAGGCTTACTTGTATTACCCCGGTACCGGCGATGGGTATATGGACAGGGTGGCGGACGGAAGCGACCTCAACTCCTGGTCGGGCGTGTTGGCAGGAAGCGGCCTGCGTGTGCGAAATCCTTCGGCAACGCGTGCGTTGCACATTGCAACACCTTCAACGGACTTTGATTATATCCGGTTCTCGTTTGCCGTCCACCGCACCACCAATGGCGCACAGTGGCAGCTGCTGGAATACTCTCCTGATGGTGGCGAAACCTGGCACCACGCTGATGGCCCGTACCGGATCACCACCGATTACAACGTCCGTTATGTAGACCTGCAAGACAAAACGGAAGTCGTGGATAATGAAAAGCTGATGTTCCGGATATTCTTCCTGGGGCCGGAAGCCGCCAACACGGCTGGCAACAACAGGTTTGACAATATTGCCCTGAAAGGAGTGGTTGCACCAGATTACCTGGACGAGAATGAACTGTTTGTGTTTCCCAACCCGGTAACAGATGGAAAAATCAATTTGCTGACAAAAAAAAACATTCGTATTTATGATGCTTTCGGACGGCATGTGCTATCTGCTGATCAGGCCAAACAAGTCAGACTTCCTGAACTGGCTTCGGGTGTATATATCATATTAACGGATGAAGGTGATTTCGCAAAGATCATCGTGCCATGATTGTTCGGAGCAACATGCATAGCATGGACTAAAAATGCACTTGATTGGTGTTGGAATTATAACACAAAAAAGCAGCAGCCCTGAAAGAATAACTTCAGGGCTGCTGCTTTTTATGATACCTGTGTGTCAGGTGGACTGAAGATGCATTTTGAGGCAATCAGTTGGTGTTTCCTAATGAGTTACCTGAACACGCTTTGTGACAATGCCTGTTTCCGAAGTAACCTGTAAGAAGTAAACTCCTGGCAGTAACCCAGCTACTTGTATTTGATGGGCCTTACCTTCAAGGCTTGCTTCATATACTGTATTGCCAAGCATGTCTACCATTCTCAACTCCGTTAATACGGTATTGGCTTCAATGTGTAACATGTTTTTGGCAGGATTCGGGTACAGTTGTATTTCAACGTCTTCAAGATCTGCTATAGACACGTCGTCTGCAATAAATCCTACTGTGACGGTGATGTCCTGGCCGAGATCCTCATAGGTGTAAGTGATCCCGGTATGGTCGTTAATCACATCTCCGTTGACCGTCCATTCAAGCACCTCGTAACCGTCGTCGGGGATGGCGGTAAACAGTACATCCTTTTCTTCTTCTACCTGGTCGCCTGAATTGATCTCCTCCTGCTCCACCTCGGCCATGATTTCGCCATTATTACCTTCCACGTGAAAGTTGACGGCGTATGTTTCTACGACATCTTCGATATGGAAATCTGTCTCGACAATCTCAGAAGGTCCTGTTGTGTAAACTGATTGCACGCCGGCGGTATGATCGCCAGCTGGAAGTTCAGTAAACAGGTATTCGGTTTCTTCGATTTCTTCAGCCACCATCTCGTCGTTTAAATAGACGTTGAAGCCCAGGAAGGCTTTATTTTCTTTTGTGCCAGGATCGTATACGGAGTCCATATTACGGTGGGAGTCTCTTGACAGCGTGCGTTCATCATGCGTGAGCGGCTCAGGGGTGGTGCGTGATTTGGCAGGACCGAAGTATACATTGTCTAGCATGATGGCCGCACCATCGTTAAAATTGTCATCCACATGTTCCCTGAAAGCCAAATAGAACGATTGTCCGGCTTCTACAAAATCAGTAATGTGATAGGTATACAGCTCCCAATTTTCACTGCTTCCTTCGGTGAATGTGAGTTCTTCTACAATGATATCAAAAGCAGCAACGTCATCCTGATCAGTGGTTGAAATCCTGATATCTAAATTGTCTTCAAAACTATCGGGATAATAGCGCAGGTAAAATGAGAATTCAAAGCCTTCGGCGGCAATCATTTCGGGAGTAACGAGCCATTGATCATTGTAATCATCTCCTCCTTGCTGCCATGATGCATATGCCATGAAGTCTCCTCCATCAGGTGCCGCTATCGCTTCACCAATATTCCATCCAGGCAGGGGCGATGTGCCTGCTGCAAGTTGAATCCAACCTGTACCGCCATCGGGGTTTATTTTATGCCATCCCTGTGGTGGGAACTCGTCTTCAAAGCCTTCAAAAAGTTCTTCAGCAAGCACATTGTTCCAGCTGAAATGGGCTTCACCGGGTCCATGTCCTTCTGTTTCGACAATCAGTCCGAAAGGCGCCACGATTTGTTCTATCAGCTCGGCGTCATAAGAGAGGCCATCATCATCGATTTCGATGTCGTGTGTCTCATAATCTTCAAAGCCTTCAAGTGCAACATGCAAATCATAGGTGCCCATCCACACGGCGGGAAATACGACCTCACCATCAGCATCGGCTGTCATGGTATAGAGATGCTCTTCATCTCCGGTCTGGTTTGCAAGGGTGAGCTGTGCACCTTCCGGGCTGTCGCCGGAGTTGGTAGTCACGTTCACGGTAAACGCCACTTCCATGCTTAGGGCAAGCTCATTGGAAAGGGCCGGGGGTGCTTGCACCTCATTTGTATAGACGGCTACTACAGCGTATTTGTAGATGCCGGCATCCAGATCAAACCAATCATCATCCATATACTCCCTTTCCTCGATGCCTTCGGCGATCTGCGTCCAGGCGTCCATGTCCGCTTCATCTTCAACCAGGAAGCGCCAGACTTCAAACGTTTCCAGCGCTCTGCCATCAGGAAGCAAATTGGCATTTGTACTTAAGGAATATTCAGGGCTGCCTGCATCAAAGCCAGGGTTCAAGCTGACGGCAGTCGGTGCAGGGCCTGTGAGAGGCGTATCCGCATAATACCTGGCATCTGTTTTGGCCGGTCCAAAATCAAGACCATAGCTACGCAACAGGTAGTTTATTTCAAAACCCTCTTCTGAGATACAAAAGAATCCAATATCTGGGTCTGAGATGTCAGAGACGGCAAATTGTGTTCCGGGAACAAACTCCCATGGCTCACCCACTCCGTCGTCTGTGGCAAGGCCAAGGAATCCGTCGTAGCTTATCCCGATGAAGAATCCGCCTGGCGCATCTACCGGGCTGCTGAATTCGTATGTTGTCCACTCGTTATCTGTATTGGTCACATCTTCAGCTTCATAAAGGACATTGTCCCTGTCGGGCATGCCATCCTCATCCAGTCCGAGCACCCAGACCTTCACGGTAGCGCGTGGGCCAATGGTTTCGTCTTCGGTTAGCAACCAGGTGATTTCGTGAAGTTCTGCACTGCGGAAATGTGCGGCACCCATCACACTGTTCCAGTTACCCTGGGGGAAGCCAAGTGCGTTATCCACCACGCCGTCGTCATAACGGAATTCAGAAGGAGCAGGCTCTCCCCAGGAGATCATGGCACCTTCCGTAACTTCTTCAGCCACCACGTCTGACACCGGGAAAGCAATTTCGGTGAGTATGATGTCATCAAGCTCCATATCCGTGTCATCTAGCGTTATCTTATCCGCATAGGAGTAATATCCTTCGTAAGAAACGTATATGTCATACACGTTGTGGACATACACGCCGGTGATTTCAAATTCACCATCGGCATTGGTATGCACTTCGTAATCATCATAACCCATGAGTTTCACGGCAGCTCCCTCAATGCCAACATCCGGATAATCGCTGCCGCCAACGAAACCACTCACGGTCACCGTTGGGATTGCATCCATGCTGGCGTTGATGGTGGTTGTTTGGTCTTCTTCTACCACCACATCGTCCAATGTGATGTCATTGTAGCCAAGTTTGCTGAAGTGAATGTCATAGGTGTCCGCAAGAAGTGCGGAGAATTCAAATTCACCGTCTTCGTTGGTTTCTGCAACGGAGTTGGTTCCCATTACCTTGACTTTGACGCCTTCCAGCGGATCATCGTTTTCGGTCACTGTGCCTTCGAGTGCACCCAGTCCGGCGGTAGAGAAGAACAGGGAAACATTGGGAAATCTGTCATTGGTGGTTCCATCTGCTTCAGGGTTCAAGGGATCGTAAGGTGTATCATCATTTTGTGCACGGCGGCTTCTGTTTGATCCTTCATCCGTGGTATTATAAAACTGGTTTGCTAAATCCCAGTCAGGGAAGCCTTTCACGGTATATATTACCAGGTTTCCTCCACCATAGATGTAGATATCATCAAAGGAAAAGAACAGCTCATGTTCTCCGGCTGGGAAATCGTAATATCCTTCGAAAACCAAGTCAAGCGAAGCAGGGTCTGTCCAGCCACTGGAAAGATCTTCAGCCTCTGTTTCACCCAGGAAAATCATAATCTCCGTATCTTCAAAATCCCGGCTAAAATTGTTATAATACTGCAGGCCTGTAATCACGCCGCCTTCTATCCCTATTTCATGAGGGAAATAGAGTGTTTGTGATATACTGTAATTCCAGAGGAAGTTGAAAGGCTGTTGATCCAATGCTTCTCCGTCACCAATGGATGTCACTATCAGATCTCCAGGCTGTACTGAGATGTTCAATGGTGGGGTTTGGTTGTTGCCAGGGGCTTCATCATCAGGGAAGTCGACATAGCCGTAGATGTAAGTGGGGCCTTCCTCCTCGGGGGTCCAGGGGAGCTCATATGACAAAGTTTCACCGGATTCAATGGGCTGACCATCCACGGAAGCAATTTCCACATCTCCTTCCTGCATAAGCTTGACAACGTATTCGTCCTGGGTAAGCAAGCCTGCATTGGTTACTTCAATGGTATAGTTGCTTTCAATTCCTGCTGATGGGGTAGTGATTCCGGAAATGCTCTCTGCCGCAAGGTCATTGTCGAAGGGCATGTAAACGGAAACATCATCGAGCAGTACGCCATAAGCCCATCCTCCTGCGCCAGTCAGGCCGACAAACTTGATTTGCACATCCGAGCCGTCATATTCTGCGAGGCTGACGGTAACTTCTTCATAAGTCGCATTGTCGTAACCTGCAACAGAAAAGATGTTTGAAAAATCACCGTCATCTACGCTTATCCGGACTTCAAAATCCTGCGGATGATCTGCGCTTTCAGCCCTGAAATAAAATGCAAGCCAATATTTGCTGTTCTCGGGGAGTGTGACCACAGGGGTCTTCAGGGTAGATCCTGCAAGGTTGCTGTAAGCAAACTCTTCTCCTGAGTGGGGGTCGCCCCAAGTGCTTTGCTCCCAGCCATTGTTGATCCAGCCCAATGGTGGCCAATCGTCTTCAAAACCCTCAAAAATGAGGTGGTTTTCTGCTCCGAGCAATGCGGCATTGGATTCACCCGTACCACCTTTGCCCTTGTCGTTATGTGTAGTAACGGCATACAGGTAGTTGCCTGCCTCGGGCACTTGGGAGTCAATAAAGCTTTCTTCGGCAATACCGGAAGCTACCTCTACTTCATCCGGTAAACGAACGATGGTGTAAGTCAGGTTGCTGTCATCAAAGTACCCGCCATGCAATCCTTCCGTTGGGGCATTCCAAGTCAGCACGCCGTCATTGCCGTCAGCAGTCAGATGCACATCTTCCGGAGCGCCCGGGTAATCAATGCCCACGTAAGGAGTAACGATCGCTGAGATCCCCTCACCTTTCGCATTTTCACCAAACACTGTATAGGCGTATGTTCCGGACTCAGTAAGGTCCTCATCCATATAGGTTTCCGATCCGCCTATTGTGGGATCGTCGATGGTATAAATCAATTCGCCGTTGCGATACAGATGGACAGCGTCCAGGTCATTGAGCGGCTCGTCACCCACTGTCCTGTCAGGATTTTCCCAGCTGAGCTCTACTTGCAAAGCACCCATGTCTCCCGCAGTGGCCTTAAAGTTGGCTGGTTCTCCAGGGGCATCAGGGGCAGCTAACTCCACAT
>PUOJ01000008.1 GCA_003552075.1 Bacteroidales bacterium
CAGTTCCCGGAATTGCCTTTGCTGCCTTATACTTTGGTATTCAATCCAATACGTTCAGGAACATCAGAGCTATTCTGGAAGAAAATCCGTGAGTAAAATTGGATCTGAGTCTTCTATACAATACTTTTTACGAACGAGATTGAAAAGGCCCGAAAACTTTATTGTGGCTAGATGAGGCACTATCGCAAGCCCAAGCAATCGACACATCTCTTCTGAAAGCTTTAGAATAGTTTTTCTTTTTTCGAGCCATGCATCTGACTTATCGATATATTTTACGAGAAGAAGATGAAGCTCCAAGTTGGATATCATTTTTCCAATCAGATTGCTTCCTATATCATCATCGACAAAAAGAACAGATGACAAAACATAGATAAATTGTGGTGATAGATGGAATTTTGTGAGAGACATTCGGTTTTGTACTCCTTTTTTACACCCGTGTGATAAAATTATAAAACTAATTGTTGCGATGTGCTAGAGTAAAGTTTTTCATCTAGTAATGAAAGGGATGAAAAGATGTCATCTATATCAGGATTCCGTAAGATTGACTTGTACGAAAAGATAGAATCTTTAATGTTAAAGGCCAAACTCACTAACGAAACCATATCTTTGTGTTGCAGTATGTTTGCAGAGCTATCGCTCACAAAGAATGAGTTGATAAAACTAATTTCATTCTCGATCGATATCTACTCGAGGTGTGTTCAAACAAAAAACTTATGGATAATACACAGCTTTTCTACCACATGTGAGCAGCTCATACCCTATCATACTATGAATATAAGTCAAAAAGGCAATAATCATTCTTTTCATGTCCTCAAACCTAGTCATGATTCTTTTGCTCAACTCAAAAAATAATAGAATAAATAAGAATTATGATGACGATAAAAATAAAAACAATAAAGATATTTTGAGAGATATAAATCACATTTCGTTTTTAAAAGGGAAACTGCAGAAAACTCCTACAAAATCATTTCACACAAAAGAGCTTACCAGTGAATATGAATACAATGATCGTATCCTATTAAAATTTTCAAAATACTTTCCTAATGTAGATGGTTGCATATCTGATTTTTTATTTAGAAAGATATGTACACTCCTCTATTGCTCCACAAAAGAAAGAGATGTTTCAAATATGATATTGGTCGAGCTCTTTGATCAATCGGTATTTTTAACCATGCCTGATATGGATGTTGAAACGTTTATTTTCCCTGAACTGCATCAATTGGGTAGAATTGGGACAAATTCTAAAAAGGATGATTCAAAAAGAACAAGCGATATATTCTGGTTGATCTGGCTCGGAATCATCAAATATACAGAAAAGCACCACATAGAATCTTACCCCTACATTTATGAGCTATTTAACCTCTCTCAGATTGAGTTTAATAAGAAAAACAGACATCTGCGTTTAAATCTTCTCCTCTACGTTTTTCTGTATATCATTCCAGGTAAATGTATCTTTGAGCCCAAAGAAAAAGACCAAGACATATTTGATAAAATATCCTCAAAGATACCTATCATATTTAATGATATTTATACATCTACGGGTATTCGACGTTTACGATCAGGGACAAACATATCTCATTCTGATAAAGGTAAAGGTAAAGGTAAAGGTGAAAGTATAATAGGTGAAGATGAAAGTATAATAGGTGAAGGAGTAAGGGATGAAGGGAAAAAGGTAGAAGAAGACGGCATTTATCAAGAAGTTGCCTCAATAAAAAATAAGAATAGGAATAAGAATAGGAATAAGAGAGGAATGAAAAAACAGACGATCGGTATCTATGATTCATGTTCCGAAAAATCTTCAGAAGGAATCCCTGACTACATGAATATCATACCATTCATTTAGAGGTAAAGTTTTTTTTTCTCAATTCAGTAAAAGAAGAAGTCCTTTCTTCATCCTTTATCATTCTTTCTTTCAACTCGTCAATCACTGCACATCAATATGTCTACAACTACAACCAAAAAAAGGAAACCAAATGGAAGCAATAATAATAATGATAATGCCATGGGAATCATAACGCCAGAACAAAGAAATGCGCAACCACGAAGCAGGAGAAATAAGAGACCCAAAAAAAATGAAACTATGACGATGAATGTTGAATATAATGCTTCACTACGAAGGTCATCTCGTGTGGCCCAAAAAAGGGAGAAAGATTTAACTAATCAAGATGAACAATTCAATTCCTTATTAGATGACAATTTAAAATTGTACGGTAAACTCATGGCCAAAGATATTAAACCAGACTTTTCACAGATCTATATAGATCCAAGGCCATTTATACCGGCAAAAAATCCTCAAGGTTATAAAATCGAAAACGTGTTTACGTCATTCACGATGGGTATACCTATAATGGATTATAATTCGCTTTTTAAGAATCAGATTTTTGAGATTCAAGATGTCAAGCTTGATATAACTTTAAAAAACAATAGTGGGGAGATTAAAAATGTAAATCTGGAAATTTCTATTGATTCGTCTTGGTTTATGAAAGAAGAAATAAAGGATGTTCTCAAAGAAATCCTTCGGATATATAAAAGCATCGCTCGATCGCTAACAGAACGAAATGTTTTTATCGAAATTGTAGATATTGAAGGTGGAAATGTTGAAGATCGGATACAAAGGGCAGGAAGTAATGTAACTTTGGATATCAATTTACTACAATTAACACAAGTATTTGGTCCAACAACCCTAGCTGCCACTCTTCATTACCTCGCACCTTACATGCTAATCGATATTATCATGCGTTACGATAAAAGTATGAAAGATGATTCCATGAAAAAAGTTTTGTCAAGCATTTTAGAAAACGTTATCTTGACTGAGAAAGAGTATCAGAAACAAAACCAAAGTCATTCTAACGTAGAACGTGACAACAAAATACAAATCGAAAAAGAAGAAAAAAGAGAGAAGCAGAAACAATTGAGAGAAATAACAAAAAGAATAAAAAAAGAACACGAACAAGCGGTAAAACAAAAAATTGCCGAAGAAAAAGCAAAATTGGCAAGTATGCCTTCCAATTCTGCAAGATCCCAACCTCCC
>PUOJ01000194.1 GCA_003552075.1 Bacteroidales bacterium
CGCGGGGGTCTCCCCTCCCTGACCATCTGTCGGATCTTGCTGGAAGAGATCTCCAGCAGGGGGGCCTCCTTCAGGCTGATGCGGGGATGGTCGAGAAAGGCCGAAGATGCTGCATCCGGCGAGCGTGGATATACATAAATGGGCAGCAGCTCCGGCAGTCGCTCGTGGTCTTTCCACTGATCAAAGACATCCAGGTTGTCGGAGCCGATTAGCAGCACAAATTGCCGTTCAGGGAATTTTTCCAGCAAAAGCTCGATGGTACGCACAGTGTATGAAGGCCTTGGCATCTGCAATTCTATGTCAGACGCAAGAAAATCAGGATTGTCCTCCACGGCAAGTTCAAGAAGCTCCAGCCGCTCCTCGTCCGGGAGCATGTTGGATGATGTTTTCAGGGGATTCTGAGGGGACAACACAAACCAGACGGCGTCGATGTCCGTATGGGTCACAAAATGATTGGCGATGATCAGGTGACCAATATGCACCGGGTTAAAAGAACCAAAAAAAAGACCTGTGGTTGTCATGCTTTTTGATTACACGCCGAAAGCCTGTTTAAACTCCTCTACGCAATCCAGTTTTTCCCAGGCAAAATATTCCACTTCCTTGAAAAACTTCTTTTCTCCATTGACCTGTTTTTCGTAGGTGTCTTGATCCTGATAAAAGACCTCCACCTCCTCTTTGTAGTTGGTGCGCCCAAAATGGCCGTAGGTGGTGGTCTTCTGGTAAATGGGGTTTTGCAGGCCAAATTTTCTGATGATTTCATAAGGCCGCAACTGGCAGATTTCGCGGATCTTTGCTGCGATCGCACCATCGGTCATCGGCACTTTGGATGTGCCATAGGTATTTACATAGATGCCGACCGGATCGGCCACGCCGATGGCATAAGCGAGCTGCACAAGGATTTCATCTGCAATGCCGGCAGCCACCATGTTTTTGGCAATGTAACGGGCCGCGTAGGCTGCCGATCGATCCACCTTGCTGGCATCCTTTCCGGAAAACGCGCCACCTCCGTGGGCTCCCTTGCCACCGTATGTGTCCACAATGATCTTTCTGCCTGTCAATCCGGTATCGCCGTGTGGTCCACCGATCACAAATTTCCCCGTGGGGTTGATCAGCAACCTGTATCCATTGGTAAACAAGGCGCCCAGATGATCTGGAAGAGCACGCACAAGCCTGGGCATCAGAATATTCTGCACATCTGTGTGAATTTGCTCCTGCATGGCCTTTTCGGCCTCGCGCCGGGCTTCGGGGGTGTCAGCTGCCGGCTTGACAAACTCATCGTGCTGTGTGCTGAGCACGATGGTATCGATCCGTACCGGGTGGTTGTTGCTGTCATATTCAATGGTCACCTGCGACTTGCTGTCGGGACGGAGATAACGCATTTGCGCAGCTTCTTTCCTGATGGCAGCAAGCTCCTGCAACAAGATGTGCGCCATGTCGATGGGAAGCGGCATCAGCTCATCGGTTTCGCGGGTGGCATAACCAAACATCATCCCCTGGTCACCTGCACCCTGTTCCTCCTCTTTCTCCCTGACGACACCCTGGTAGATGTCCGCCGACTGCTCGTGAATGGCCGATATCACCCCACAGGACTCCGCCTCAAACTTATATTCGGATTTGGTATATCCAATGTCGCGCAATACCTTTCTCACCGTTTGCTGGATATCAACCCAGCCATCGGTTTTGACCTCGCCACCGACAAAGACCAGGCCGGTGGTGACCATACTCTCACAAGCCACCTTGGAGCCGGGATCCTGGCGCAGGAATTCATCCAGCAAAGCGTCCGATATCTGATCGGCAATCTTATCAGGATGGCCTTCCGAAACGGATTCCGATGTAAATAAATATGCCATGATCGTTTCGTATTATATTTCAACAGACAAGTCACTCTAATAAATGATTGGCAAAGGTAATGAATTCTCTCGTTTTCAGAAGCAAGGACAAGGTTGAGGTGAAGATTAAGGTGAAGGCTGAGATTAAGATGGAGGGGTTAAAGCGTCATTTGTCGGAACACCTCTTCCAGGCTCTCCTCCTGCTGGTCCATACGCAGAATCACCAGTCCCTGATCCACTGCAAATTGAAAAATGACAGGTCGCAGATCCTGGTCTCCGGCTGTATGAATAAGCAGTCCGTCCGAAGCGGGTTCCACATCCACGACGCCTTGCAGCTGCTTCAATGCCATCAGATTCGCTTGTTGATCAAAGGTCACCCGGATCATTCGCCTGGTCGTGCTTAGCTTTCGTACGTCCGTTGTTGGTGCATCCGCCCTGATGCGGCCCTTGCTGATGATCATCACCCTGTTGCAGACCGCTTCCACCTCTTGCATGATATGCGTGGAAAGGATGACGGTCTTGTATTTTCCAATATCCCGGATCAGTTGCCGGATCTCTGCCAGCTGGTTTGGGTCCAGCCCGGAGGTAGGTTCATCCAGGATGAGTACACCAGGATCATGGATCAAGGCCTGGGCAAGCCCCACACGTTGCCGGTAGCCCTTGCTGAGCTTGCCGATCGTCTTGTTTGCCTCCGGTGTCAAGCCACACAGTTCGATCATCTCATTCACCCGCCGCCGGGCCTCTTTGCCAAGCTTATGCAGGCCGGCCACGAACTTCAGGTATTCCCGCACATACATGTCCAGGTACAGGGGATTGTTCTCCGGGAGGTATCCAATGTGTTTCTTGACTTCCAGCGGATGGGTGCTGACATCATACCCGCGCACCCTGACCGACCCACTGGTTTGTGGGAGGTAACAGGCGATAATCTTCATCATGGTGGACTTGCCCGCACCATTCGGGCCCAGCAGCGCCACCACCTCTCCCTCACTGACGTGGAAGGACACGTCATCCAGTGCAAGCTGGGTCTCGTATCTTTTGCTGACTTTTTCAACAATTACGGACATAATCTTTTGGGTGTTTCTGCTAAATTACTAATTTTAACAACAGATAGAAGGTGAAGGTTGAGGTTGAGGTTAAGATTAAGGTGAAGGCTGAGGATGAGTGGTAGCGAATTCCCGAGTTGCAAGATCCGGAAGCGTGGCGATTTGGGAAGCGAAACGATTCGGCATTTAAGGTTAAGATATCCACAAATTAACACAAATGTTTTTCACAGATGCACACAAATGCCTCGGGCAACTTCAAACTTCAAACAATTGCAAAATAACGCCCAAACTTTTTTAAAGAACATATACGCTTCAATAACAAATAGTTGAAAAAACACAACCACATAAAGGAAGGAATCGTTACGAAGTCTACAGGAAGCTGGTACCGGGTGTCAGCTCCAGACGGGCAGCAGGTGGAGTGCCGGCTCAGGGGCAAGCTGAAAATTGCCGGGTCGAAGGCTACCAACCCGGTGGCGGTGGGTGACAAGGTTTGCTTCGATCTTTCTGCGGGTGAGGGCACGGGTGTGATCCACGACATCCTCGACCGAAAAAATTACATTATCCGCAAGGCTACCAAGCTTTCACGCCAGACTCACGTCATCGCAGCCAATATCGACCAGGCGGTGATCATCGCGACCCTCGCCTATCCCCGCACCTCAACCGGTTTTATCGACCGCTTTCTCATCACCTGCGAGGCTTACAGCATACCGGCCGTCATGGTATTCAACAAAACGGATCTGTTGCAAACGGAAAAAGATGTGGAGCAGCTTGCAGGCTTGATGGCCATGTACGATGCCATCGGTTATCCCTGCCACGCGGTGTCTGCGTTAAAAGGCAGCAACCTTGAAGCATTTGAAGCGCTTTTGCAAGACAAGGTGTCTCTGCTGGCCGGGCATTCAGGCGTTGGGAAGTCCGCATTGGTGAATGCCATTGAGCCGGGCCTGAACCTCAAGGTCCAGGCCATCTCAAAGGCCCATAAAAAAGGAAGGCATACGACTACTTTTGCGGAGATGTTCAGTTTATCGAACGGGGCACGTATCATAGACACGCCCGGGATCAAGGAGTTTGGCCTGGTAGACTTTGAAGCCTGGGAGCTCTGCCATTATTTTCCGGAAATGCGTCAGTATTTCAACCAGTGCCGGTACGACAACTGCACCCATTTTAATGAACCAGGCTGCCGGGTCAAGGAAGAGGTTGAAAAGGGGAACATTCACGAGGAGAGGTATGTCAACTACCTGGGCATTCTGCTTGGTGATGACACCAGGAGAAAACAACCATAAACACACCGAATCAATTATGCGCGTAGTCATTCAGAAAGTACAGGAAGCTTCCGTGGAGATCCACGGAAAAACACACGCCCGCATTGGAAAGGGATTGCTTGTATTCCTTGGCGTGGAAGATGCAGATACCGAAGAGGATATTTCGTGGCTGGCAGGAAAGGTCAGCCGCCTAAGGGTTTTTGATGATGCTGACGGCGTGATGAACCGCTCCGTGATGGACGCAGAGGGGGAGATCCTGGTCATCAGCCAGTTTACCCTGCACGCCAGCACCAAAAAAGGAAACCGGCCCTCGTATATCCGGGCATCAAAGCCGGATTACGCAATACCAATGTATGAAAAATTCATTGCTGCACTTGCCAGGGAAAGCCAATGCCGGGTTACATCAGGAGAGTTCGGGGCCTATATGCAGGTCTCACTGGTAAACGACGGCCCCGTCACCATCTCCATCGACACCAAAAACAAAGAATAAGTAACCGTTACCTTCTTACTTGTTCATCTCCGCAGCCCAAGTGCTGCGGCTACTCTACTGTCTGCCTTCTATCTTGCCTTAACTTTTTTACTTCTTACTTACTGCTTACTGCTTACTTCTTTCTTACTACTTCCTAGTACGCCCATTTTAACCAGATCGCGCCCCAGGTAAACCCACCCCCAAAGGCGGTCAGGATAATGTTGTCTCCCTTGTTGAGTTTGTCCTCATAGTCCCAGAGGCACAATGGGATGGTGGCGTTGGTGGTGTTGCCGTACTTATGGATGGTAACCATCACTTTTTCTGGTGAGATATTCATGCGCCGACCGGTAGCTTCGATGATGCGCATATTGGCCTGATGGGGCACGACCCATTGCACATCATCAGCACTCAGGTTGTTATTGCTCATCACGTCCAGTGACATCTCGGCCATTTTCGTCACTGCAAACTTAAACACCTGTTGGCCTTCCTGGTAGATGAAATGTTCGCCGGCGTCAATGGTTTCGTAAGACGGAGGCTTCAGCGATCCACCGGCCTTCATGTGCAGGTGCACCCAACCGGAACCTTCTGCGCCGAATTTGTGGTCCATGACGCCTGTTTCTTCCAGTGTAGGCTCCAGCAACACTGCACAGGCTGCATCTCCAAACAACACACAGGTTTGCCTGTCGGTATAATCCACGATGGAAGACATCTTGTCGGAGCCCACCAAAACGACTTTTTTGTATCTCCCTGACTCCACATGGTAGGCGGCCGTGACCAATGCATATAGAAATCCGGAACATGCTGCATTCATGTCATAGCTGAACGCATTTTTGATCCCTGCCTTATGACTGATCAGGTTTGCGGTGGCCGGAAATTTCATGTCAGGGGTAGCGGTTGCACACAAGACCATGTCCACCTCTGCGGGGTCAATCCCTCTTTTTTCAAGCAGCCCTTTTACCGCCTCCGCACCCATGTCGGAGCTGGCCAGCCCTTCCCCCTTTAATATTCTTCTTTCCTTGATACCGGTACGCGTGGATATCCATTCATCGGAGGTATCCACCATTTGTTCAAGCTCCTGGTTCGTCAGGACATATTCCGGCAAATGACCATGCACAGCCGTGATTGCTGCTCTTACCTTAGCCATAACTGCATATTTTGTTTAAAGAATAACGCATTTAAGCTTCTTGATCAGGGAAGAAGCGACCCTGTGTATACTGATCCATGGCAAGTCTGATCTGATCGGTGATTCCGGCATCAAACACCTCTTTGGAATGCAGGATCATGTTTTTGAATGCCACGTCGTTGGATATGCCATGTCCGATAAGCACGGTGGAATTGATGCCAAGGATCGGCGTGCCACCATATTTTTCATAATTAAAGCGGGCAAAGAAGTCGTCTACAAGTCCTCGCTTCACCATCAAGCGGAACATGGTTTCCATATTTTTCAACACGATGTTTCCGGTAAAGCCATCGGTAACCACCACATCTACGCGGTCCTTGAAGAGGTCACGGCTTTCCACGTTGCCGATGAAGTGGAAGTCGCTGCTATCCTTCATGAGGCGAAATGCCGACTGGCAAAGGATATTTCCCTTATCTGGTTCTGCACCGATATTCAGCAGGCCAACCGCCGGATTCTTGATGCCATACACATGTTTGGCATAGATGGACCCCAGCAGGCCAAACTGGTACATCACATCAGGCTTGCAGTCGGGATTGGTGCCTACGTCGATCAACACACCCATGCCTCCATTTTCCTTTGGGATGATGGATGTGGTGGCGGGGCGGATAATGCCCTGGATCGCATTGACGCTGTATATGGAACCCACCATCATGGCGCCGGTGTTGCCGGCACTGGAGAAGGCATCAATCTCCTTAGTCTTTAACATCTTAAATCCAAGAGCAATGCTTGAATCGGGCTTGCGGGAAAATGCGCGCGTGGGTGACTCCCCCATCCCGATCATCTCTGGGGCGTGCACAATGTCAAACATGTTCGCATCGGCACCCTGGGCTTCCAGTTGCTCGTGGATGTGCTTCTCTTCACCGATCAGGACGATGCGGTCACTTTCCGGAATCTCTTTATGGGCCAGCACGGCCCCTGCAACACTTGCCGCGGGGGCATAGTCGCCACCCATCACGTCAAAGCCAATATTCATTTCACTCGGATTGGTGAGAAAAAAATGGGATTAGCCTTATACTGTGGTGGCCTTTTCAATAGCCATTTTACCCCTGTAAAAGCCACACTCGGGGCAAACGCGGTGCATCAGCTTGGATGCTGCGCAGTTGGCGCAAGAGGTCAATGTAGGTTCTGCAGCTTTGTAGTGCGTGCGGCGCTTGTCTCTGCGCGTCTTCGAAATCTTACTCTTCGGATGTGCCATGGTATTTCATGTGTTTATGTTTTTGCAAATTATTGGTTATCTGAAGTTTACGTTTTCAATAGAAGTGCTGTTGGCTTTTAGCTTTTAGCTTTTGGCTTTTAGCTCTCTTGCCAACAGCCAATGGCCAACAGCCAAAAGCCTATTTCGTCCAAAAGCCCCCGCGACAATAATCATCCCCCTGTGTGTCAAAACCTGTCATGGGCGTTTTATATGTTGATAACAGACAATTAATTGTTCTTTTTGAAACGAAGGGATTTCAATGCCTCAAATGCGGAGTCCGTCAACGGCTCCGTACCCTGTCCTGACTCATCTGCAGCATGTGCACGCATCCTGGCCAACATATCCGGATCACAGCCCGAGCGGCCCTTTGCGTCATCCGGGTGCACGCGCCGCAGAGGCAAAGCCAGGTGCAGGAATTCATATACATAGTGCGCCACATCGACCTGTGATTCCGTGTGCGGGATCAGGATGATGTCTTCCGTCTGTTCCGCATGCGCATCCCCAAACTTAAAATACATCTGCCGCTCAAAGCCCACATGCTCAAGGTAATGATCCAGGCAGCGGTCACAGGCCACTTCTACCCAGCCACTGAAAGAGAAATCAAACACCAGCATGTTTTCCTCTTTTTCCATGCGCAGGTCGAGGTGCACATCGCCATGTTGAATCTCTGAATGTGCAAAACAGGCAAAAAAATCACGGTCAATGTCAAACGAGAAGGCATGACTTCCGTTTGCAAGGCCCATAAACCCTATTTTATATGCTTTCAGTTCTTCCAAAGCACCCATCGTTTTGATAAAGGCTGCAAAGATAAAACGAATGTCTGAGAAAAAAAAACGTTTTTATCGTTTATTAAAAAAGGCTGCCACATCCAAGGTGCCATCAACCTGCGTGTTATCCGGGGAGCTTGTGTTTATTTGAATGCTTGCTCAAGCAGGGCATCTTCGCCAAGTTTCAGTCGCCTGAAGTATTCCGGCACCGCTTCTCCCTTGAGTTCATCCACATATAGTTTGGCCAGGTACATGCCCAGCATGAAGCCTTGTCCGCGCAAGCCGAGAAACAGTCCTTTCTCCACGTCTACGATCATTTTAGGCTCGATGTAATAGCCTGCCCATAGCGACTGAAATCCCACAGCAGAAATCTCGGGGATCCAGTCGACAAACACCTCGGACACGATCTCAGAGAAGTCGCGCGAGTTGATTTTCACATCTTTGTCGGTCTCGACGGGTTCCACCGCCGGCGAGGCACAGCCAATCACCTGCCCGGTATCCCCAAGCTGCTGTCCGTAAACTGCAGTAAATCCTTTATAATGCCGGCGGTCGATCAGCATATTCAGGGGTGCACCATCGATGCCCAGCATGGGCAGGCGCCTGGTAATGAAAGCCTGGTGTTTTACCGGGAACAATCCCGTTTCCACGCCCAGCTTTTCAGCAAAATCGGCTCCCTTATCGCCAAGGGCGTTAATAAAGACGGGGGTATGATATTCGACATAATCGCCTTCATCGGTGCGCACCACAGCAATGTAGGTGTCTCCGTCCTTTTGCACGTCGATGAGCTCGGTGTTTTCCATCATGGTTCCCCCGGCATTGACCCCGAGTTGCCGCAAGCTTTCGATCACCTTTCCGGGCGTGGCCTGCCAACATTCATCCGTTTTCAGTGCAGCCAGGTACTTATGGTTTTGGTCATTAAAATAGGGAGAAATCTCTTTTTTGAAGGCTTCCGGTTTGATCATCCTGGCTTTTTGCCACGCCATCGACTCTTCAAGCGCTTGATACATGGCCTCATCGTGCGCGAAGGTCACGTAGTTGATCGGCCTGAAGTCAATGTCTCCTCTGGTATCCAGCTCTTTGAACAGTTCCAGGTTGTGTCGGGCAATGTCAGTGAGTTCGGGCAGGCTGAAGGCCGGGCGTCCGCCGGCAATGTTGCGCCAGGAGCTGCCAAAGCCATAGTTGATCATCACCGGATCATATCCTTCTTCGGCAAGAAAACGGAACAAAGCGCTTCCACCGATGCCACCGCCAGCCACAAGTGCTTTTGTTTCGATACGACGGCGTGCCTGGCCATTGACTGCAGTGACCACACGGTCATGCGCAGCCGAGGGGTAGATCTCCCCGATGGTGATCTGGTTCGACATCGGTGCCCTGGGTGTAGATCCGCCAATGAGGCGAACACCCATGGGTCTGAGATTCATCTGCAAGCGCTGTATGCAGCGTTTACCCCTGCAGGGGCCCATGCCCAGGTGGGTGGTGTGCTTGATCTCTTCCACAGAGATAAACTTCCTGTCGCCGATCACCTTCAACACATCCTCAAAGACCACGTCATCGCAGTGGCACATGAAGAAGTCCGTACCAGGCTTTTCTGGGGATGGCCTGACATCCAGCGGTTCGGGATAATCCTTTTTAATGATGAAGCCACGCACTTTCAGCTGTTCCTCCCGGGGCATGTCTTCTGCCTTGATCCGCGCAATGTGGGTGAGGTTCTCCTTGCGCAGGACGCGCTGTATCACCCCTTCGCCAAGAATATGGGCGTCATTGTCTACCAGGTATACCTCCTCACCTGCTTCCATGTCAAACTCGATAGGCAGGAAAAAGATGTTTCGCTTCAGGTTATAACCAAAAATGGCCAGTCCCGGACATTGATACACGCAGTCCATGCATCCCACGCACTTTTCAAAGTCGATTTCCGGCACTGTACTGGTGGAAGATTTTGTGATTGCCCCGTAATTGCATGCGAAGGCGCAGGGGTTGCATGCAAAGCCATGGAGGCAGTCGATGAGCACGAAAGGCTTGTCCATGCGCGCCTCATCGGGCATGAAAGGCGCATCGATCACCTGGAAAGGATGTTGTTGCGAGTCGATGTATTCCTTGGATATCCGCAGGTAGTCATCATAGGAATACCGTGCTTTTTTGTTTTCAAGGATCTCATAGGCTACCTGCTTGCCTCGCAGCACGGCGCTGGTGCCCTCTCCGATGCGTATGGCATCGCCGGCCCCGTAACAGTGCCGGCCGAACATCTGCTGGCCCTTTTTCAGGAGGTCATCGTCGGGCATGAGCCCCGTACAGATATTGATGGCATCGATGCCGGAGATTACCTGCTCCGTACCTTCCACCGGCTTAAAATCTTTGGATTCAGCGACCACGGCACCGGAAATGCCATCTCCCTTTTCGTTGGGGATGGCTTCCAGGATCATGTGTGACAGCATCACCGGGATGCCTAACCGCCTCACCCTGTTTGCCTGCACCGGGAAGCCTCCTTCATGGGGCAGTGCTTCGATGATGGCTTTTACCCTTGCCCCGGCCTGTGTCAACTGATAGCTTGTCAGGTAGCCGATATTGCCGGCACCCACGGTGAGCACATTTTTTCCCAGGAGCGTCAGCTCCGTATTCATCATCTTCTGAATCACCGCCGCAGTGAACACACCAGGCAGGTCGTCATTATGAAAGGTAGGCAGGAAGGGCACGGCCCCGGTGGCCACAACAAAATGCTTACAGTCAATATAAAACACTTCCTGTGTGTTGAAGTTCTTTACAGCCACCCTGTTCCCTTCAAAAATATCCCATACGGTGCTGTCGAGCATGATGCCGGTATGGTCTTCACCGGCCAGTGTCCTGGAGATCTCAAAGCCACGCATGCCGCCATATTTTTTCTCTGTCTCAAAAAAGAAAAACTGGTGCGTTTGCATGTTGAACTGGCCGCCGATCTCACTGTTGCTGTCGACCACGATGTTGCTCACCCCATGCTGGTTGAGCACCTCCCGGGTGGCCAGACCCGCGGGACCTGCCCCCACGATCACCACCTCGGTCTTATATACCCGCAGGCCCTGCGATTTGACAAATACCGCAGGCTCTGCCACAAAATCCTTCGGAATCTCTGCCACCACTTCAATGTCATCCACTGGCGTGATGCAAATGCGCTTCACTTCACCGTCTACGAGCATCTCGCAAGCACTGCACTTGCCAATGCCACATTCCAGGCTACGCCCCCTGTTTTTCAGGCTGTGGCTGTGCACGGGAAAGCCAGCCTGATGCAGCGCAGCAGCAATCGTAAAGCCTTTCTCTCCCTCGATGGTTTTTCCCTGGTATTGAAAGTGGTGCTTGTCAACGTCCTTAACTTCTATGATCGGGTGCTTGTGTATTTTTCCCATAACGAATCTCAATGATATATTCTGCCTGTGTCTGCAAATGCATCCGGACCATTGTGCAGCCACCCATGATTCTACAACGTCCTTTCAGCAACCGGATTCTTTCAACTGAAAGTTCGCAGACAAAGGTAATTATTTAAGAAATTCGCTACCATTCCGGGCTAATTTTTATAGTACTTGCACATGCATTAAATTTTTATTATCTTAGCTCGAAGCTGCCGGGCTGCCAGGCGTGATCCGGACCATCCCGGGGTGGTTTACAAAGCGCGCGCCGGGCAGTGAGTTAAGGTGAAGGCTAAAGCTAAAGTCAGGGTTTAGCTTACAAGTAAAGCCATCGCATACCCAGACTTTCAGACTTTTCGACCTTTTGACCTGTGGACTTTTTGTCCTTTTGTCATTTTGTCCTTTTGTCATTTTGTCATTTTGTCATTTTAACCACACATGAAAAAATTCATCACCATATTCGCCGTTTTTGCCTTGCTGGGCATTGCAGCCATTATTTTTACCGTAGGTTCCCGTGTGCTTACGCCCGACCAGGGGGAAGCATCATGCGCGATCCATGCCCGCGAAGTCACTACAAACAACCCATTACAACAAGACGGAAACATGATTGACCTTCCCGACCCCGTCACAGACGGACAGATGAGCATTGAAAAGGCCCTGACACTTCGCCGGTCGATCAGGAGTTATGCTGATGAACCCCTTACGCTGGATGAGCTGGCGCAGCTTTTATGGTCAGCACAGGGCATTACCAATGAACGTGGATTTCGGACGGCACCCTCGGCGGGAGCGACTTTTCCGCTCGACATGTTCGTGTTTGTCAATAATGTGGAAGCCCTCAGCACCGGCATTTATCATTACCACCCCCACGAGCATCAGCTGGAGCTCATTCGTGAAGAAGATGTCTCTTCTCCCCTATTCAGGGCTTGCCTGAGCCAGTCGATGATCCTGGATGGCGCTGCAGTGCTGGTCTTTGCCGCTGTTTTTGAACGCACCACCGACAGGTATGGCGAGCGTGGAGAGCGCTATGTGTACAATGAGATCGGACATGCCAGCCAGAACGTGCACCTGCAGGCCGCCGCCCTGGACATCGGCACTGTCGTAATCGGGGCTTACCGGGACGATGAAGTGGAAGAGATCCTGCAGCTGGGTGATGAATACCGCGTACTGTACCTGATGCCCGTAGGCCCCATGTAAGCGCCTGGTAAGCATAGTTTGCTGTGCCTTCAAATTGCGCCCCGCTGCATTTATCGCTTTCGGGGAAAAGCACGGCTGGTTGATCTGACCTGTTATTTGTGAACCTGTCCAGTTTTCTCCACAACCCTTCTGTGTCTTCGCTGCAAGGGCCGGATTGCCTCCCCGCATGGTCCGGAAGGGTTTGCCATGCATGATACAACTCACCCCTGACTGCTGGGACAGGTTTGCTTCGATAATACTTTTTTCGGCGGTTTGGTGATATATTCCCACCTATGCAGCAAGTTGCGTAGCGGCATTAAAAGCCATAAGATATTCCTGTCTGGAGGGAGTAGCTGTAAGGATATGCATGGCCGATCATCATGCCTTCGCTGATGATGGGATTGAGAAACAGTTGCACAGTGGGTTCCATGTGCAGTTTTAACCGGCTGGTAAGCGCCATGTCAAAGACGAGCCCACCAATGGCTGATACATTAAAATGCCTGATTCCGTATGTTTCTCCGATGGAAGGCTGCTGCAGGTTTTTTCCGGCAAACACCTCATTTTCCAATAAAAAGTTACCGGAAGCACCACCCTTCAGGTGTATACCGATGAGACCTTCAGCCAGTGTATACCTGAGAATGAGTGGGATTTCCAGGAAGTGAAATACCTGTGTAAGCCCTTCATGTGTTTTTCTCAGACTTCTGACCTCAATGCCAGTCTTGGATTGGTTTTCAGTGATCACACGATTGGATTGCACGTCAGCAAAATAGTGGTGCGGGTCATGGAAGCGGATTCCTCCCTGTGAAGTAAGTATTCTTTGGGGATGGGTCATCATGCCTGTCCGGCTGTCTGTTTCAAAGACGGGAAGGTTTCCCGGGTGCTGATATGCCACGATATCATGCACATGCTGTCCTGTGGCTAGATAGTTTACGCCAGTCTGGACGGATAATCCCGGCCGCAGCTCATAGCTGAGATACATGCCCATCCCATAGGTAAGCAGGCCTTCCTCGAGCGATTCAAAGGGAATGCCCAGGTTGTTGAAGTCGCTGTTGCGGGCAAGCAGTCTTTGGTTTTGCCTGGGGGCTATGTGCACGCCCAGGCTGAATTTGCCGCCTGGTTCTGTGGTTTCAAGGCTGGCAAACATGGATGAAAACATACCGTCTGCCGGTGTTTGCGAGGCAGGGGCAACGGGCATCGGCGGCAGGTCATCAGCGAATGCAAGTGCATGCCGGCTGACTGGCATCACAGCTTCACCGCCAATCACTGTCATTGGCGGAGCAATTGAGCTTTCGGGCACATAATCTGCTGCCAGGGGTGCATCCTGGCTGGCATGCCAATTAAGCGGGCGGCCTTCAGGATGGCTTTGGTGATGTGTCTGTGCCAACGGTTCAGCAGCCAGGCTTTCCATAGCTTGGGGCAACTCCTGCCGCTCAGCCATCCAATCCGGTTGCACAGCAAAGGGTTGCAAAAGCCACAGGGAAAGTGCGACGGCAATGAACGCAGCAACTGAAGCGGCCATGCCCATGAGCAAGGGCAAGCGGCGACGTCGCGCCCGCCGGTCCAGCCCATCGGAAACAGCCAGCCAGGCCTCTACGGGAGGATTGACCTCCAGGCCTTCCAGCACCTCACTGATGCGCTTGTCTATGTAGTGTCTGTCCATCGATGTATGTCAAATTGCCTTGACCTCCAGCTTAACTTCCTGGTTCAACTTATCCTTCAATAACACTCTTGCCCTGGCCAGGTTGGAGCGTGAAGTCGACTCACTGATCTTCAACTCCCTGGCTATCTCCTTGTGGCTGTATCCCTCCAGCGCATATAGGTTAAAAACCATGCGGTACTGCAATGGCAGCTGTTGCACAAACCGAAGGATATCCCTGGCATGTAAGGTGTCAACCCCATGGTTATGATGCACATGCGCTTCATAATCAACCACATCTTCCAAAGGAAGATGGTAAACGCGCGCACGGTATTTTTCTATGGCTACATGGACAAATATCCGCCTGATCCATCCTTCAAAGGCACCTTTTCCATTATAAGAGGATAATTTGGAAAAGACTTTGATGAAGCCTTCCTGCAGCATATCCTGGGCCTCATCATGACTGGCAGCATACCTCAGGCAAACCCCAAACATCTGCCTGGAAAACATGGCATACAGCCGGTATTGATCAGACCGGCGTTGCTGCAAACAACCTTTTAGTATTTTCTTCAGGCTTTCCACAATAACAGGGTTATCTCTACAAAGATAAAAAACTTCCCTGTTTTTCCATAAGTGTTTAAATCAAAGAACGGCAGTTTTTTTATTGCTGATTATGGTGGTAATGGCCTTGCGTATCATACAGCACAATTACAAAGTGTTCGCTATAATCATCTGCCAGGACGCATAAATGATCAAATGCTTCATCAAACTGAAAAACAAATGGATTTTGCGGCCGGTATTGCTGCTTTTGCTCAAAAAAGTACCAGTCGTCTTTCGTGATCCGGAAAAAACCGTAATTCCCTGGATCCAGGCTTTCCTTTTCTGCTCCAATCTCCCAAAGGTCATCAAAAAAAGCAGCCATTTCCTTGTCGGGCTTTGTTGATTTGGCGTGAATGTACCCCCAGGCATGGTTATCTTGCAGTCTCCTCATCTCATAATCTTTAAGCTTCAGGGATGCAGGTTGCATGTGTGCGATGTCTAACTCTACCAGTGTTTCAGACACCAGGAGGCTGCCATCGGAGTGCTCCTTGTTAAGTTGGAATTGGAGTTGATGCACTCCGTGATCCAACTTGCCAAAATCAACAAAGGCTTTGGCAGGACCTAATGCGGTCAGGCAAAATGTGGGGGCTTTAACTCCAAGGAAGTGCAGATGGATGCCGTCGGAGGCATGTGTAAGCTCATAATCGATCAGAAAGTTGAGGCATGGGTACCCATCTTTTGTTTCGGCATAAAGGCCAAGCTTTCTTTCGCCGTCCGGGGCATGTTCTCTGATCTCAAGCAACACAACCCCATCCAGGTCGTGCATCTCATCATCCTTTTGGCAGGCCGCCAGGCTCAGGGCCAGCAAAAAGGATATCTGCATGATTATGATAAAAAACATTCTGTACATCATCACGTTGGCAATCAATACATAAGGCCTGCAATTAAAAAACCCGCCTGAGCAATTTGTTGATTGGTCGCTCAAACGGGTAATGTGGGCAGTAGAACACTCATCTTTAGAAACGTTTCAGGGAAATGGCCGCCTGGTTAGTTGGTGTTGGTCAATGTTGCTTTTGTGCTTCTGCTTTGGTGCAGCATTTGAAGCTAATGGCGGCCATTTCCGTATCCCCTGAAACGAATACAAAACCTAAAAAATGAAAATATTTGGAAAAAAGGAGAAAAACACCCGGCGGCTGAACTTCACCGGGATACGTTTAACAGTTTTGTATGTTGTCAGTAAAAAAAGAACTTTGGGTCAATCATCTTTGCGACGCACACTTATAAGACGAACAGGTTGAGGAAAACGCTGCGTGACAAGTAAAAAAAATGTGGAATCGTGCAATCCCGCGTTGCACCATAAGCCCATGAATGTGTGGAAATGAGATGAGGTATCAGCCAATGACTGTCCCGGGAGATCATTCGGGCAGCATGTTGTCCTACTTCTGCTGGCGGCTTCGCACCTGCAGCTTGAGGTAATCCATCATCAGGTCCATGTCGGTGTCGTCGATTCCGTGATTGGCCAGATGTTTCCTGTCTTCATTGAAGGTTTGTTCGAAGTCTTTGATGCTCTTCCAGGCGAAGATGCTTTGCACATATTTTTTGAAGGCGTCCATAGGAGCGCCCTGGCACCACCGCACGTGACCCAGGTTAAGCAGGTCATAATGGTTTCCGGGCTCTTTTTCCAGGAGTCTTTCCAGGTAGTCGCGGGCGATGTCAAACTTGCCCAGCAAAAAGGAGCACCATGCCAGGGGCCTTCTGATCTTATGGTTTTCCGGCGCAAGTACCTCCACCTTAAAATAATAATCCAGGGCTTCTTCGTACCTTTCCAGGTGAATGAGGCATTGGCCAATATTTGCCTGGATGCGCATATCCTCAGGCGCCTGTTTTTCGGCCTGGCGATAGTGCCGGAGGGCTTCTTCCCACTTGTTAAGCATCTTGGCGCACCAGGCCATTTTCCGGGTAATCCATAGGCGGTCCGTCTCAATCAGGTCTGCCTTCTTATAATATGCATAGGCCTGGGAGATGTCCCCTGTCTTTTCATAACAAAAGGCAATCTTTTCAAAAAGCTCGATATTGCTGGTATCATGTTCGATGATGGACAGGAAGATGCGCAGGGCATCATCATAAAAATGTTTGTCGAAGAGAAACTCCGCAATATTGCGCACGGTTTTATCACCGGACACCAGGTGGTTGACAAACCTGACACCATAAAGGTCCAGGTCGAACTCAAACACATCTTCAAAGTCTGCGCGCCAGGGATGCAGCTTATGAAAGCGGTAGAGGTCCTGGAAGTATTGTGTGAAGATGCTTTTGGTGCGGGCCAGGTTGCTGAGTGCATCCTGATCTTTTTCCAGTTCGGAGATGTTTTCCATTTCCGCATTCAGCATGTTCATCATCATGGACTTTTGCTGGTCCGGGACCATCGCCAGGTTAAGACAAAACGAGTATTTATCTGAGTTACACATGAAATAGGTGCTTTCCAGCTTTTCAATAAGGGGCGAAAGGTCAATGCCCTGGTCCTTATCTTTTACAGCCGGGGTAATTTCCGGGTTTTCGGCGTAAAATGGCAAAAACCAGTTGCTGATCTCCCGGAAAAAGGGGAAGTGCTTCAGGCGTGAGAATGCACTGATAAACACATCCATTCCGTCCATTTGCATCTCAGTGAGCTCCTGCAGTTTATTCAGCAGGTCAGGGGCATCCTCAAACACGGTTTCCCAGTCGGGGTTTTTCTCTTCTTCCAGCGGGTCGTTGAAGATGTTATCCAGGTCAAGTTTTTCTTCGATCTTCGGCCGCATCTTCATGATCTCCGGCATAATCTCCTGCTCCCACTTTCGCTTTACTTTTTCTGTCTCTCTTGATTTGATGAACTGTACCAGGATGGCTTCGATGTGTGCTTCGATGTCTGGCAGGGATTGTAACGCAAGGCTCTTCTCTTCCAGGGCTGGATAGAGGCGGTGCCTGTCGTTGTATTTGAGAAAAGCCAGGAAAAGTCCGATCAAGGCACGCTCCCAGACAAGTTCCTGTTGTTTTTCCACAAAACGGAACAGCAACATGAACTTATTGACGTCAAAATAGCGGAGCAGGCTAAGGGTCAGTGCACTGACAATAAGTGCCTTGTCATGCCAGGGCAGTTTGTCTGCGTCGCAAGTGGTTTCCAGCAGCTTGTTTTCCTCTTCAGAATACTTGTCAGCCAGCCATATGATGTGAAACAGGTCACTCAGGGCTTTTCCCCGGTCAGCCAGATCACCGGCCTCACCCACCTGTACATCTTTAAGCAGGACTGCAAGCTCATCATCAAAAGTCAGGTCTTCCAAAAGCTGCATGGCCTCTATCTGTTCAGATGCCTTGCGCTGATGCCATTCTTTTTTCAGAAGATATACCTGTCCACTGCCCTTTTCCATCATATGGGTTTCTTTCAGCTGATCGGCAATTTCCAGGATGGTGCGCATCAGGTAGTTGTAGATCTTCTCCCGTTCGGGATCTTCTACGCCGGAAAAGGCGTGTTGCAACAGCTGCGTATATGTTTCCTGCAGCTCGTGCAGGCGTTCATGCAGGTATTCCTTGCCTGTATCATGGATCATCTGGCGCAGCAGCACGAGGGCATCCGCGATGCGTCGGCGATGTACCAGCTTACAGGTGTTGAGGTGCTTCTTATGGATGTCGGAGACAGGCATGGGCGATGGCGATGGTTGGTATGCAAATTTACAAGAAAGACGGGAGCTGACAATGCTTCAGAGTATGAGTCTTTCGGCGCTTCGCAGGCATTTATTGGTGAAATGCACCAGGGCGAGCCCGGGGCCATCATAAGCAGCAGAATACGCCATGGTGTCGCCGAGTTGTTCCTTCCAGCTCCCGGTGATCTTTGCGGATTCATGGATGTGGCCATGCAGTGTGAGCATGGGCTGCCTGGCTTCAATGAACTCCTTGATCGCAATGCTGCCCACATGCACGTCCACGGGTACGTGATCGACCATGACCCCGTCCAGGCCTGCCCGGTCCAGCGCTGTTTTGTATGGGGGCGAATGAAATAAAAATATGGCACGGGAAAGGTCATCTTTGGCGGCAAGGTTCTCCAGGTCCTTTTTGATGCTGGAAAACCCGATGTCGGCCGTGGGTTTGACCGTCCGGTATCCTTCTGTAGGATGCACACAGCCGGGATCCACATACCTCGACACATCATACTGCTCCCAGTCTTTCAGCAGGAATGGCGTGGGAGGCACCATCGCATAGCCATACACCCAGAAATCATCCAGGCGCTTTTTCTTCATGTGCATGTAGTGCCAAAGCCCTTCGGCATCATATTTGACGAAAGTGCTTTCCTCGCTCCTCGGATCGTCATTGCCCAGGATGATGAAGACATCCGGATAGGCATCCAGGAGTTCATTCTTCAAGTCCTGGAATGCCGGGGCCAGGAAACCATCCACAAAAGGCACAGGCACTGCTTTGCTGTTGGCTTTGTATTGCAACCCGGATGGCAAAAGGTCGCCGCCAAAAAATACGGCCCGGGGCCGCTTACGTCGGATGTGGAAAAACAGTTTTTCATATTTTTCCACATGGCCATGAAGGTCCGACACAAAAAAGAACACATCACGCATGGTCTGCCTGTTTTCGTAGCAAGCGGGGTTTATTGTCTGCCGACTCCAGCATAACGGCAAAGCTGTCTTTTTGTTCGATGTCTGCATCGGTGATGATGTGCAGGTCGACCAGGCTGCCTTTTGCCTCATAGCCTGTTTCAAGGGCATTCATATGAGCCAGCGCAAGCCCCCAGCCTTCACACCAGGTGCGCAGCAAGGCCTGTTTATTTTTGTCGGGCAAACAGTAAGCCAGGAGGTCAATATCGCTGCATGGCCCCACATCACCGGTTTTTACACTGCCAATGAGATAGACGGCCTTCACACCAAAAGCATCCATGTCCAGGGCGTCTGCCATGGTCTGCGCCACGTCGAAGCGCCATCTCCAGGGGTCTGTTTTATTGTCTTGCATGCAACAAAAAAATGAGGTTTAAAGCTTGAGACTTGAAGTATATGGCTTTTTCAAAACCTTCAGTTCATGAAAAAACCGGGCAACATCAAACTTCAGGCTTTAAACCTCAAACCAAAAAATCTGCTTAAGAATCAAAACGATTCGATATACAGTGTATTATCTGCTAATTGTTCTTTAGATACATAGGTTTCCTCCAGCAACACCTCTTCTGGCTGCACAGCGCCGCGTTCACTCGGATACTCAATGGGCCCTTCAATACCCAATGGGATGCCCAGCATGATCCAGATCACGAACATCGGGATCCTGGCAAGCATGAATGCCACCGCATAGGGCAACATCATGGCAATGAGTGTCCCGATGCCGGCTGTTTTGTCGTATTTCTGGGCAAAGACGATTACCAGCGGGAAATAAGGCAGCAACGGGGTCAGGATGTTTGAATAGGAGTCACCGATACGGTATGCCGCCTGTGTAAGCTCAGGTGAATAGCCCATAAGCATGAGCATGGGGACAAAAATGGGTGCCAGCAGGGCCCATTTTGCTGAGGCACTGCCCATGATCAGGTTCACAAAGGAAGCAATGATGATGAAGGCGACAAGCAGCGGAATGCCGGTAAATCCGATTGCTTCCAGTCCGTCGGAACCTTTTACCGCAAGGATGCTTCCCAGGTTGGACCAGTTAAAATAGGCCACAAACTGGGCTGCCACGAAGGCGATGACGATATAGAGCCCCATGGTAGACATTGACTTGGCTGTCATATCGGACACATCCTTGTCGCTTTTAATAGTCTTGGACACGATTCCGTATACCAGTCCGCCGGTAAAGAAGATGATGAACATGATGGGCACGAGCGAATCATAGAACGGGCGGAAGCTGTTTGCTCCGGTTACCGGGTCATACTCGCCACGCAGCAACCCTTCCGCTGGCACAACTGCAATGGCTACAAGCGCCACTACAAAAAGAATAGAGATGAGTGACCATTTAAGGGCCTTGCGTTCATGAGGTTTTACGTCATTATTGGCATCTTCGATGGCCAGGTCTCCATCCGGACGATATTCTCCCAGTCGGGGCACCACAATCTTTTCCGTGATATAGGTACCGGCCAGGCCGACCAGTGGCACGGATGCAGCCATCAGGTAGTAGTTCGAGAGGGGGTTCACCGTGTATTCGGGGTCGATGATATTGGCAGCCGGCTCGGTAAAAGCAGCGATCATGGGGTCCAGTCCGGTAGGCAGGAAGTTGGCGCCAAAACCTCCGGACACCCCGGCAAAGGCAGCGGCAATGCCTGCCAGCGGATGCCTCCCCATCCCCAGGAAAAGTGCCGCACCCATCGGGATCAGCACCACATAGCCGGCATCGGCAGCCACAGAGCTGACCATACCCGCCACAACAATGGAAAAGGTGATCAGGTACTTAGGCACTTTGGAAACAAAGACACGCAGGGCAACCGAGATCATCCCGGTGTGCTCGGCCACGCCGATACCCAGCATAACCACCAGCACAAGCCCCAATGGCGGGAAGGTGGCAAATACTTCAACCAGGTTGGTGAAAATCCGCTGGACACCTTCCTTGGTCAGGAGGTTTTCAACGACAATATATTCTGCTTCAACACCTGTATCTGCACCTGTACCCGGGCGAAGCACAGATACCCCGCTGAATATCCAGCTCAGGAGCAGCACCACACCCATCAATATCGCAAACAAGGTTACCGGCTGGGGCAATTTGTTGCCGATAATCTCGACCTTGTCAAGTATTCGTTGAAAAACACCCCCTTTGGATTCGTCATTTTTCGCCATAATACATTATCTTATTGTTTGACTTACTGAGAAAACAGAGGCCAAAAATAATGTATTCACCGCAAACACAAAAATTAATCTTGTAATATTATTGGCAGAAAGGGGATGGTGTCTTATCCATGTTGTCATATGGGTTAAGCCACAGTGCTTGTCCCATCATTCATAATCAGACAGGCTCATGGCTGTAACGATATGGGGAAGCTGTGCTGTAAGCAAAGGAAAAGCATTCGACGATTGGCAGACTGCCGCAGCATGGGTTATGCGCTACCGGATAATGGTCACTGTGCCCTCGGCATAGCGCGTTTTACCCATCCGCGCATACTGCAGCACATAAAAATAGGTGCCATCCGGTGCACCATCTCCATCCCACCAGTTGTTGTAATAATCGTTGTGCTCAAACACCTTTTGGCCCCAGCGGTTGTAGATGACCATCCTGGCCCCCGGATAATGCTCCAGGTTTTCAATCTCAAACTCATCGTTGATGCCATCTGCGTTGGGCGTAAACACGTTGGGGATGGTCAGGTCGCAGTTCTGGTCAGACACGTCCTTGTCGATGTAGGCCACACAGCCGGTAATCGTATCTGTGATCTCCACCGTATAGAGGCCGGGTTCCTTCACCATGAGGGTGTCATAAGTGCGTTCCGGCAGGTCTACACCACCAAGCTGCCATTGGTACTTCCAGTCAAAGCCATCGTGGTTCAACGGACGAACGGTGAGCAAGGTGGAGTCACCCTCACATATGGGTATTTCCAGCTCCGATTCAATTTCAGCTTCTGGAAGTGGCAAAATATTTATTGTCAAAGTAGTATCATATGTGCAGCCAAAGTTGTCGGTGATCTCAAACAGGAAGTCATACTCGCCGGCGGTATCCATGTGGGTGCTGGCGATATAATTCCCCTGGGCATCAATTTCAGTATTAATGGGGCTGCCATTATGGTACCACTGGCCATCGGTTATTTCGGGGATGAAGATCAGGGAGTCCGGATAGAACTGGTCATCAAAGAGCATGCTCCAGCCAAAGACATGGCCTGTTTCTCCCTCGCCAATGGTATGATCTTCCACACGAAGGGTCCATGTACCGTTCATCGTGCTTCCTGCAAGGTTATTCAGGCTTTCGTCCGGTGTATAGTTACCTGGCGGCATATGGGCGGCATTGAAATAGTAGTTGCCGGCATTGTCGGTATATTCATAAAACTGTGGGGCGGTTTCTCCCATCGTACCAAACTCAGCAATGGGGGAAAAACAATATGCATATGGTGTTCCCGGGAAATCATCTTCCCAGACAACCGGTTCACCAAGGTTTGCTGATGGGCCACCGTGGCTTTTAAGCACTACCACATCGCCCTGGGGCGATTCCAGCTCAAAGGATACCTGCGACTGGTCGACATGTTCGATCATTACGCAGATGCGGTCAAAGTCTTCTGCTGAGAGCACCTCCAGGCCTTCGGTAAAGACGTCAAACTCCAAAGAAGATGTATACACAGTGGCGTCATCCAGGCCGATCAGCATGGGCTCATCTTCATCCACGGCTATCGGAAAACCCGTCCAGGGCTCGGCATTTCCTATGCCATAGAGGGTGAATGGCTCTTCCGCACACGCACTGTCGGCCGAAATGTTCGTGCCGGTAAAATGCGGAATCGTGGCCACCATATGTACTTCATAGGTGGCAACCTCGCATTCGTTGACAGGATCCCATGCCACGACGCTGATGACATAAGCACCCGGTTCTTCGAACAAAAAGTTGATCTCCTGTCCTTCCAGGCTCTGTTCTTGTATTGACCAGGTATATTCAAAAAGCTCCGGATCATGGTCAATATTTTCTGCCAGGTAATGGGCTTTCGCTTGAAAAGAGACGGGTTCGGGGTCAACCGGGCATTGGGTCAACCCATCCAGGGGGTCAATGGTGACTTCGAAAAGGTCGCACAATGCATTGCAGGAAACTGCGGCAAACCAGCCCAGGCGATCTTCCACCTCATCAGGGTCATCCGGATCAAAGTTGGATGACACAAAATGGAAATGCAGGCTGTCGGTCGACGCATAGATGGTTTCGCCGTGCAGCGACTGGCCGGTTGCTTCCATCAGCAAGGGTGCATCCGGACCTGCACCATCATAAACATACAATGTATCGTTTTCTCCGAGGCTGAACAACTCAAAATGAAATGCCATGTGTGGCTGGCCTTCGTCGTTGCTGGCAAAGGTAATGGCATGATTCGCTTCGGGGCTGTAATGGCTGAGGGTATCTCCCCCGCTGGGGTCGACAAAGTTTCCTGAGCAGGTTTCAATCGTTTGTCCGTCGTGCACGTCTATCGGATAATTGACATCAGCGAGGGCTTGCAGGCTGAAGACAAGCGGGACAAGCAGGACCAGCAGAATTTTTGTATGGTTCATGGGTGTAATATAACGTCGAAATGTCAAAAGGTCTAAAGGTTTAAAAGTCCGGGTTTTCTAAGGCTTTAACCAGTGATTATTGAGGATCTTCCGTTCGTTCGGGATGACGAACCTTAACCTCAGCCTTAATCTTAGCCTCAACCTTCTTTGTCAATACGTCGGGGCGCAAGCTTTATTATTGTTTCTGGCTTCAAAATTAATCAAAAATAGACAGGTTAGCTGTTTTTTACCTCTTCTAAAGATGTGGGAAAGGGAAAAATATCGTTTTTAAATTGTATTTTTGCAGGCTATGGAAAACATCCGCAATTTTTGCATCATTGCCCACATTGACCACGGAAAGAGCACGCTGGCCGACCGTCTGCTGCAGATGACCAACACCATCACTGCACGGGATTTCCAGGACCAGATGCTTGACAGCATGGATCTGGAGCGCGAGCGAGGCATCACGATCAAGAGCCACGCCATACAGATGGACTATACGCATGAGGGTAAAGATTACAGGCTTAACCTGATTGACACGCCTGGGCACGTAGACTTCAGTTATGAGGTTTCGCGTTCCATTGCCGCTTGTGAAGGGGCCTTGCTCATCGTGGATGCATCCCAGGGAATTGAGGCACAGACCATTTCCAACCTGTATCTTGCGTTGGATTATGACCTGGTAATCATACCGGTATTGAACAAGATGGACCTGCCTGGTGCCATGCCGGAAGAAGTCACTGACGAGATCGTGGATCTCATCGGATGCGACCCGGACGAAGTGATCCCTGCCAGCGGCAAGATGGGCTTTGGCGTGGAAGATGTGCTGAAAGCCATCATCGAGCGGATCCCACCACCGGAAGGGAGCCCTGAGGCGCCGCTAAAGGCACTTATTTTCGACAGCATTTACAATCCTTTCAGGGGTGTGGTGGCCTATTTCAGGGTATACGACGGCAAGATCAACCAGCACGACCACGTGCAGTTTATGAATACCAAAAGGCAGTACCACGCGGATGAGGTGGGTGTGCTCAAGATTGCCCAGCACCCGCGCAAAGAGATCGCTGCAGGCGATGTGGGATATATCATCTCTGGCATCAAGGATGCCCGCGAGGTAAAGGTAGGCGATACCATCACCCACGTCAAAAACCCTACCGACAAGCCTGTACGGGGATTTGAAAACGTCAAGCCGATGGTGTTTGCGGGCATCTACCCGGTAGACACCGATGACTTTGAAGAGCTGCGCGCCGCCATGGAAAAGCTCCAGCTCAACGACGCCTCGCTCACCTATGAGCCCGAGTCATCAGCAGCCCTGGGATTCGGCTTTCGTTGCGGCTTCCTGGGGATGCTGCACATGGAGATCGTCCAGGAACGCCTGGAGCGGGAGTTCGACATGACGGTGATCAATACGGTGCCCAACGTGTCTTACCATGCCTACACCAACCAGGGCGAGCTAAAAATCGTCAACAACCCTTCAGACATGCCGGGACCGAATGAACTGGAGTCCATCGAAGAGCCCTATATTTCTGCACAGATCATCACCAAGGCTGAATATGTGGGCCCGGTGATGTCCCTTTGCCTCGATAAAAGAGGGATTGTCAAGAACCAGATATATCTTACCACCGACAGGGTAGAACTGACCTTTGAAATGCCCCTGGCGGAGATTGTGTTTGACTTTTACGACAAGCTGAAAACCATCTCGCGGGGCTATGCATCCTTCGACTACCATCCCATCGGGTACAAGCCCTCCAACCTGATCAAGCTGGACATCCTGCTCAATGGCGACCACGTGGACGCCCTCTCGGCCTTGATCCACCGTGAAAACGCCTACGATTTCGGCAAACGCATCTGCTTAAAGCTTAAAGAGCTCATTCCACGGCAGCAATACGACATCGCCATCCAGGCGGGCATTGGGTCAAAGATCATTGCCCGTGAAACGGTCAAAGCCCTTCGCAAGGATGTCACTGCCAAATGTTATGGTGGCGACATCACCCGAAAAAGAAAGTTGCTCGAAAAACAGAAAAAGGGTAAGAAAAGGATGCGCCAGGTTGGCAATGTGGAGGTGCCTCAGCAGGCTTTCATGGCTGTACTTAAACTGGACGATAAATCCTGACTTCATCCCAAGGCCGGGTAACCCGGCAGACAACCCTTCGCTTCCTGAGCTATTTGATCCTTTTGTGTGCTCGCATGGATGCGGCTTCCTTCATGCCGGATCATTTGTTGGCCTTGGCATAGCAACTCCTGCAAAGGGGTTCATACGCATCGGTTTCCCCAAGAAGAACCAGGTTTTTATCAGCTACCGTGCGATGTGAATACTGTGCCAAGTTGCCACATTTCACACATACGGCATGCACCTTGGTGATGTATTCGGCGGTAGCCAGTAGTGCAGGAATGGGTCCAAAGGGCTTGCCGGCAAAGTCCATGTCCAGACCGGCCACAATCACCCTGAGGCCTGAATCGGCAAGCTGATTACATACATGCGGCAACGCTGCATCAAAAAACTGGGCTTCATCAATGCCAATGACATCCACATCATTGGCCATCAGTAGAATATTGGAGGAAGCTGGCACCGGGGTTGACATGATCTCATTCTCATCGTGCGACACCACCTTTTCCTCATCATACCGTGTATCCACGCCGGGCTTAAAGATCTCGACCTTAAGCTGTGCGATGCGTGCACGTTTCAGTCGCCGGATCAGCTCTTCGGTTTTGCCTGAAAACATGCTTCCGCAGATCACCTCGATCCATCCACGGTTTCCCGGCCGTTGCACGTCGTTTTCCAAAAACATCAGTTGTCAGCAGTTTGTCTTTCACATCAGGATCTCATCCTTGCAGAAACAGGGTAAAATGCCTGCACATCACAAAAATAAACAATAACTTTACATCGTTTTTCATTTCAGTTAAGAAATTGTATTCATTACAAAATAATTTATGAAGTCACAGGAGATCATGCAGGAGATCAATCGGTTGCTGGATGGCATCGTCACACGCGCCCTGGAGATTAACCGAAAAAACGCTTCCGGCGATGCGTTGCTGGACGTCGACCTCGCAAAGGATGACATCCGGCAGCTTTACAGGCGACTGGAACTGTTGCGGGGGATCATTGCGGAAAATGCGGGGACGGAGGCCGGGTCCGATGCCGCAATGCCAAAAGCAGGGGCAAAAACGCCGGATGAGGCACATCAGGACCAGTCCACGGCCGTTCGTCACCCGGATCCCGCTCCAGCCCCTGACCACGCGCAATCCCGGGAACCGGCTGGCACACAAGACCAGCATGTTTCGGAGAACAGGGCGGAGCACAAAGCATCCCCCCCGGCTTCAGACCATTCCCACGCGGCACCCCGTCAGGAAGCCAAATCCGACCATCCTGTGGAAGGATCTGACAGGCAGGGTGAGGCTGAACGGGACACTGCCCAGCAAGGCGCAGCACCCGAAAAGCAAACAACTAGATCCGAACCGCCAGCTGATGCGCCGTTGACAGAACCACCAGCCGGCCGGCAACAGTTTCAGTCTCCAGGCGAGTCTTTGAAGGGGCAACAACAGGAGCAGAAACAGGCACAAGCAGGGCCGCAGGCCAAAGTGAAAAACAACAATGGCAACAGGTCCGTGATCGACAATCTTTCGGAAAACAGTGACCGCACCATTGGCGATACATATATGAAAGAAAAGGATGACAGCCTGCACAAACGCATTTCTCTTGAAAAAGAAGAGAAAAGCATTGGTGAGCAGATGCAGAATCAGCCTATTGCCAACCTGAAGGATGCCATCGGGGTCAATGAAAAGTTCCTTTTCATCAATGAGCTTTTTGACGGCGACATCCAGGACTACCAGAATGCAATCGCCAAACTCAATGACATGGAGAATGCCAGGGCTGCTTTTGAATACCTGAACGTACTGGGAGTGGAACAATCCTGGGATGGGACACGCTCAGCAGATACCATTGAAAAACTTGCCCAGCTTGTTCACAGGAGATATCTCTGATCCATCAGCAACCAGGGGCACTCTCATAACATCTCAGGGTGGCATGATCTATAAAAAGCAGACAATCATTCCAGGCATTTTTATTCAAGCAGCATAAAGCATGTCAGGTTTATTCCTTGTACCTACGCCCATCGGCAACCTTGAAGACATGACCTTCAGGGCCATACGCGTGCTGCAGGAGGCTGATCATATCCTGACGGAGGATACCCGTGTGACCGGCAGATTGCTCAAGCATTTTTCCATCGACACCCCCATGTTGTCCTATCACCAACACAACGAACATCGCGTGCTGGATAACATGATAAAAAGATTGGAATCGGGCGCTACCCTGGCACTGGTTAGTGATGCGGGCATGCCTGCCATCTCTGACGCTGGCTTTTTGCTTGTGCGGGAGTGCATCAGCAAAGCCATTCGTGTGGAGGCATTGCCGGGGGCTGCAGCATTTCTGCCGGCGCTTGTAGCAAGCGGCTTGCCTTGCGATCGTTTTTGCTTTGAAGGCTTTCTGCCTGTAAAAAAGGGCAGGCAGACACGTCTGCGTGAACTCGCCTCAGAACAACGCACCATGGTCTTTTATGAATCTCCGCACCGCATTTTAAAAACCCTTACAGCATTTGCAGAAACTTTCGGAGAAGGGCGCCTTGCATGCGTTTCACGAGAGATCAGCAAGATCTATGAAGAACACGTGAGGGGCAGTCTCGCAGAGCTGACAAGCATCTTTAGTGAACGAAAGGTAAAGGGGGAGATCACCATTGTGGTATCAGGAAACAATGCCTGAGGCTCCTGCATGCTCCCGCTTCCTGATCGGGGCGCTGCATTAAATGCTCAGGCGCTTTTTCAGTGCTGCTGTTTCCTCTTCAAAGCCTGGTTTCTCAAGCAAGGCAAACATGTTGCGCTTATACTTCTCGACACCGGGCTGATCAAAAGGATTCACACCCAGCATATATCCGCTGAGGGCACAAGCCATCTCAAAGAAATAGATTAATTCGCCCAGGTGGTATGCATTCAGCGCAGGCACCTCAATCTCCAGGTTAGGCACATCTCCGTCTACATGGGCCAGCATCGTGCCCTTTGAGGCCATGGCATTCACATGGCCCAGCGATTTACCCTGCAGATAGTTAAGCCCGTCAAGATCGGCAGGGTCAGCGGGGATGCGGGCTGCATATGCAGGCTTGCTGATGGTGACAATTGTTTCGAAAAAATTTTTGATGCCATCCTGGATATATTGCCCCATGGAGTGCAGGTCGGTGGTAAAGTGCACACCGGCAGGAAAGATGCCTTTGCCCTCTTTGCCTTCACTTTCGCCATAGAGCTGTTTCCACCACTCTGTCATGTATTGCAGGGCCGGTGTGTAGCTGGCCAGTATTTCGATGGTGCGCCCTTTCCTGTAGAGCATATTGCGCAGCAGGGCATAACGGGCAGCAGGGTTGTCATGCAGTTTCTCATTTTTTCTCAGGTATGCGGCCATGTCCCTTGCCCCTGAAATGAGGGCTTCAATGTCCAACCCGGCAACTGCGATGGGAAGCAGCCCTACCGGAGTGAGCACCGAGTAACGGCCTCCCACGTCATCAGGGATCACATAGCTGGCATAGCCCTGTTCGTTGGCAAGCTGCTTCAATGCGCCCTTACTTGCGTCGGTGATGGCAAAAATCCTTTCTGAAGCTTTTTCCTTTCCGTATTTTTCTTCAAGCTGTTTTCTCAATAGCCTGAATGCAATAGCCGGCTCCGTGGTGGTACCGGATTTGGAGATCACAATCACGGAGTAAGATTTGTCTTTCAGGTATTGCAAGAGGGCGTGATGGTAGTCTTCATCCAGGTGATGGCCTGCATAAAGCACCCGGGTCCTGCTGTCATCATACTGGTCGAATGGGCCGGAAAGTGCTTCAATCACTGCCCGCGCGCCAAGGTAGGAGCCACCGATGCCAACCACTACGGCCACATCAGATTGTTCCCGGATCCTGGCAGCATCTTTCCGGATGTTTTGAATAAGGCCCGGATCGATGTTTTCGGGCAAATCAATCCAGCCAAGGAAATCACTGCCCTTACCAGTCCGATTGTATAAGTGCTTTCTGCAGAGGCTGATCTCCTTTTCAAAAATGGCAATCTCCTCCTGGTTGATGAATGGCAAAGCCTGTTGGTAATGCAAGTGTAGTTTAGTCATGACGGGTATGCGTTAATGGGGAATGCATGTAATTCATTTCGGCATGCAGCCCAGGTGCTTTGTTTATCACTGCGTTTATCCTGCACGCTTTTAAAAGGAATGCGGCCGTAAAAGCCAACCACGCTATGGCCTGCCTTTTGTATTTCCCTGAAAGGAAAATGCTGCCCATTCTGGAGAGCTTCATCATTCGCAAAAAGCAGGCTGAGATGATCACCCTATCATCCTTTCCCGTGCACCAATGCATCAGGGATGGCTCATTTGGCTCCGCCGGGCTCGCAAATACCAGGCTCACAGCATAAAAGTGGTGCGAGGGAGTTCCGGGCAAGGGAAAAAGCAGGGAAAGGAGAGGCCTGTGAACTATGATGTTATTCCAGCTTCCGGGCTACCTCAACGGTTTCAAACGCTTCAATCACATCACCCACTTTGATGTCGTTGAAGCGGTCGATGTTCAACCCGCATTCATAACCTGATGATACCTCTTTTACATCATCCTTGAAGCGTTTGAGCGAGCCCAGGTTGCCTGTATAGACCACAATGCCGTCGCGAATAAGCCGGATATTGCTGTTGCGGTTAATTTTCCCATCCAGCACCATGCAACCGGCTACTGTGCCTACCTTGGATATCTTAAACACATCACGCACTTCAAGGTTGGCCACCACTTTCTCCTCGATTTCCGGAGAAAGCATGCCTTCCATGGCGGATTTCAGCTCATTGATGGCATTATAGATCACGCTGTAGAGTCTGATATCAATTTGTTCCTGTTCGGCCAATTTTCTTGCAGGCATGGATGGCCTCACCTGGAATCCAATGATGATCGCATTGGAGGCTGAGGCGAGCAGCACATCACCCTCGGTGATCTGACCAACGGCCTTGTGGATGATGTTTACCTGGATCTCGTCGGTTGACAGTTTGAGGAGGGAGTCACTCAATGCTTCTACGGAGCCATCCACATCACCTTTGACAATGACATTCAGCTCTTTGAAGTCACCAATGGCGATCCGGCGCCCGATCTCGTCCAGGGTAATGTGTTTCTGTGTACGGAGTCCTTGTTCCCTGATCAGCTGCTGGCGTTTGGTCGTGATGGCCTTGGCTTCACTTTCGCTGCCGATCACATTGAATGTGTCACCCGCCTGCGGGGCACCATCAAGTCCAAGGATCAGCACAGGTGTGGCAGGACCTGCTTCCTGGACGCGTTGTCCTCGTTCATTGAACATGGCCTTGACTTTACCCTGGGTTGTGCCCGCCACTACGATATCACCAATCTTCAGGGTGCCATTTTGGACCAGGATGGTGGACACATAGCCGCGCCCCCTATCCAGCGAAGATTCAATTACGGTTCCTGAGGCTTCTCTCGAAGGGTTGGCTTTCAACTCGAGCATCTCAGATTCGAGCAGAACCTTTTCCAGCAGGCTGTCGATGTTTTTCCCCTGTTTCGCACTGATTTCCTGGCTCTGGAACTTACCTCCCCAATCTTCCACCAGGATATTCATGTTGGCAAGCTCTTCTTTTACCTTTTCCGGGACTGCATTTTCTTTATCCACTTTGTTGATGGCGATCACGATGGGAACACCTGCGGCCTGCGCGTGATTGATGGCCTCAACTGTCTGGGGCATCAAACTGTCGTCGGCAGCCACCACGATGATGGCCACGTCCGTTACCTTGGCGCCTCGTGCTCTCATGGCAGTAAAGGCTTCGTGGCCCGGGGTGTCCAGGAAGGTAATCCGTTTGTCATTGTCCAGCTCCACAGCATAGGCGCCAATGTGCTGTGTAATGCCACCTGCCTCACCGGCAATCACATTGGCATGGCGGATCTGGTCAAGGAGCGATGTTTTTCCGTGGTCGACATGACCCATCACGGTGACAATCGGTGCACGGTCACGCAAATCGGCAGGATCATCCTCTTCCTCTTCGATGACCTCCTGGGAGTCAGCACTCACAAATTCCACTTCATAACCAAACTCGTCTGCCACAATGGTAATGGTTTCTGCGTCAAGACGCTGATTGATGGACACAAAGAGGCCGAGCGACATACAGGTGGAGATGATCTCATTGACAGACACATCCATCATGGTAGCCAACTCAGCAGCCGAGATAAACTCGGTCACCTGCAGGCTTTTCTGCTCGCTTTCTGCCCTTTCCTTTTCCTTCTCCTTTTGCTGTTGCAGAATCTCGCGCTTCATCCGACGGTGCTTGGCAGCCTTAGACTTTCCTGTACCACTGAGGTTGGCGAGTGTTTCCTTGATCTGGCGGGAAATTTCCTCTTCCGACACTTCAGGACGCGGTTCCTTTTTGCCTTTGCGCGCCTTACCGGATTCCTGTCTGGCTGTCTTTTTATCCTTTTGTGCTGAGGGATCTGCAGCCTTATCTTTTTTGATGCGTTTGCGTTTGCGTTTTTTGGACTTTGCGGGGTCAGAAGACGAAGCCACGGGCTTCTTGGATGCCTCTGCCGGGTCAGGCAGGTCCATCTTGCCAAGAATGGTGGGCCCTTCCAGTTTTTGGAATTGTGTCTTATGATGTGCTGCAGCCGAATCCTGATCTTCGGGCGCTTCTTTCTTCTCCTCTTTGGAAGGGGTTGCAGATTCCTTATCCTTGTCAGCGGCTTTGGTATCTTCTCCAGAAATTTCATCCGTGCCAGGTTCCGCTGTGGCAGGTTTTTCTTTTGTTTGCTTTACCCTGTCCTTATCCGCGATGTCCTGATCTTCAGGCTGCATAGCTTTGTCGTCAGGCTTTTTCTCCGGCTTTTCTTCAGCAGCCTCTTCCTTTTTGGTCTTTTTATCCGCCTTGGCCTTGCTCCTGGTTTTTTTGGTCTTTTTGGGCTTTTCTTCCTCAAGCTCCAACTTGCCGACGACCTTCAGCCCCGTGCGAGCGTCCTCTTTCTCACCTTCATCCGTGCTGTGTTCCGGTTTCTTCTCTGCGTCACCGGCATCTTTCGCCTCATCTTTTTCAGGCACAGTGTCTGCCTTTTCTTCTGCTTCCGGTTGGGCTTTCTCATCGGCCTTCGTGTCAGGCTTATCTGTAGCCGAATCCGGGTCAGCTTTTCCAGGTGTCCCGGGACCCTTTGCTTCTTCAGCGGGCTCCTGATCAACGGCCTTCTCTTCTTCAGACACCTCCTTGTCTGGAACTTCTGTCGGAGCTGAGGCCTGTGTCTCCTTGATATAGAGCTCATCGCCGGCTTCTTCTTCCTGTTGCCCTTCTTCTGGCTGTACCTCTTCATCTTCGCCCTGTTCCATCGAAACGCTCTCCCGCTTAAGAATACTCAAGCCGGCCTTACGTGTTTCTTCCCGGAGATTCTTCTCACTCTGAAACTCCTGGAACAACAGCTCATAAGCCTCCTGGGGAATCTTGGCATTGGGGTTATTGGCCACCGTGATCCCCTTTTTGTTGAGGAAATCCACGATGGTGGTCAGCCCAATGTTAAACTCCTTGGCCACCTTACTTAATCGTCTTGTCTTGCTCCCTTCAGTCATAAAATCCTTTCGGTTATCAACCCCTGTGCGCCGGCATAACAAGCCAGCTGCAAATTTAGGGTATTTTATTCAAACTCTGCCTTTAATATGCGGATGACCTCTTCCACGGTTTCCTTTTCAAGCTCCGTCCTTTGGACCAGATCATCCACGCTAAGTGCCAGCACACTTTTCGCCGTGTCGCAACCAATCCGTTTCAGTTCGTCAATGATCCAGTCTTCCACCTCATCGCTAAATTCGCTGATATCCACATCCTCGCTGTCCACATCGGTCTCACGGTATACGTCAATCTCATAACCGGTAAGGCTTCCGGCAAGCTTTATGTTAAAGCCTCCTTTGCCAATAGCCAGTGACACCTGGTCGGGCTTCAGGTATACCTCTGCCCTTTTGTTTTCGTCATCTATTTCTATTGAAGTGATCTTGGCAGGACTTAACGCCCTGGTGATATACAGCTTGGCATTGCTGGTATAATTAATCACGTCAATGTTTTCGTTACGCAGCTCCCGGACGATACCATGTATCCTTGAACCCTTCATGCCGACGCATGCGCCGACCGGATCAATGCGGTCATCATAAGACTCCACGGCCACCTTGGCACGTTCACCTGGCTGACGGACAATCTTTTTGATGGTGATCAGCCCGTCATATACCTCAGGTACTTCTTGCTCGAAAAGCCTTTCGAGAAAGACGGGGGATGTGCGGCTGATGATAATGAGGGGGTTGTTGTTTTTGATCTCCACCCTGGACACAACCGCCCTGATGGTATCTCCCTTGCGGTAAAAGTCGGATGGGATCTGCTCTGCCTTGGGCAGGATCAGTTCAATATCTTCATCATCCAGTGCCAGGATCTCTTTTTTCCACACCTGGTATACTTCTGCCGTGATGATGTCTCCGATCTGGTCTTTGTATTTGTTGTATACACTGTCCTTTTCCAGCTCCAGAATCTTGGAGGACAGGTTCTGCCTGATGGCAAGGATCTCACGCCTGCCAAAATCGCTCATCTTAACCGGCTCCGAAACATCCTCCCCCACTTCAAAGTCAGGTTCGATCCTGATGGCATCAGAATAGGCAATCTGGGAGCTTTCATCTTCCACTTCTCCGTCCTCCACAATGGTACGGTTGTGCCATACCTCGAGATCTCCCTTGTCGATGTTAACAATGATGTCAAAGTTATCGGCCGAACCGTATTTTTTTTCCAGCATGCTGTTGAACACATCTTCGAGGATCAGCATCATGGTAGATCGGTCGATGTTTTTGAATTCCTTAAATTCCGAAAACGATTCAACCAGGTTAATAGTTTCCATCTTCTTTATGTAATTTGTGTTGTAATTTATTAAGTCGTTTCAATGCTACCGGAAAGACACCTGCACCTTGGCTTCCCTGATGTCTTCAAAAGGGATGAAGATGCTGTCATCGGCATCTGTCTCTGGTTCTTTCTTTTTCTTTTTGGCTTTCGAAGGTTTGTCTTTTTCAATCGTGATGCCGGTGGATTCTACCCCGGTGAGCTTGCCTTTGACACGCTTGTCGTGCACATCCAGGATGGCCAGCCGGCGTCCGATGTTATTGCGATACTGACGTGGAAGCTCTAAGGGGTGGCCAACACCCACCGAAGAAACTTCCAGCTCAAAGTCCTCTGCATCTCTGTCGAGCTGTTGCTCGATATGCCTGCTGAGTTTCACGCAGTCGTCAATGGTTACGCCATGATCTCCGTCTATGAAAACCATGATCTTATTTTGGGGTGTCACCCTGATACTCACCACGAACTGACTGCCCTCGCCAAGGTAATCATCAACAAGTGATGCGATATGTTTTTCATCAATCATAACCAAAACCTAATAAAGAAGGGGACGTCCTGCCCCCTTCCTGTACTGCGAAAACCATTTTTGCCGTGCAAAGATAATGAATTTTCAATTCACATAAAAAAAATCACTGTTTTTTAGTGCATTAGCTCTTTATCAGGAACGTTTAAGCATCATTTTACTGCCGCTAAGGGCGCCAGACACCAAAATGCTCATAATGTCTGCTCATGATCTCCCATGCACGATCTGAAAGTTCTTCCTGGTCGAAATCCGAGGTGGTTTGTGATATGAACTGCATGATGGCCAGACTTTCTCCCATTCTGTCATCTACCTGGCGTGCCCGTTGCGGATAGAACTGATCAAAGTATTGCAGTTTTTCCTCCTGGATATCCGTCATGCGTTCCATGATGGCATTGGCCTGATCTATGGCGCCGGCCTCATAATACCTTTGGGCCATGAGCAATGTAAAATAGTTATAAGGGACATTTTCTTCGGGCATGACCTCCATCGCCTTATCAATTGCAGCAATGGCAGAATCGGGCTTGTTTTCTTCAACCAGTGCGCCCGCCAGACGCTGAAATACATTCCGGAAGCTGACTGTCAGCCTGCGATGATCTTCATCCAGGTACACCGAGGGATCATACATGTTGCCCCATTGAAATTTGTTCATCAGGTTATCATAAAGGATGCGGGTATTGACACGGCCGATTTCACGGGGTTCAAACTCAGTTCTGATGGGCACCAGGCGATAGGCCATGCCTTCAAGCTGGAAATACTCCTCCAGGCCCATGTATGAGCCTCTTCCCGTGGTAATGGCAAAATATACCGGACGTTCCCAGTTGTTTTCAGCCAGGAAGTCGAGGGCCATCATATGGTTTTTGTTCATGCCGCTACCGGGCATCTGCCACTCCACGGCATCCACGATCAGGTGGGCGTCTTCAGGGGCCACTGTGCCATTTTCCACGACCGTGGCAGAATCGACAGGCAAACGAAAGTTCCTTGTCGGGAAATGGGGCTGATCGTCACCACGTACAAAACGCTCAATAAGCCTGCCCAGGTCAATATAGCGATCAGTACGATCCATGATGGACACATAGTCACGGGTTCCATCACGGTATTCATGTGGTTCGAAACTGAAGGGCACAGGTTTTGCATCATAGGTTTTGTGGCGCAACATGTTGTCGATATACCAATCGGTATTGAGCAGGCTCATGTTCACCACCTTGATGTCGGTGCGCACGCCCTCTACTTCCTGGGCATACCATAACGGGAAGGTGTCGTTATCGCCATTCGTAAAAATGATGGCATTGGGAGCACAAGACTCCAGGTAATTGATGGCTACATCACGCGCACCATAACGCCCCGAACGGTCGTGATCATCCCAGTTCTCTTTAGCCATATTCGCCGGGACAAGCAGCAAACATAATGCTGTACCAATGACTGCGGCCACTTTTCCGGCCTTATGGTCTTTCACTGCCTCCCCGGGTTCCGCATCACCTTTCTTTCCTTTGATCCGACGTGCCAAAGCATCAATCACGGCAAGGGCTCCTAACCCGACCCATATGGAAAAGGCGTAGAAGGATCCGATATAGGAATAGTCCCTTTCGCGGGGCTGGAAGGGTGTCTGGTTGAGGTAGATGATGATGGCCAGGCCTGTCATGAAGAAAAGAAGACCCACAACAAGGGCATTATCAGGCCGGCGTTTAAGTTGAAACAGGAATCCCATGACACCCAATATGAAGGGCAACATGTAGTAGGTGTTCCTTCCGGGGTTTCTTTTCATCGTTTCAGGAAGATTGTCCTGGGGTCCCAGGCGTATTTCATCCAGGAATGGGATGCCGGTAATCCAATTTCCGTCGAATGCACTTCCATGGGACTGGATGTCATTCTGCCGGCCACTGAAGTTCCACATCAGGTATCGCAAATACATATGTCCTACCTGGTAGGAGAAGAAGAAACGCAGGTTTTCTATGAAGGTGGGCTTGTTTTGGGTAACCGGCTGGCCGCGATGGTCCACGGTGCGCACGGGTCTTCCCTGCACATTGCCCCATTCCTCATAAGCTTGTGGGTGGTTGGCCCGGCTGCTCCACATTCTTGGAAAAAGTGTCGTGAACTCCGGGGCATGCACGGGCTCAAGGTTTTCCCTCGGGTTGATGATCTCATACCTTCCGGTTTCGCGGTTTTTGCCCCACACCGGCACACCATCCTCCACATCCACTATGGGGGCGTTATAATAAGGCCCGTGAAGCAGTGGCCAGTCACCATACTGTTCCCGGCCCAGGTAGGCTTTCATCGCAAGGGCATCCTTGGGAGCATTCTCGTTGATGGGCACCTGGGCATTGGAGCGGATCACCAACATGAAAAAGGAGGAGTATCCGATCACGATGAAGGTGAAAGCCAGCAACACCGTATTCGACACCACGAGTTTTTTCTTTTGTGTGTAATACAGTCCGTATACGATGCCGGCGATGAGCAGAACAAAGAAAATGACTGTTCCGCTATGGAATGGCAAGCCGATGGCGTTTACAAAAAAGCGCTCAAACCGCCAGTCGAGGGTCAGAATGCCGGGAATCAGGATGGACTGCACAAAGTAGAGCAGGCCCACTGCCACCACGCCGGCGGCCAGGATTCCTTTTGTGGTGGGCTGGTATTTTTTAAAATAATAGATGAATACAATGGCGGGTATGGCTAGGAGGTTCAGGAGGTGTACCCCAATGGAAAGGCCGATGATGTAGAAGATGAGCACCAGCCATTTATGGGAGTCAGGCTCGTGCGCCACTGCCTCCCATTTCAGCATGGCCCAAAACACAAAGGCCGTAAGAAATACGGAGGTCACATACACCTCAGCTTCTACGGCAGTAAACCAGAAAGAGTCGCTGAAGGTGAGGGTGAGGGCACCAACCAGGCCACTGCCAAAAATGGCAAAGACCTGACCCTGGGTGATCTCATTGCCTTTGGCAATCAGTTTGCGGGCAAGGATGTTAATGGTCCAGAAAAGAAACATGACAGCAAGCCCGCCTGTCACGGCAGACATGGTGTTGATCCAGAATGCCACGCGAGCCCCATCACCAAAGGCAAAAAGGGAGAAAAAGCGTGCCATCATCTGGTAGAGCGGTGCCCCAGGCGGGTGTCCGATTTGTAATTTATAGGATACGGCTATCCGCTCACCGGCATCCCAGAAGCTTACCGTCGGCTCCAGTGTAAACAGGTAAATGAGGGTGGCAAAAACAAAAAGTCCCCAACCCATGTAGTTGTTGAGCCTTTTATAAAAAAATTCGTTCATGGCCATACTGATTTATTTGGCATTGAGCAGCTTGTAGTAACGATGCACCTTGTGGTGCAGCATGCGAAATTACGAAAAAAAGCATCATACATGATTATTTTTAACATCTGTAAAGAATTGGCACATGAAAGCTACATGCCAATGAATTGACATACAGGAGCTATGATTAATGTCATTGGGCGTTGAGCGTAAGAAGGAATTTGGCTATTGGCTACTGGCAAGAAAGCCAAAAGAAGTCTTTGGCAATAACAACGCAACCATCAAATAACCAATATGTTGCAAAATTATAAACACATAAACCCACTGCAGGAGGGTTTTCTGGCGGTCGGATAAAAAAGGCGGTCAAACGGGAGGCAACCCGGAAAAACGGGCATACATCCATCGCTACAGATATTTTTAAGCGCCGGGGTTTGCAGTTCAAAAAAAAATTTCTATTTTTGCCCCCGAAATCGGATTGACCGATGGTGTAACGGTAGCACTACAGTTTTTGGAGCTGTCTGTCCAGGTTCGAATCCTGGTCGGTCAACCAGCAAAAGCCCCGCAATGACGGGGCTTTTTTTATGCAGGGAGGGAAAGACAAAAAGACAAAAGGTCGAAAGGTCAAAAGGTCGGGGCATGCGGTGGATTGGGATGGATTGATGGTCTTTGTGCTGCAAAGATGTGGTCCTGAGAGGAGAAGGTCAAAAGGTCAAAAGGTCCAAAAGTCAGGGTATGCGGTGGGTTAAGATGGTTTGGCGTTCTTTAACCTAATAATATATGCAGCCAAAATATTTTTAGTGTATGCTTTTATATATTTAAACATTTTTCTATGAAGGTTGTATACATACCAGATACTAATCATTTAATAACCAAAAAGACCGCATTTATGAAAACCAACAAAATTATTGGGCTGCTGGCATTCTTTTTTATGATTGCCTTCACAGCTTGTGATGATGACAACGACAATGATTTGGATATGCCTGAAATGGGAAGCTTCTCACTCAGCATTTCCGGTGACATGGATTACCAAACCGAGGGCATGGCCTATTTCGGACACTATTATGACCCTGAGTTTGGTGAGGACATCTTCATAGTGAGCCTCGCCGAAGGCATCGAAACCACTTTCAACATGTTCTTTATCAAATCTGGTGATCAGCCGGCAACCGGCCAGCATGCGGTCGTTTCATTTGATTTTGAAGAAGACGGAGATCTGCCCTCAGATGCATTTGTATCAAGCATTACGATACAGTTCGACAATAATGATGCGCCTGAGATATATTTTTTGCAAGCCGAGGCTGGCTCCATTAACATCCAGGAGTCTTCCAACAACCGCGTGAATGGCAGTTTTGAGTATGATGGTACAGGATTCCATACCATGGTACCTGAAGAGGAATTAGAGATATCAGTTTCTGGCGAATTCGATGCCATATTCGCAGATCCTGGTGATCCTGCCTTGTAATATATTCTGTAAACAGACCTGGCAGGGATTGTCCTAAGATTGGGCACTGGTCTCCGGGCATTGAGATTATGATAAGCTCCTGGGTGTTCTCCAGGAGCTTATTTTTTGGCTCCAACACTTGTATTTCACCTTCATGTTTTATATATTAGCATTTAAAGTACTAAATTATAACAAATTGATGTCGTGTCCGTGCTGCTGTTCCGGTTAATTTGGAGCAGCTTTTCTCAAATCTTAAAAACAGACCAGGGCATGGCCTTAGCTATGCAGGAGTCTGTTTTTCTGATAATGGGGGAGGCTGAGGCCTGGCCTGGACGAGCTGGTGATGACATGACATTGGGATTTATGAACCAAAAAATGAACACCATGACGACCCGTAAATTGAGTTATTTGCTATCTTTTTTGATGCTGCTGGCCATGGGCGCCTGCAGTGATGACGACAATGATGTACCGGACCCCGATCCCGATCTTGATCCTGCCAGCTTCACCATCACCTATTCGGGCGATATCGAAGCGGATATCGAAGGGCATGCCGTATTTTCGGAAACCACCGACCCGGATACCGGTGAGGATGTGTTTGCCATTTTCCTGCACAGCGAAGACATGGAGGGCACAACCATCTATTTTGGGAAGCAGGGTCCTCAGACTGGCACCGGCAATTTCCCCATATCCGAAATTGACATGGATGCAGCAGAGGCAGCATGGCCGGATGACGCATTCCTTGCCTGGGGAAACATGCACTATGAAGAAATCCCAAGATATTATTACTTCTCTGACACTGGTACGTTGAACCTGGAGCAGTCTGACGACAACAGCGTGATCGGAGCGTTTGAGTTTTCAGCTACCGGGTTTTCCACGGATGACCTGGAGACCAGTTTGGACATCCAGATTAGCGGATCCTTCCATGCCATTTACGGAGAGGTGCCGGATCTCGATCCGGATCCGAAACCTGATCCCGACTTTACTGCCTCGGTGACTGGAGACATCACCACCGAAATGGAAGGCCGCGCCTTGTTTGCCGAACTAACCGATGGCGATACCGATGAAACAGGGTTCTTCATAAACTTATCGGTTTTCGGTGAAGAAATGAACCAGATTTACCTGGGAAGTGGGGGTGAGCGCCCGGATGAAGGTGATTTTTCCATTACACCCATTGAACCGGATGAATATGATGGCATTGGTGACCTCCCAACAGATGACTTTACAGGCTTCCTCATTGTGCAAACTGATCAAGGACTAGCTTATCTGGCGGCTGATGGGGGAAGTATGACACTTACCCAATCCAGCTCCAACCTGGTCGCAGGGTCCTTTGCCTTTGATGCGACTGGTTTCGCGATAATGAATCCGCTTAACCCGATAAGTGTGGAAATTAATGGCCAATTTGAAGCCCAGGGAGGCGAGTTTGACCTGCCGGATATTGATTTTCCGGACTTTTAATATGCGCCCCAGCTTGCTGCTGGCAACATTCGCTGTCACCCGATTGAGCATATGACCATGGATAAGGACGCCTGAAAAAGACTTTCCATAAAAGCCTCATTCAGGCGTCCTTCTGTAGCTGCTCGATCCACGATTCCACTACTTTTTTTTATCTTTACAGTCTTAAAATCATCCATATGCTGCTCCGTAACCTCCATACAATCCCGGGCGGCCTCATCCTGCTGCTATGCATGGGTTTGCTTGCTTTCCTGGCAACCCCGGGATGTCAGTCTTACAAGGAGTCTTACCGCGACCCGGTTGACAACTTACGCCGCATGGATCCGGAAGACATGCAACCGGAAGTCGTGTCCGATGAACGCCAGCAAGTGCCTGCAACGTCCGACACCATCCGCCATGAACAGCCTGACGGTTATGTGCTGGACATCTTTCTCCGAGGAGAAAAACACGACCATGTCGCCCGCACGGCAGATGGATTCCATTTGATCAAGAACGAGGACGAATTTTACGAATATGCTGTAAGGGATGAGGACGGGACCCTCCTCACAACTGGCATCATTGCCAGAAACAAGACCGACAGGCCCGACGAGGTCCAGCGCTTCCTTGAAAACCTGTACAACACGGAAAACATGCCATAATTTTTCTGGCCTGCAGCCAGCTCATGACATTATTGGGGGTGGGGCCAGTCAGCGATGATCCCATTTTATGACCAACACACTGCCTCACTATGCATAAATTCTGTCACCGATAATAGTTAACCTGAATTAAAAACATCAATAATACAGGTTAAATCTTTATTTTTGCAGCAAATTGTCACCAGCCAAATTCTTCATTCACAAAAACGACAAACAATGAAAAAGTATTGGTTATTATTGATTTTACCTGTAATGTTTATGGCCTCATGTGCACCGGCTGAAAAGCCCAACCCCTTCTTCAGCGAATACGAAACCCCATTTGGCGTACCGCCTTTTGATGAAATCGAAAACGCACATTTTGAACCTGCCATCCTGGAAGGCATGGCAC
>PUOJ01000148.1 GCA_003552075.1 Bacteroidales bacterium
AAAGGCACAAGAGATTTTGATCCTGTTGAAATTGCCAGAAGGGATCACATATTCAACACCATCCGCGAGATTTATCAGCTTCACGGTTTTCGACCGATTGAGACACCTGCGATGGAAAACCTGTCCACCCTGCTTGGAAAATATGGCGAAGAAGGTGACCGGTTGATATTCAGGGTGCTTAACAGCGGGAACTTTCTGTCCAAAGTGGATGAGGATGATTGGAAGCAGAAAAATACGGCCAGGTTATCGGCTCAGCTTACGGAAAAAGCGCTGCGCTATGATCTGACTGTGCCTTTTGCAAGGTATGTGGTGCAGCATCAGCATAAGCTCACTTTTCCGTTTAAAAGATACCAACTGCAGCCTGTTTGGCGAGCTGACCGGCCTCAAAAAGGTCGCTACCGCGAATTCGTGCAATGCGATGCAGATGTGATCGGAAGCGATAATCTGATCAGTGAAGCAGAGTTTCTGCAAATCATTGACAAGGTATTTTCGCAGCTTAACCTGGATGTTTGCATTCACTTCAACAACAGGAAGATACTTGCGGGCCTTGCCGAATACATCGGTTTCCCTGAGCACCTGACCGATATCACAACGGCCATCGACAAACTGGAAAAAATCGGCCTGGATCAGGTTAACAAAGAGCTTTTGGAAAAGGGTTTGTCACAGGATGCCGTGAACAAACTGCAGCCAGTAATGCAGCTGAGTGGGACCAATAACGAAAAGCTGCAAGTGTTGTCTGATTTGTTGGCCGGCATCCCTGTGGGGATGAAAGGAGTTGAAGAAGTGCGTGAGGTGTTTGATATCGTGTCGGTTACACCATTGCACTGCGGCTTGCAGCTGGACCTGTGCCTGGCTCGTGGACTGGATTATTACACCGGGGCAATCATTGAAGTGAAGTCTGTGGAAGTACCCATGGGAAGCATTTGCGGGGGTGGCAGGTATGACGACCTTACCGGTATTTTTGGCCTGAAGGATGTATCTGGCGTGGGCATATCATTTGGCGCAGACAGGATTTATGATGTCATGGAGACATTGTCGCGGTTTCCGGATACCACGGGTACTTTCAGCCAGGTGCTTGCCATCAATTTCGGGGAAAAAGAACGCAATTACTGTTTGCCTGCACTGGAAAATCTAAGGTCTATCGGGGTGCAGTGCGAAATGTACCCGGAACCGGCAAAAATCAAAAAACAGCTTCAGTATGCCGACAAGAACCACATTCCCTTTGTCCTGATGGCCGGTGAGGAAGAGATCAAAAACGACCTGTTCTCACTCAAAGACATGCGCAGTGGTGATCAGCAGCAGCTCATGCTTGAACAGATCAGTGATGTGCTGATGAAATACATTGAGGGATAGTGTCGCGACAGTTTGCTGGCGTGTAGGCTCTTGCAGCATGCTCATCGCAGCAGTTATCAGGCATTCTTGTTGTTGCCGGGCAAGACATCCTGGTTTACGTTTGCAGCCCTGAATGATCATAATTATTCACCTCCTGTTATTAATGCTGTTTTCATGGAAACCCACCATATTTCATCCGGAAAAATAGATTTTCATTTGATGCGCAAGGTGTTGCGCAACAAGCTCAGGTTGGCCTTGTCTGATGATGCCCGGCATCGGGTTACAGCATGCCGCGAATACCTGGAAGCCCGCATAACAAGGCAGGAAGAGCCTGTATACGGCGTAAATACCGGGTTCGGGTCTTTATGTAACCACAGTATCTCAGCGGGCGACCTCAGCACCTTGCAGCGCAACCTCGTAATGTCGCATGCTTGCGGAGTAGGGGATGAGGTGCCGGAACACATTGTCCGGCTGATGCTATTTCTTAAGATCCAGTCGCTGGCATACGGGCACTCTGGCATCAGGATAGAAACCCTGGATCGCCTGGTGGATTTCTATAACCATGGCGTCTATCCTGTGGTATACGCCCAGGGTTCACTTGGTGCTTCCGGTGACCTGGCGCCCCTGGCGCACCTCAGCCTGCCTTTGATTGGCCTTGGCGAGGTGCGTGTCAGCGGGAAACGGGTCACAGGCCAGGAACTGCTGGATGAGATGGGATGGGAGCCGCTTGACCTTGGCGCCAAGGAAGGTTTGGCCCTGCTCAACGGCACGCAGTTTATGGGAGCCTATGGCAGCCATGCCTTGATCTGGGCGGCCGACCTCTTGCTTTGGGCCGACCTGGCGGGATCGCTTTCGCTGGAAGCTTTTCATGGGCGCATGGACCCCTTCCTTGAGCAGGTGCATCGGATCCGTCACCACCAGGGGCAGATTGAAACTTCAGCCAATATCCGCAAGATATTGGCGGGAAGTGAACTCATGCAGGCAAAGAAAAACCATGTGCAGGACCCCTATTCCTTCCGCTGTATTCCACAGGTGCATGGCGCTTGCAAGGACACCATAGGCTATGTGTCCGGGGTATTTGAAAATGAAATCAATGCCGTGACCGACAATCCAACCATTTTCCCTGATGATGACCTTATCATCTCGGCAGGTAATTTTCACGGTCAGCCTTTGGCCATGGGCCTTGACTTTTTGTCTGTCGCACTCGCCGAGCTTGGCAATATTTCGGAGCGACGCATATACAGGCTGATCTCCGGCGAACGTCAGCTGCCATCATTCCTTGTGGCCAATCCTGGCCTGAACTCAGGTTTTATGATTCCGCAATATACGGCTGCAAGCATTGTAAGTCAGAACAAACAGCTTTGCACGCCGGCTTCAGTGGATTCCATCGAGTCATCGCAGGGCCAGGAAGACCATGTGAGCATGGGGGCGAATGCTGCTGTTAAAACCCATGCTGTGGTGGAAAACCTGCAACGTATTTTGGCGATAGAGCTCATGACGGCAGCACAGGCCATGGGCTTTCGTGACCAAACAAAGAGTTCGGAAGCCCTGCAGCAATTGATGAAGGATATCCGTCAGCATATAAGCTTTATAGGGAACGACACGGTCATGTACAG
>PUOJ01000101.1 GCA_003552075.1 Bacteroidales bacterium
AGGTCTGTGAAAACCTCACCAGAACGTTCGATGCTCTAATAATATGTGGAGATGGAACCGATCTTGAATACCTCAAGGATGCTGGTATGAACAAAGCTGATGCTGCAGCTCTCGTCACCGGAGACGACAAGGTGAATTTGATCGCAGCCCAACTTTGTCATAAATTGTTCAAAGTGCAACAGGTCATCGCCCGGGTCAACGAACCGAAAAACGAGGGTGTGTACGCTAATTTAGGGGTAGACAACATCGTTAGTACCACCAGAGCCAGCGCCATGCAGATCAAGAACAATCTTGGGGATTCACGTACGATATTAACCGTCGGAGGTCACGAGGCTCAATTGATAGATTTTGATGTGTCGGATAAATCACCCATCGCCCATAAGAAGATCAAGAATGCTGGACTACCAAAGGGTGCGATCATCGTTTCTGTGATGAGAGAAGACAAGACCCTTATCCCGGATGGAGAAACCATGCTGAAACCCGGCGATATCGTTACGATATTATCAAGAAGCTATGTACTCAGTGAGATCAAGAAAGCTTTCCAAGAGAAAAAGAGGTTTGGAATTGTCTAAAATATATTTGATTAATCTAGATGATGTAAAAGAAACAATAAGGATGCAAACAAGTAAGTATTTTAAACGATATAGTCTGTGGTACACTATAGCACACTATTTTGGCATCATCTGTCTGTTGATGGGATTCATACTGGTTCTTCCGGCGATCTTGGCCTATTTCGTTGATAAGAACGTTGAGTTAGTGATCTGTTTTTTATGGCCGGCTCTATTTTCTTGGGGCATCGGATCGGTATTGATGTTTTCATTTAAAAAAACAGATCTAGGTCTTACTTCAGCCATCACCCTTGCCGCCCTGGTTTGGCTCGTCGTATCCATAATCGGGGCACTACCTTTTTGGATAGCTAGAGGATTTTTTGGTTCCGAATACGGTTTGACGTTCTTGAGTGCGGTGTTCGAATCCATGAGCGGTTTCACCGCCACCGGACTGACGATGTACGGTATGAGGGTTGAAGGACTCCCTCGCTCCATATTATTTTGGAGGTCACTCACCCAATGGGTGGGTGGCGTTGGGGTGATAGTCTTGTTCCTGAGCGTGCTCGTTTCCCGTACAGGAACAATAGCTCATAGATTATACACTGCTGAAGGGAGAGATCAAAGATTAGTACCAAGTATTGTTAGAACTACTCGAAGAATCTGGTTGATTTATCTATTTTATACTTTCCTGTGTTTAATCGTACTATATATCATCGGTATGCCGTTGTTTGATTCGGTAAACCATTCGATGACCGGTTTGGCCACAGGTGGGTTCTCTGTGAGAAATCATAGTATAATGACCTATTCATTAGATATTCATCCAAATGCGGTTCTATTAGAACTTGCGATAATTCCTTTTATGATATTGGGGGGAATATCTTTCGCTATGCATCATGAATTATTCATGGGGAGAATTATAAGTTTTTTTAAAAATATTGAAGTTAAGGCTATGTTTGTGATACTATTCGTAGTTGGATTGATTTTGGTATTACATCAAGGACTTTATGTGGAAAATTTTAGGTATGCTTCTTTTCAAGTTACTACAGCATTAACGGGTACTGGATTCAATACGGTTTCCATTTCAGCATGGGATGATTTTTCAAAATTTCTGTTAACAATCTTGATGGTTTTTGGTGGGGGATATGGATCAACTGCATCTGCTCTTAAATTATTTAGAGTTGTAGTGATTTTTTGGTCTCTTGGTTGGTTAGTTAGACGTATGTTATTCCCACAGTCCGCAAGGTTTAGCTTGTCTGTTGGTGGGAAAATCTTTCATCCCGAAGATGTGATGAAAGTTGCAATCTATTCTTTATTATATATAATAGTTTTAGTCGCAGGCTCTCTTGTCTTCATGGCCGGCGGAGCCACCACTATCGATTCTCTTTTTGAAGTGTCTTCAGCCCTAGGTAATGTAGGGCTGAGCGTAGGACTCACATCTTCTTGCATGCCCTGGTGGGAGAAAGTTGTCCTTATAATTGAGATGTGGGCCGGTCGATTGGAGATATTCCCGGTCCTTGTACTTTTAACATCTCCTTTCAGAAAACATTAGAGCCCAAGAACACCGCGTACTATCCATTCCAATTCAAAGTAATAGATGAATATGGGTAAGATCAAACATCCCATCAGATGAACCCTTCTCGCACCTGAGAGAGGTGGGATCATGCCGATGCAGGTAGTTATCATCAACACCCCTATACCCAGAGGACCGGTCATGAGTGCAGTTAGTATCACGATCAAGACAAGGATAGACACCGACAGCTTTGTGTAGTCTATTCGGTGATGTATAGTGGAGAAAAATTTGCCAAGTTTGACCGTCAAGATATAAGCTATGATCGCTGATAATGTTACTGAGAATAGGAGGATCGCAAACAGCCATGGAAGGTTGAAAACGGAATCCCAAGGCTGTATAAATCCTTCGTTCAATTGCATGACAGCATCCATTGCACCGCTTCTAGCCCTCATTATCACGAAAAGAGCAACCATGGTGAATAAAGCACAGGCGGTGTCAACTGCAGATACCGATACGATATACTCCCTCTGACCTTCTTCACCATCATCCAACCCTACGTTGGTGATGGCCGTCGCCGATGCCGCGGTGATACCTGGTAGTACACCGACTAGGGCACCTGCCAATGTACCTGTTATAGATCCTCTAACGGTGTTTTTTCTAGGAAGTTTGATGACCACGTCTTCGACGTCTTGTTCGGGTATCTGCACGCTATCCATCAATGATATCAACAGGTTTGAAGAACCGAAGAGTCCGGTGAACAAAGGGAAGAACATGGCAGAAGTGGGTGAAACACCGGTAGGTCTGAAAGGAGCCCAGAATAGGTTGTATAGATTCCCCGACAGTAGAAGTATGACACCAAACAAACCGGATAAAAGGAATATCCC
>PUOJ01000134.1 GCA_003552075.1 Bacteroidales bacterium
CCTATCGCCTGGAGCGGGATGGGGAGAAGCGCCTGCGCGTCGATTTTGACCTTACAGAGCCGCTTTAGATTGCCTGGATGGGAGGGAGGAGGAAGTAAGAAGTAAGAAGTAGGAAGTAAGAAGTAAGTCATGAAAAGAGAGAAGAAGTTCCTGAAACTGCCGCACCTCGATGGGGGGCGTGAGTTGCTTAAGGAGTTCATCAAGGAAAACCTTGAGTACCCGGAGGAGGCCCTGGAAAAGGGCGTGGAGGGGGACGTCATCGTAAAGTTCAAGGTAACGGGAAAAGGGGAAGTCATACAACCTGAGATACATAAAGGCATCGGCCATGGCTGCGACGAAGAAGCCATCCGGCTGGTGAGCATGCTGCAATACCAGTCGGTAAAAAACCGGGGGGTGCGCGTGACCACGAACAATAAGATCAAAATTCCTTTCAGGATCAAAAAGCAAAAGAAGCAAAAGATATCGATGACTTATAAGGCGGCGGATTCCAAAGAGAAAGCTGCCAGCAACCAACCGGAACCAAAAGAAACGACAAAGCAGGAGAAAAAGCCGGCCGTGTATACGTACACCATTAAGTACTGAAGTCAAACCCGGACTTTTTGACCTTTAGACATTTCGACTTTTAGACGTTTTGTCGTTTTGTCCTTTTGTCCTTTCGTCTTTTCGTCATTCCAACCAAATACATGCTTATGAACAACACACCCGTGGTACGCCTGACTAAGCAGTTTCGTTTCGAAGCCGCGCATGCATTATATAATTATGACGGCCCGTGTAAGAACATTCACGGACACAGTTATCTGCTTTATGTTACGGTAAAGGGGCGCCCGGCGGAAGACCCCACGGATCCTAAGCATGGCATGGTCATTGATTTTGGGGTGCTGAAAAAGATTGTGCACGAACTCATCGTGGACCCGCTCGATCACGCCCTGATGGTCAACGCCAATACCCCGCATAAGGAAATGATGGAGCAATCGCATTTGCTGGGGAAGGTGGTGGCGGTGCCCTATCAGCCCACTTGTGAATACATGATTCACGATTTTGCGCACAAGATCAAGGCTGCGCTACCTGATGGCGTTGCTTTGCATTCCCTGCGCCTCCACGAAACAACCACATCTTATGCAGAATGGTTTGCGGAAGATAATGCAGGAGCGGGGTCTGATTGCCTTTGATGCTGGCATGATATCACCTTATGACAAGAAGAATGGACATATCACTTCCGGTAGGTCTGTTGGCACATGGTGGTGGGATGGTATCCCGGGATGATTCCCGGGAATGAAGCCAGGGTTTATTTTGAAGCCAGGCTTGATTTACCGGGATGATGCTTTGGGATAATCCACGCCCTTTTGCAGGAAGGTGCCGGTGAGCTCCCTGCTGATGATCCCTGTCGGGGCAGTCCTACATGGATGCCATGATCTCCTCGGTGAGTTCCATGTTGTGAAAAACGTTCTGGATGTCATCCTCATCTTCCAGGACATCAATCATTTTCAGGATCTTCTGTGCTGCCTCCTTGTCGAGTTTAACGGTTGTTTTCGGAATTCGCTGCAGCTCGGCGTTTTCAGCCTCCACGTCCATTTCTTCCAGCTTTTTCATCATGCTGCCGAAATCCTCCATGGCAGTGTATATGGTGTAAAAGCCCTCTTCGTTCTCGGCTTCCTCCGCCCCGGCATCGATGACCTCCATCAGGAAGTCATCTTCTTCCATGCCCTTCTCTTTCACTGTCTTTTCAGGAATGGTGAACACCCCTTTCCGGTCAAAAAGAAAGCTCAGCGCACCCTTGGTCTCCAGCTTGCCTTCGTGCTTGTTTAAAATGGAGCGCACAGCGGATACCGTACGCTGGAGGTTGTCGGTAAGGCATTCGATGTAAATGGCCACGCCATGGTTTCCGTATGCCTCGTAGGTGACCTCCTGGAAGTCGGCCGCATTCTTGTCGCCTGCCTTGGAGATCGCACGCTGGACATTGTCCTTGGGCATGTTCACCCCCTTGGCATTGGCAATGGCCAGGCGAAGCCGCGGGTTGCCCTCCGGGTCGTTGCCACCCTCCTTGACGGCCACGTTGATCTCCTTGATCACCCTGGAAAAAATCTTCGAACGCTTGGCGTCCAGGGCGCCTTTCTTGCGCTTGATTGTTGACCATTTGCTGTGTCCTGACATAGGTGTAGCCTTTTTTACAAAAATACACTTTTTCTTTTTTTTGCGATAAGCTGAATCATGCCGGATAAAAAAAGCAACCGGCCAATGAGCCGGCTGCTTCCAAAACCAACAACATGAGAAAAAAATGCGATTATCCGCCAATTAAACGAATGCCGATGCTAAAGGGACTCAGTTCCGGTCCCCTGTCATCCTTAAACATGGAGTTCAGCGCATACGTGCCAAAAAAGTTCAGGCGGCCCCATCCAATTTGGCCAATCAAATCCATCCGGATCGGCACCAGGTGGAAATCTTCCCTTTCGCGGTCTGTCTGGCGGTCTCCGTCAGCATCCCGGTACTGTACCTTGGTATGGCTCCTCAGGCGAAACCCGGCCTGTACACCCGCAGAAAAATAAAACCGGTTCCAGGTCCTTGCATCCTGCAGTTGCAATTCAGCCATCAAGGGCACATTCAGTTGAAACACCCTGAGCCTGTTGGTGCTTAAGCCATATTCCGCATCCTCGTGCACCAGTCCGTCGCTACCATGCTGCAGGATGATGTCGTTGGACAAATGGTAATTGGTCCATTGGATGCCCAAACCGCTTACCAGTCCGAAGAGCCGGTTATCGCCCCGCGCCAGGACATAGTTCTGATGCAGAAAGTTCAGGTTGACCTGGAGCGACTTGTTGTAATCCAGGTCCATGAACTGGCTTTCTGAAGGAAGGTTGATGCTGTTGTTGTCACCAAAATAACCGTTCAGGCCAAGGTATAGACCGCTCCAATTATTGCGCCAGCTGGTATGTGGTCGCCG
>PUOJ01000167.1 GCA_003552075.1 Bacteroidales bacterium
CGACCACTCGAGGGAGACACCCACAGCTACCCGACCTAGCATACAGCCGCGTCCGTGGTGTAGAGTGGTTCATAGGTTTCAGCTGGCGCGACGTTTTTACGTATGGGTACCCATACATAGAGACATGAGCAAAAACATTTCAATTGCTGATGATGTCTACGAGCGATTGAAACGAGAAAAAGGTGACCGGAGTTTCAGCGAACTGATCGAGGACACCCTCGACGAGCGCACACGACTGGCCGACGTCCACGGCGAGGCCACCCTTGACCCGGAGGCCGTAGCCACAGCCCGCGAGGAGATCGACCGCCTATCCGAAGGGACGCTGTCCCGGCTTGACGATGAAACTCTGTGACACGTCGGTACTCGTCGACATCGATCGTGGCGGCGTCGCCGAGCGTGTCGAGAAACTCGATGCCGAAGGTCGCCACGCGATCAGTATGGTGACCGTCACCGAACTCCGTCTCGGCCTCGAGCTGGGGTTCGAATCGGCCTCTGAGGCCTATCAGGATGCGATCGATGGTCTCGAGCGCTTGCTCGCCCGGTTCGAGATTCTTCCGGTGTCCAGAGCCGTCGCGATCGACGCTGCAACCATTATCGCGACGCTCAAACAGCGCGGCGAACCGCTGAACGACCTTCACGACGTCTATATCGCTGCGACCGCCCGTACCGAACGACTGCCAGTGTTGACGGCCAATGTCTCACACTTCGAGCGAATCGACGAGCTTGAAGTCGTTGATTGGACCTCGTTCTGACTTCCCGGCACGTCAGATGCGTACGTACTTTGCGGTGATCTCGGTGACACCTGTCGTCTCCAGTGCCCTGTCGAATCCCGTCCGCCGTGCTGACCACCGACGACGACTCGAGGGAGACACCCATCGCTACCCAACCCTGCACCCACCCGCGGTCGTGAGATGGATTCGTTCGGTCCCTGAGACGTGTGGGCCCTCTCGAGGTCGCTGTTTGTCTCCTGTTCCCGAGTATTGTGCACGCGACTGGTGCGTAGGCTTTGTTCACTTGCTGTTAGACTGTTCAAGCGCAGTCTCGTACAGTTCGTCGGATATCCAAAACCCAGCTTCACGAAGTCGGTCGAGTTCCGTGCGCAATGTAACCGTTTCTTCGTTACTGCCACGGATGAGAATCCCCACGACACCCGTCATCGAGAGGCCGTGTCGCCGAGCGATCTGCCGTGCGTCACGTTCATCTATAGGCGGTCGAGGCAGAGTACCACGGGTCACCTGACCCGTGGGTGAATGCCGACAAATCACTATACTTACAACGATTCACGATAATTCATTGATGATGCAAGACTCAGGAGCCACTCATACGCTCTCGTTTGGGGTAACCCCCCACGAGGGGCGGTCTGAGAACTTGCACGAAGGCTGTCTCGAAGCTCGGCGAGTCCGAAACGAGGTCAACCGACTCGACAAGGAAGGGTGGGACTGGGACGACATCCACGACACCGTAGTGGATAACGCCAACCTCGTGAAAAACACGACTCAACTCCTCGTCCAGAAAGCACTCAAAGAGCTTGAGACGTACCACGACCACAAAGATGAGGACTGGGGGCGACCGTTTCCCTACATTGATGAGACGTATCCAATGCGGATGAACCACAACGAAGGATACGCCCTCACTATAGACGAATCTGGAGATGTTCACTTCCGAGTCAGCTACAAGCCATACAATTACGTCAAAGGCGTGCTTCGCGGTAGTCCCGACCACCTCGAACGAGTCAAGAACGCTCTCAACTCTGACTCGTGGCGCGTTGGAGTCGCTGAACTCGTGCACAAACACAACGAATGGAGACTCCACGTCTCGGTCACACACAAGACACGCACCGTAGCGTCTCCAGACGACGCAGAGACAGTAATTGGCGTGGACATTAACGAGGATTGTGTCACACTCGCCGCGGTGACCTGCAACGGGGACGTACTTGACTCGGTGGTCATCGAGTACCCCGACATCAAACGGGTTCGACATGAGTTCTTCACCAAACGCAAGCGGATGCAGACTGTCGGACAAACCGCGTTCGAGACTGTTGTCCGAACCGAAGAACGAGACTTCGTTCACGACCAACTCCACAAAGTATCGCGCGACGTAACTCGGTGGGTTTCGCAATTCAACGACCCGGTAATCGTCTTTGAAGACCTCAAAGACATGCGAGACTCCATCGATTACGGAACGCGAATGAACCGCCGCTTACACTCCTTGCCGTTTGCCGCACTCCGCGAGATGGTGACGTACAAAGCCGCGTGGGGCGGAATCCCCTCAGACAACGTTGACCCTAAGTACACGAGTCAACGCTGTCCGCGAACGGAATGCTTGCACATCGAACGAGGAAACCGACGACGAAAGCGGTTCAAGTGCAAGTCGTGTGGTTTTCAAGACCACGCTGACCGGAAAGCGGCGGTTTGTGTAGTGCAGGAGTGGTTTAGCGAACAGTATGGAAATGTGCCGTCTCTCGAAACCCTTCCGAGCGTTCGGAAGATGAGACGGACGGCATCGGGCCTATGTGAAGAGGCCGACTCTCACGGAGCAATTTTCGCTTCGGGTGTACACCGACACGGAACGTCGGCGCAAGACTCGCAGAGTCAAGCGCGAGAGGAATTAAAGACCGGTGCCCCTGTCGAAGGGTAGATACGGACGCCACGGGTCACCCGACCCGTGGTACTTCACTACACATCCAATCGACTTCGCACCAAGAAACGGGAGTGTTCACTCGTTCTCGAGTGCCGCATAGATTTCTACGTGACGGCGTCCGTCAAGCTTCCCCATTTCGAGAGCGATTTTGTGGCGTTCGGCATCGTTCTCGGCCGATTGATATCGATCGTACAGCTGACGAATCTCATCGTCGACCGCCGTCGAGGAATCAGTGCTGGACACCATTGCTCTGGTAGACATACTCAGTGTATCCGTTTATTGGTTGCGACGGGCACAC
>PUOJ01000195.1 GCA_003552075.1 Bacteroidales bacterium
ATAACACTAACCGTAACATCCGTTCCCTGAACCGGATTACCGCTATCGTCTTCCACTACCGCGGTCGGTGGACCGCCAATAATCTCTCCGGCAGTCGTGTCTTCGGGCTGGACGCTTACCGCAGCACCCAAAAGGGCGAACTCCCATTCTATCGCTCCGTATTCGACCGTATTTTCATTCGGTCCTCCTCCCGCGCTCGATCCGTTCAGCACGAGCTCCAGTCCTTCACCGGAAACGTCATCGACATCATCAGCTTCAAAGTCGTACTCCCAAACTTCTCCGACCGTGTCACCGACCGCTCTGGATGCTTCCAAGGTTTCTATGTAGGATCCATCCTGATGGAGCTCTATCTCCACGGTGGGCTCTTCGGAAGAATTGTCGGTCCTCCTCACCAAAAATCTAACCGTTTGAGTTCCGCTGATATGACCGGAAGGATGATCCATTAAAACGTGTAATTGATTATTTCCCGTTGTCGAGGCCTCATACCAATCATTTTCCGCTTCTTCGGAATAAGGATCGTATTGCAGATACTCAACTTCTCCGTCCAGATTACTGGTGGTCAGCTCTTGAATCGGATAGAGGCCCTCTCTCACCTCGAAATAATCGGAAACCGCATCTTCGGCGACTCCTTCGACGCTGAAAGAAATTTGATAGGTTCCGGATTCTCCGACAACCAGATTCGTAAAGTTGGATATTCCATTATTATTGGTATAAACCTCGGTTAATCCTCCTATAAAGCTTCCTCCTACGAGTTCGGCCGTAACTTCCGCGGAAGGAACTCTGTTTCCGAATTCGTCTTCCACGTATGCGGCCGGAGGTCCGTCGACGATGTCTCCTATGACACTGTCTTCGGGCTGAATTATAACCCCGATAGTGTCCGGAGAAGAAGCTTCTATCTCAAAAGGAGAAGAGAAGACCTGTCCACCGATGTCGGTGGAATTGAATTCCAATTCATATGTTCCTCTTTCTTCAATTGTTAAATTATCGAATATAGCCAGTCCGTCCTCGTCGGTATCTACCGAAGTGGTGCCGAAAACGGTGGTTCCGGAAACGTCAACCGTAACGGTTACATTTTCCTCTTTGGTGTAATTGCCGAACTGATCGATAAGCTGTACGGTCGGCGGGCCTTCTATCGTCTGACCGGCTTCTGTGTCTTGGGGTTGGGTGTCCATAACCAAGTCATCCGGATCGGCGGGAGTTATTTCAAATTGTGAAGATATCCTGTCGTCACTGACATCTTCTCCGTCAAAAAGGATCTGAAAAGTTCCCGCCTCTTCTATGACCAAATCGTCAAAGACAGCTATTCCTTCTTCATCGGTCACCGCGGTAGTCGTCCCCGAGGCGAAGTTCGTTCCCATGGCAATAGCTTCTACGTTCACCCCTTCTGTTTCCACCGGATTCCCAAATTGGTCTCTGAGCCTGACCGTAGGCGGGCCACCGATTATCTGGCCGGCTTCTGTGTCTTGAGGCTGAACCTCCATGGACATTGAATCGGCCGCTCCTACCTGAATATCAAAATACTCCGACAGGGCATCATCGGTTACTCCCTGGGCGTCGAATATTATTCTGTAAGTTCCGGATTCTCCGATAACCAGGTTATCAAAAACGGCCAATCCGTCCTCGTCGGTCGATCGGGTAGTGGATCCGAAACTGAAATCTCCCTCTTCCAAACTGACCGAAACACTGACATCTTCCACCGGATTTCCGAACTGATCGGTAACCAATGCGGTCGGCGGGCCTTCCACCGGATCACCCGCAATGGTTTCCTCCGGCTGAGTATCGACGGATACGTCCTCGGGATCATCGGAATCTACTTCAAAAAAGTCTGAAGTCAAATTGGCATCTATTTCCGCGGAACTGAATTCCAGTTGGTGAACACCCGCCTGTTCCACCGTCAAATCATCGAATATAGCCAATCCGTCCGCATCGGTCTCTACCGAAGTGGTGCCGAAAACGGTGGTTCCGGAAACGTCAACCGTAACCGTCACGCCGCTTTCTTCCACCGGGTTGCCGAACTGATCGACAAGTTGCGTCGTCGGTGGACCGCCGATTGTTTGGCCGGCAATAGCATCTTCCGGCTGAGTATCCATAATAAGATCATCCGGATCGGCGGGAATGATTTCAAATTCGTCGGTAACGGCATCATCGGGAACACCTTGAGCGTCAAAGATAAGCTCATAATTTCCGGATTCCGTTATCTCAAGATCATCGAATACGGCCAAACCATCCGAATCGGTTCTTACGAAAGTCGTTCCTTCACTGAAGCTCGCATCACTCATCTTTACCGTTACTCCGACATCTTCCACCGGCAAACCTTCTATATTTTCTACGAAAGCGGTCGGCGGGCCTTCTATCGGCTCTCCGGCAGTTGTATCTTGAGGCTGAACCTCAACCGAAACTGCCGCCGCTTCACCTTCTTCCACCTCAAAAGTATCCGACACGACTTCATCCACTCCTTCCACATCGAAGGTGAGTTGATAAGTGCCGATTGAGTCGACGATAAGATCGTCAAACTCGGCAAATCCGTCTCCATCGGTCTCCACGACGGTCGTACCTTCGGAAAATTGACCGTCTATTGAAACGGTAACCTCAATTGCTTCGGTCGGATTTCCGAATTCGTCTTCAACCGATACGGCCGGCCTGCCCTCGATCGGCTCTCCGAATATGGTATCTTCCGGTTGAGTATCTATAAAAATTTGGTCCGGATCGGCGGGAATGATTTCAAATGAATCCGAACTCACATCCGCATCCGGATCTCCGGAGCTAAAATAAAGGGTGTATTCTCCCATCTCTTCCACTACCAAATCGTCAAATACGGCCAATCCGCTCGGGTCGGTGTCTACAGTGGTGTCTCCGGAAGCGAAGTTTCCGTCTATTCCGACCGTAACTTCCACATCTTCAGCTTCAACAC
>PUOJ01000118.1 GCA_003552075.1 Bacteroidales bacterium
TGTAGAAAGAAAAACACAGCATCCTATGTATAAAAGGGTTGTCAGACAGACAAAAAAATATAAAGCCCATGATGAAAAAAATGTATGTAATGAGGGTGATCAGGTTCGTATAATGGAAACCCGCCCCCAGAGTAAAGGTAAAAGATGGCGGGTAATAGATATCATCCGGAAGGCAAAATAGTTACTGGAGTGAAAGGAGGGCTAGCAATGATTCAGGTAGAAAGCCGACTGAGGGTAGCTGATAATACTGGTGCCCGAGAATTGATGTGTATCAAAGTTTTAGGGGGCTCTCGTAAAAGATATGCCCGTGTTGGAGATCAGATAATTGCTACGGTAAAAGAAGCAATTCCTAATGGCATGGTAAAAAAGGGAGAAGTTGTTAAAGCTCTTGTTGTCAGGACTAAAAAATCATTAAAAAGAGATGATGGTTCATATATAAGATTTGATGAAAATGCAGCGGTAATTATTGATGAAGCAAATAATCCGCAGGGTACCCGTATTTTTGGTCCTGTAACCCGTGAACTTAGGGGCAAGAACCATATGAAAATTATTTCTCTGGCACCTGAAGTTTTATAAAAGGGGGGTTTTAAATGATCAAAAAAGGTGATACTGTTGAAGAAGCTGGGCTAACCACACCTGAATCCTTGGATTTACAGAAATTTCTGTATGACATGAAAGAAAAAAACTTGCCTTATTGCACTATGGAAGTATCATCATCTGGACTAGAGCTCAACAGGGTTTCTGCTGTAGAGTACGATATAGCGGTAGTTAACAATATTGCTCGTGACCACATTGATCTACACGGTTCTTTTGAAAATTATTTCTCTGCTAAAAAGCAATTAGTCGCTAACTTGCAACCCGGGAAAATAGCCATATTGAATGTCGACTGTCCACAAACCCGAAAATTAATTAATTTTACCAATGCTCGAGTGATTACTTACAGTGTGAAAGGAAATGATGCGATGGTCCAGGTGTCAGATATGGACCTTTCAACGGGTAAAGGTTATTTTAAATTAAATGTAACCGAACCATTACCTACACTTCATAACCATCGAATCCAAGCACAATCCATGACAATTCAATTGAGCGTACTAGGACTTCATAATGTCTACAATGCAACTTCTGCTGCCATTACAGGTTTAGTATTAAACGAAACGCCAGAAACTATTAAACAAGAACTATTAAATTTTGGTGGCGTAGAACGCAGGTTTCAATTAATTTATAATCAAGAGTATAAAATTATAGACGACCATTTTGCGAATTCAGGTAATATTTCCGTTACATTAGAAACCCTCAGATATATGGACTACAAAAATTTGAAAATATTATATGCCATCCGAGGTGGTCGAGGCACAACGGTTAACTCAGAAAACGCCAAAGCAATTGTAGAATGGGCTGAAAAATTAAATTTGAGGGAAATATTTGTCACTTCTAGTGTTGAGTGTGTAGGAAAATACGATGAGGTATCAGAATCGGAACAGCAGGTTACTTTTAGTATATTAGAAGAAGCTGGATTGAAAATCCATTATTTTGAGACTTTGGAAAAAGCAATTAAAGAGGTCATCACCGAATTGTCAACGGGAGATGTTTTATTGCTTGCGGGTTGTCAGGGGATGGATCATGGTGCAAGGATAGCACTTCACTATATTTATAATAATTTGTCTACAACTGAGCAGGCTATTAGAGGAAGGGAAATCTTGGCCCCTTTAAAAAATCGTGTCGCTGGAATGGTCCAATAAGATTTAAGTGCAAAACATTTCTAAATAAAAATTTTCCCTTGACTAAAATATACTGCTGCGCTATACTATTAATTGCGCAAGGGAGAACAGCGCAAAACAGCGCGGAGCTGTAGTGAAGTGGCTTAACACGCCGGCCTGTCACGCCGGAGATCGCGGGTTCGAATCCCGTCAGCTCCGCCACACTTTATACGCTGACGTAGCTCAATTGGCTAGAGCAGCTGACTTGTAATCAGCAGGTTCGGGGTTCGAGTCCCCGCGTCAGCTCCATTTTATTGTCTTAAAACTTGTCCAACATGTGGAGAGGTACCCGAGTCTGGCCAAAGGGGGCAGACTGTAAATCTGCTGGCGGATGCCTTCGAAGGTTCGAATCCTTCCCTCTCCACCACTATTAAAACACGATGGGGCGTAGCCAAGTGGTAAGGCACGGGGTTTTGGTCCCCGCACGCGCAGGTTCGAACCCTGCCGCCCCAGCCATATTATTAGCCTGGTCACATGACCAGGCTAAATGTTTTCCTACTATTTCTGATAAAAAAATGTCGCAATTGATTTAAACCCTAACTTTCCTGTGTCAAATATTTGTTCAGTACTTCCTACAAATAGCACGCCCCCGTATGTTAAGGCATCGTAGAATTTCTTGTAAAGAGTTTTCTTGGCATCTTCTGTGAAATAAATCATCACATTTCTACATAAAATCAAATCAAACCCTTTGTCGAAACTATCTTTCAATAAGTTGTGTTTTTGAAATGTCACACATCGTTTGATATTTTCGTCTACTCGATACAAAGTTCCTTCTACTTTGAAATATTTGTTCAGGTAGTGTTTGCTTGTTTCTTTAATCCTTTCTTGTGAGTATAACCCCTCCCGAGCCTTTTGGAGCACCTGCTCGTCCAGGTCTGTGGCCAAGATTTTGACTTTATCAAGGGAATAGTAATTTGACAATACCATGGCTAAGGAGTATGGTTCTTCTCCGGTAGAACAAGCAGCACTCCAGACTTTCAGGCCCTCAGGTTTATTTTTGATGAGCTGAGGTAAGATATGGTTTTCTAAAACTTCCCATCTTTGAGGGTTTCTAAAGAATTCTGATACATTGATTGTAATCCGATCTAAAAATTCCCTGTACATATTCGAATCCTGCAGTAAATGTTTCCAGTACTCATCGTAA
>PUOJ01000161.1 GCA_003552075.1 Bacteroidales bacterium
ACATGCTTTCCATCCCCCCGCGGGTAAACAGGGCGTCCATGCTTTCCTTCCCTGTATCCATGACAAAACCCGTGTGAACGCTTTCCAGCAGCGTGGCAAGGCTGCCGCCCTGAACGAAGATAAAAGCCAAAGCGCCTAATAGAAGTCCGGCCAGGAGGCTCGGGATAGCAGGTACTTTTCGTACAATAAGGAAAATAACTACCAGAGGTGGGATGAATAGCCAGATGCTTAGATTAAAATGGTCCCGGATATAATCGGTATAGGCCGAAACATCGCCATTGCCGTCATTGCCCTGGGAGGCTGTGAAGCCCAGGATGGTAAATACCACCACGGAAATACCAAGTGCTGGCAAGGTGGTATAAAGCATGTGGCGGATGTGATCGTAAAGGTTGACACCGAGCACTGAAGGGGTCAGGTTGGTGGAGTCGGACATTGGTGAAAGCTTGTCGCCAAAGAAAGAGCCGGATACGATGGCACCTGCCGTCATCGGAAGGGGAATCCCCAAGCCTTCACTCACCCCGATGGCTGCCACGCCCATGGTGCCGATAGTCGACCACGAGCTCCCCGTGATCAGGGCCATAAAAGCTGAAAACAGCAGAATAAGAGGTAAAAACCATCTGGCAACAAAAAATTCAAATCCAAAATACATCAGGGCCGGTACGATGCCACTGGCAATCCAAACGGCAATCAGCATCCCGATAATCAATAGAATGACAATGGAGGGAATGGTTCGCGCAATGGAATGCTTGAACCCTTCTTTGATGGTCTTCCATGAAAACCCATGCCAATAAGCGCATAAGCCAGCTGTGGCTGCCCCGATGAAAAGAGCAAAATGGGGTTTAGTGTCCACAACGAAGACCGAAAAGAAGAGCAAGATAATCGTGATCAATATCGGAATTGACGCCAACCATGGCTTTGGGGTGGGTACATCGCCTCTTTGAAACATATGTTTCTGCTTTTAGGTAGTGAATTGTTAAAGATAAAGAGATTCCCGCTAACCGGCAAAAATTGCAGAACGTATTGTTCTTTTACCGGGTTTTGTCACTTTTGTACCTTTATAAAAAAAAACATAGAAAGCTATGGATTTTGCCCAATTGATCCTGCAGCGGGAAAGCGTGCGCAAGTACGTCAATCGACCGGTAGAGAAAGAGAAGATCGAACGCATCATGGAGTCCTGCCGGATGGCTCCCTCGGCCTGCAATTCACAGCCCTGGCGTTTTGTAGTAGTCACGGATCCGGATCTGAAAGACAAGGTGGCCCGTGCCACCACTGGCCCGGCCACGCCCATCAACCGCTTTGCCCCGCAGGCTCCGGTCATCGTGGCCCTGGTGGCCGAGCCACCAAACTGGTTATCAAAGATTGGCAGCAGCATCAAAGACAAAGATTACTACCTGATGGACATCGGCATTGTAGCTGACCATTTCTGCCTTCAGGCGGCCGACCTGGGACTTGGCAGCTGCATGATCGGCTGGTTTGACGAAAAAAAAGTACGGGAGCTCCTGCATATCCCAGGTAAACGCCGCATCCCCTTGCTGATTACCCTCGGCTACCCAGCAAAAGAGAAGCCGCGCAAAAAAATCAGGAAAAAACCGGATAATTTATACGGATTTAACCGTTATGGATGATTGAGATTATGCAAACAATTCCAACTCCCTGCACGTTTATCTTTTCACACAAAAGGACATTATCATGGGCAAAACAACCGCCATCCTTTTCATTTTGCTTTTGCTTTGGGTAAAGGCAGGGGCACAGGCGCACCAGGACTTTTACGCACGAAGCCAGGAGGTCAACCGTTCGGGGATGTATTTCCTGGGGGGATGGGCGGCAGCCAACATGGCGGTGGGTACCTATGGGTGGATCCGGTATGACGGCGATACCCGCTATTTCCACCAGATGAATGCTGCATGGAACCTCGTAAATGCGGGCATTGCCACTTGGGCATTGCTCGACTCAAGGGGTGACGATGCTTCCGGACTCTCATACGATGAGGCCATGCGAAAACACATCCGCTCAGAAAACATTTACCTGATCAACGCCGGACTGGATTTGCTTTATATGGCTGGCGGTGCCTGGATGATACGTGCCTCTTCGAACAGCTCTGAAAATGAAGACATGCTTAAGGGATATGGACAGTCTGTGATCATGCAGGGCGCCTTCCTCTTTCTTTTTGATCTCACAAAGTTTGGGATCCAATACAACCGTCGCCAAAACTTTTTACAAGATGCCCGACTGGGAATGACCCCCGGCGGAATCACCCTGACCATTTCCCTGTAGTTCGTTATCCTTCTCACAAGCCTTTCAATTCCCCATTGATTACAAACCTCAACCTCAATCTTACCCTTACTTCAATGACGCCATTTACCAGAAATGGCTGGACAATTGATGGGCTTGAAGGGATTCTTCCCGAAGCCCATTAATCATCTTTCAGGAAAGTACCCTGTCCGTTATTCCCAATGCTTTAGCTCGACGACGATGTCGTTTCTTCGGTTGGTGACTTGGGTGGGTGAGCTGTATCCAAAGTACTGAAAATTGCCTGAATGTGCTATGCCGTGGGCATCGAGAAGCTCAGACAGCTCATCTATCTTTCGGGCAATCCGCCTGTCATTGGCCCATCCACCAAAGGACAAACCTGCCATCACCACGGAGGACTTTTCGTAAATTTCGATGCCGTCGTGACGCGGCGCCGGGAGGGTTTCCAGGCTGTATTCAGATGGCATCATGAACTCCATCACCATGCCTTCTTCCCAGCTCATCACAACGGGTGCCGTCATGGCTATGCTTTCCCCGCGTTCATTCCCACCAAAAATGTAGGAGGCAAGGGTGCGGAAACCGTTGCCGGAACCCCTGCGATACGTTTCCGCATCGATGTGTGTCTTTGCAAAAATCGCATCCTGGT
>PUOJ01000093.1 GCA_003552075.1 Bacteroidales bacterium
AGGGGAGCCCCCCACGTCCGGAAATTTTATCGTTTGTTATGCCGATTTTTGTTATCTTAGTACCCATAAAAGATAGTCTTGTGCACCCAATTGGTGGTGTGTTTTTATTTTTTATTTCCACATCTAAAATACACATAACCAATGGAGTAAGCAAGCTATTTTTTTTTCATCAAAAAACGCTCAACTTAGGAAAAACATAGTATTGATACAGGCAAGTGTTGATTTCCCCATTTTTGGGTCTAAATATTTTCAAAAACAGAAAAAATTATTATATTGCACGCAATTTAATAAAAACCTAAAAATTTGGAATTAAATAGTACTTTGTTGATGATTTGATTGCCTGAAAACTCATACACACCTGATAATATCCACTTATTTTAACTGCAACCTTATCTAAACAATACAAAAATACGACAGATTAACAAAGCCCCTTTTCAATGACAACCTTCCTTACCTTTGTTTTCATTCTTTCAACTGCCTTAGCCTACCCACAATCAAGATCAGACGCAACAGACATCAACGGCAATGTTTATCAAACCGTCATCATCGGCGAACAAGAGTGGTTTGCAGAAAACCTGCGCGTGACCAAATACCAAAACGGTGACCCCATACCCACAGGTTTGAGCAATAACGAATGGGCGAACACCACGAGCGGTGCTTATGCGATTTATGACAACGATGACGATATGCTGGAAGTCTACGGCAAATTGTACAACTGGTATGCAGTTGACGACCCCAGGGGTTTATGCCCTGAAGGCTGGCATGTGCCAAGTAATGATGATTGGACGCAGTTGGTCAATTATTTGATTGTCCAGGGCTTTCCAAACTCCGGGATAGCAAACTCGGCCGGCAATGCCCTCAAGTCTTGCAGACAAATTAACTCGCCCCTGGGTGGCGATTGCGACACAGAGGAGCACCCTCGCTGGGACTCGCATGACACGCACAGTGGGTTCGATGAGTTTGGCTTTTCGGCATTACCTGCTGGGGCGCGACAGTCAAATGGAACTTTCTCCGTAATTGGCGAAATTGGTCACTGGTGGACATCTACCGAGGATTCATCTGACAATGCCTGGCGCCGGATGATGATCAATTATGGTGGGCTTGTTTACACGCTCAGCGTTGAGAAGACAATTGGTTTTAGCATTCGTTGCGTTAGGGATGCAACAGATGAGCCAGGGACAGCTGAGCTATACCTTGAAGCACAACCTGAAACCGCGGGCATTGTCACGGGTGCTGGAGTACATCAAGAAGGCGAAGTTGTGAGCATTGAAGCCACTCCCAATACAGATTGGGAGTTTGTTGAGTGGACAGGCGACACAGATCATGTTGCCGACCCGAATATGCCAAATACCACGGTCACCATGCCTGATCAGGACATTAACCTCACTGCAATCTTTCAGGAAGATGGCAATGGCGATCCAGAAATCACACTTACACCTGCAGATTATGACTTTGGCGTAGTCCCGGTTAACACCACTTCAAATCCAGCCTATTTTGTTTTAAAAAACACAGGTGGAGGAGTGGCTGAAGGCGAAATATTTTTTTATACGGACACTGATGTCTTTGAAATCATTGAAGGAGGCGGGGAGTTTAGTCTTGCAGCAGGCGAGGAAAAGACCATTGCCGTCGTTTTTAGCCCCAGTGAAGCAGAGAGCGTATTAAATTATATTGATGCCGAAACAGACGACCAGCTTGTATGGAGTGAGTTAAGGGGAACAGGAGCTGAAGTTGTTTCCACGCTCTTCGAGCTTCGCAACAAACCTGATGACGGCACGATTTACACGTATACTGGAGAGGCGGTGATTGTGGCAATGGACGATTTTCGCAATCGGAAATATATCCAGGATGCCACGGCAGCAATCCTGATAGACGATGAACCCGGTGAAATTACAACGGAATATGCATTGTATGACGTAATAACCGATATCAGCGGAGAAATCAACATCTTTCACAACATGGTTCGTTTCCAGCCTAACCAAAACACCCCGGAACCAACACAAAACATTCCAACCCTTCCAGTTGTGCGCTCCCTGAGCGAGGTGACAAGCTCAGACCAGGCAAAGCTTGTCCGTTTTGAAGGAGTTAACTTTACAGATACAAATGAAGAAGAAACCTTTAGCAGTGCAGAAAACTATACAATCACAGATGGTGAGCATGAGTTTATCCTCAGAACTGATTTTTGGGATGCAGACTACATCGGTGAACCCATACCTGAAGACGACGTGAATATCACGGGCGTCATACAACAATTTCAGGATATCCTTGAAATCGTGCCACGGTTTTCAGAGGATATTGACACTTCGGCCCCAGCGGACACCTATAATGTTGTTTTTTCCATTGAAAATCAAACCGGGGAAAACATAAACAATGCCATAATCACATTCGATGGCAGCACAAACCCTCAAGGCAACTATTCTTTTTCTGATGTTTCAGCAGGGAACCATACCTATCTTATACAGGCTGATGGATATTTTGGTAAAGGCGGGCACTTAACCGTTCATGACTCTGATGTGTATAAGTCTTTGGTTTTAACCCAGAAACCTAAAGAAAGCATTGTCTATATTGATGTAAACATTGACCAGCCAAACATTGAGGATTGTTTTATAAGCTATTCTGTCGTTTTCACCGTCGAAGACCAAAACGGCCAGGCCATAACCGATGCAGTGGTCACCCTGGACGGCAACACCAACCCCGCTGGCGACTATACCTTTGAGGACCTTGCACCAGGCCAGTATGACTGGACGGTAACAGCCGAAGGCCATTACTCCGAAAGCGGAAACCTCGATGTGGTGGATCAGGACATCACCCAGCAGGTGATCCTAACCCTGGAAACCTACCAGGTGCAGTTCACCGTCGAAGATCAAAACGGCCAGCCCATAACC
>PUOJ01000054.1 GCA_003552075.1 Bacteroidales bacterium
TCACTCGAGGTCGGTTCAGTTGTTACCGTAAAAGGTTACTGCACAGGCTTTACGGGTAGCGATGTGATTATTGAGCATGCCTCGTTTCCGTGATTTGTTTTGACATTAAAACTGCATGATTATGTTAAGAAAACTTTTGTTAGTGACGTTCATGTTTATGTTTGTGGCTCAATCCCTTGCAGCACAGGTATATCTGACGCGAAATGGTACGATACGCTTCTTCTCGGAAGCGCCGCTGGAAAACATAGAGGCTGTCAATCGCCAGGTAAACAGCGCCCTTAATGTTGAAAATGGTGAATTTGTGTTCCGGCTGCCCATGCGCTCCTTCTCCTTTGAAAAGGCCCTCATGCAAGAGCATTTCAATGACAATTTTGTGGAATCACACAAATATCCCAATGCGTCATTCCAGGGGGAAATTCCGGATATGGACGTATTAGATCTGACTTCGGGAGAAGAAATAGACGTTGTGGTGCAGGGTGAGCTTACCATAAAGGATGTTACAAAGCCTATACGCGAAACAGGTACGCTCCGGATGGAGGATGATACCATCCATGGCAAGGCGGTATTTATCGTTAAACCAGAAGCGTACAACATCCGGATTCCCAATCGGTATACCCGGAATATTGCCAGTGAGATAGAGGTTTCTGTTGACGTAACCCTTTCTCCACAATAAAAGCGTTTGAATATGTGCAGGATCTTTACCATCGCAATGATTGCTCTTAGCGGGTTCATGACGCCTTCGCTTGCAGCCCAGGAGCTTATGGATATGCTCGACGATCAGGAGGAGGAAACGACCTATGCCGTGAATACCTTTTTCACTACGCGGGTGATCAACGGACAGTCGGTTGAAAATCCTTATCCTGGCGACTTGCTATTCATTGTTTCCCATCATTTCGGACGGCTCAACCAGGGCGCTTATGAGCTATGGGGGCTGGATCAGGCCACCATCAGGCTGGGTTTTGAATATGGGGTCAGTGAGCGACTGGCATTGTCTGTTGGAAGGAGTAGTTATGAGAAAACTTTCGACGGCTTTGTGAAATACAAGCTGTTGCGTCAGAAAAGTGGTGCAAGAAATGCTCCGGTAAGTGTGTCGCTTTTTTCAGGTGCTTACCTGAAAAGTCTCAGGTGGCCGGAAGGCAGTGATTTTGAGTTTAAACACCGCATGAGCTATGTCCATCAGCTTTTGATTGCCCGGCAGTTTTCAAGGCAGGTGAGCCTCCAGCTTACGCCGGCATGGGTCCATCGAAACCTGGTGCCTGCTGTGGATGACCCCAATGACTTTTTTGTCCTGGGCCTGGGAGGCAGGTGGCGTTTCAGCGATTGGGCCGGCATTAGCCTTGAGTATTTCCACCGTTTTCACGAGCCCGAATCGTATGAAACACATAACTCCTTTTCCATAGGTGTTGATCTGGATACCGGCGGACATGTATTTCAGTTACATTTCACCAACTCGCAACCTATGTTTGAACCTGGTTTCCTGACCGACACCAGGGGCGATTTCCTGGATGGCGACATCTATTTTGGTTTTCATATCAAAAGAACGTTTTCCTTGCGCTGAGCGGAGTAAAACATGTGCTTGACAATGAACAATTTGCTTTGCCATGCAGTTACATGTTTAAGAAAGAGCAATGTAGCGAATGATTTAAAAAAATGCGTTTTGCATGACAACGCAACATTCTGATAACCTTATCTTAAGGTCAAAGTTCCTGAAGTGGCTTTTAGTTGGTATGGCAGCCAGCTTCATCCTCGTATATGTTTTCTCCTCAAGTCTCTTTGTTCGCCCACTGTACCGTGCAGAGGCGGTTATTTTTGTCCCGCTTACCCTTTTTTCTCAGCAATTTGATCAGCAAGGCATTGGTTTTGCATCCGATGCAGAGATCGATGGACACATCCAAATGCTGCAGTCATCCCGTTTACTTGATAGCCTGGCTGAAAACCATGACCTGGCCGATATTTATGGTATAGATCGGCATACAGCTGGCGGGGATCATCGCTTGCATCAGAAAATAAGATCCAGGGTAGACATTGAGAAAACCAGGTATAACTCGGTTTCCGTGAGGGTTGCGGACCCTGACCCTGCAAGGGCAGCTGCGATGGCTAATGATATTGTGCGTCTTGGCGATGTGATCAAGGAAGATTTGCTGCTTGAGAACCGATTGGCTGCCTACGCCTTTGCCCGTGATCTGTATCAGCAAAAGCTTCAGGATGTAGAGTTACTGGAAGAGCAGATGGCGCTCATGAACAGGATGACCGATAGCAGCAGGCCTGCTGACGGGCAGTTTTTCGCCTATCGTGAGCATCTTTCTTTTGAATCGCTGGTTTTGGAGCTCAGTAAACTACGCAGCATTTATGAAACGATTCGGAAAAGCCTTGATGTGCCACTCCCAAAAAGTTATGTGGTTTCTGCTGCCACAGAACCATTCCAACCTGTCTGGCCTCCCCGCCTCATCCTGGCAGCTGCAGCAGCTGTGGTTTTTGCCGTGCTGTTTTTTGCCATCGAAATAGTTCGGAGAGATGTTCCCAAGGCTTAAAACCGCACATTACCACAAGATCATTGTTCCGGCACTGGTTGGGTGTATTGCATTGTCCTGGCTGTTAGCATCCTGGCAACCAATGCTGGCTTTGCCACTGATGATTGCTATAGCTGTCTTCCTGGCCTATATGTTGGTGTTATGCAACCTTGAGCCTGCTTACATGAAGGTGATCGCCTTTCTGCTGCCCTTTTCTGCTCCGCTTCCCTTCCTGGAAGGCTCCATGGTCCGTGTGCCAACTGAACCTATGATTGGATTGGCACTTATCATGTTGCCCCTTTATCTCCTGAAAGAAAGAAACTCCCCAAACAAGCCTTTATGGAAAGATATTTTTTTCGTGCTGCCTTTGCTGGCTTTGTATGTACTGACTTCCTTTTTCTCAGAGATGCTGGTAGTGTCACTCAAGTTTTCTTTTGTCAACATTGCCTATGTGTTGGTGTTTTATGTGCTCCTTCTGCACCTGTTCAGAAAACATACCCGTCTTTTTTCTGATATGCTTAAGCTTTATGGGATGGGTTTTTTGCTGGTATTCTTCTGGTCATTATATCAATATTGGCAGTATGATTGGAACCCTGTGGTGATGAGGGGCATATTTCACCCTTTTTATAACGACCACACGATTTTTGGTGCAGCAGCAGCTCTTCTTGCGGTGCCGGCATTTGGAACAGTGATGCGCAGGAACACCAATCACGGTTTCCTTCTCAACGGAGTGGTGGGAATGTTTTTCGTGTTGGCCGTGTTTTACAGCACCAGCCGGGGAGCCATGCTTAGTCTGCTCTTTGCAGCCTTCGTAGCACTTATCCTGTGGCTCAAACCACGTCCTTTGATCCTTGGAGCCGGATTGGCATTGCTCTTACTGACAGGATATGTGTTATATCCCGGTATACGCGATCGCATTGAAGAGACAGAAGTTCTTTCCTATGATGAAGGGGCCGGCGTGATGGATCGCACCCGTTCCGTGGCCAATATCTCCACGGATGTATCCAATGTGGAGCGACTTAACCGCTGGGTGTCGGCCTGGAGAATGTTCCAGGAACGGCCGCTTACAGGCTTTGGTCCTGGCACCTATCAATTTGTATACATTTCTTACCAGGAAGAGCGCCTGATGAACCGGTTAACTGTCACAGACCCCTGGAATCCTCCAGAAGGATCAGGAGGTACGGCGCACTCTGAATACCTGCTCTTACTGAGCGAAACGGGGATCTTAGGGCTTATGGCCTTCTTGCTACTGATGGGCCGTTGGTCCTGGATTGCATTGCGGCGATGGCGCGATCATCCTCAGCGAAATGGGATGGCCATCGCCCTGGTGGCGCTGAGCACCTATTTTTTTCACGCGCTCGTGAATAATTTTCTGACTACAGACAAACTGGCTTTCCTTTTCTGGGGAACAGCGGCGTGGCTCGTGGCGATGTATCACCGTGAAAGCGCTAAGGCTCGGGTGAGTTGGGGTGTTGGGGAGAGTGAGTTGAAAGGGGAGGGTAAGAAGATAAGAAAAATGAAGAATGAAGAATGAAAAATGAAGAATGAAAAATGAAGGTAGCCACAGTCAAGTGTCTTGTGTCACGTCCTGAAATAGGTTTACAATTTTTGTAAACGAAAATCAGGATGGATCAAGAGGATGCAAGAGGCAGAAAGCAAGTAGGGGGAAATAATAGGATTATTCGTGGAAAGAAATAACGCATGATGAGATGAGAAAACGAAATGTTTGGGTTCTCGGAGGAACCGGGTATATAGGCAGTGCGCTGGTCAGGCACCTTGCTGCTGATCCAGCAAACCGGCTTCACTTATTGGTACATCGCGCCACACCGTATAGCGCGCTGGAGGGCTTTAATACGTTCACCGGGAGCCTGGACGCCATAGACCCGCTGTGGTTGGAGCGATATCCTCCCGATGTGATGTTTCACCTGGCCCGGCCCGCGGGCAGCCGTCGCATCACGAGAGCGTGGGCATCCTTTTGGGGAGAGAAGGCAAATCGGCGGTTAGTAGGGTTACTCGAGCGACTGGAAAAGGCTCCAGTGGTTGTGTATGTTTCCGGGTCGCTTCTGTATGGTCCGCGACCGGACGATGACCCGGCCTTTGAAGATAGCCCGCTTGCACCTGCAGCTTTCGCCGGATATTACTATCGCAATGAAAAACCCTGGCTGGAGGCGCAGGATAAGGGGGTGCTGGATGTCCGTTTTGCCCGTCCTGCGTGGATTGTGGGTCCTGCATCATGGTTCAGGAAGTTTTTTCACGAGCCCATGATGCGCAGCGGGAAAGTGCCATATTATGGTGACGGCCAGCAGCTGATGTCATTGGTCCACCTGAGCGACTGTGCCAGGATGATTGATGCCCTTGCACGTCATGGGAAAAAAGGCAAAAACCTGAATGTGTTTACCGGGGAGCCTGTGACACAAAGACAGTTTGCTGACATGCTGGCAAAACTATCCGGAGCGGAAAAAGAACAGGTGACCTATGCCGAAACCATCAGGCAATATGGCAAAACAGCCGCCCGGGCCCTGACAACATCTATCCCGTTGGCAACTCATCATCCTGAAGTTGCCAAAAAAGCTGCTATCGAACTTCCGGAGCATGGTCAAATCATTTCAGCAGCACGCAACTTCAAGCCAATACCAGGAGGTTAACACCCATCCACATCAATGCTTTTGCGTGTTGCTGGCATCAGGCTTCTCAAAGACGAAGAGCGTATACTCCCCCCAGGACCAAAGAAAGGTCTTATTGAGCATCTTGTCGGTTTTCCAGAGGTAAGGGCTGAATCTTTTGACCAGCCTATTCAGTCCGTGATAGTACCACGCCGGATGGATGATGCTGTAACCCTTTTGCCTGACCAGGGAAAACCGTGAGAAGGCCTTTCGGATGGTTCCCGGCGCATAACATCTGCTGGGCAGGTATTGGGTAGGTGAATATCCGCCCCACTCCTTTTTATGGCGTGCAAAAGCTGCCCGAAAGCGCAGTTTAAGCAGCTCAATCACTGTCCCGGCTGCATAATTCCTGTTGACAAAAGAAAGCACCAACTTGCCGCCCGGTGCGGTGACCTCATGCAGATGGTCAGCGGCCTTGTCCAGGTCTTCCACCGTGTTGAGCGCCCCGAAAAAAACATATACCATGTCAAACTGCTGTCTGGGGTATATTTCCTGAAGATCTTCCACTGAACCTTTCTCTGCTGTCACGTTTTTCAGGTTATGCGTGGCGATCTTTTGCCGGGCGAGGTCTTGCATCGCAGCCGATATGTCGATGCCCGTGACCCTGCTATCCGGATGGGTCATGCCAAAATGCACCATATCGAGACCGCTGCCGTAACCAATCTCCAGCATGCTTTGAAAAGGGTGGCGCTTGACTTCTTCCCTGAAATCCTGCCGGATGCGCTGCAATACCGGGTTTTTCCAGTACCGGGCGTCAAAGTCTTCGGCATCGCCGTCGTAGTAAGTCTCTACTTGTTCATAGAAATCGGACATGGGGGTTTTAGGGTTTGAAGTTAAATTGCTGATGATGCCTACATGAAGTTGACCGTTTTATGGCAATAACCAGGCATCTTATTTATTGCTGTCCCAAATGTTGGCTGTCTGTGGTTTAATTATTGCCGGTGCCGTTAATGAGCTCGAGACCGCTTTGCAATTCGAAACGGGCAAGGTTCCGGTAATAGGCTTTCATGATGCGGTATTGCTGCCTGTTGGGCAGGTATTTGATCTCGTGGGGTTCGATGCTGAAGCAGCTGCCAAACTGCGCTTCATTGAGGTGCTGATACCTTTTCCGGATGATGCCCCGGGACATACGGAACAGTTTGGCCTCCAAGGCATCTCCCATGCCATTGTTGAACAGGCGTTCTGCCCATTTTTTGAAAACAGGGGCCTTGTTGGTCACATGTGCACCATTCTGACTAAAAACCGGGTAGTAATTCCGGATCCATCCGTTCTCCTGCAGGATGCTTTGATGCACCTGGCTGTTGTATGTGGGTAGCAGAAAGGCCAGTTCGGTGGCCGTAAACCTGTTTTGCTGCCTGATGGCCAGGTGGCGTGTATCCACAAAATAATTAATGCAAAAATTTCGGTGCGAGTTTATGAGAAATATCTTTTTGAAGAGGGTCAGCAGGCTTCTGGTCAGCCACAACCGGCGCGGGTTGGTCACGATGAAATAGTCGATGTCGTCATCCGGAGCCGCATATCCCTTGGAGAGTGAGCCTGAGATAAATACACCCTGCACAAAAGGGAAGGCAGCCATGATCTTCGTATAACGGCGAGCGGTTTTTAACCGCGCGGATGCCCGAAGGTTACCGTCAATCCTTCGCCGGACTGCTTCATTGTCTTCTCCAATAAAATAGTATCCTGCATGCTCACGAATCAGTCCTTTGTGCACCAAATCCTCGAGCATCTCTTCCATCTCCTGCCGCTGATCGTCAGAAATGCCAGCATATATGATGAGTTCTTCCGCCGTGAGCGGGTAAGAAAACACATCGAAATACAACAAAGTCCGGATTACTTCCAGCATGGTTCCTTTGTTTACCGTACATTACGGCGGTCAACCAAATAAACGCTTGTTTATGAAGTCAAACAAATGAATGGATAAAGAGTTCGAAATATGTATTACCATAAATATGATTTAAAATAATTTATGAGATGTTTATAATTTTGTCAAAGAGGAAATGGCTTTTGGCTGTTAGTTGTTGGCTATTAGCTGTTGGCTAATGGCAAGAAAGCCAAAAGCCAATAGCAGTTCTGTTGAAAACATAAACATTAGATAACCAATTAGTTGAAACCTCCATGCCAAATAATTGACAAACAGGAGAATGACTACTGGGACGTTTCGACATTTTGACTTTTCGACATTTTGACATTAATTATACACACATGAAGGGATTGGAATTCGACAAAGAGCTCGTTTACCGGATAGATCTACCCAGGCCTGAGCCACCAGAAGGCGAGGCACTGATCCGGGTACTTTTAGCCGGCGTGTGCAATACTGACATTGAGATCACCAAAGGCTACAAGGGTTTTACCGGGATTCTCGGACACGAATTTGTAGGTGTGGTTGAGGAGATCAACCATGCCGATCAACGCCTGCTGGGCAAACGTGTGGTCGGTGAGATCAATTGTGCCTGTGCCCTGGACAGTTGTGCATATTGCCAGCAAGGCCTGGGGCGGCATTGCCCCGACAGAACCACCCTGGGGATCTTTCAGCGGGATGGTTGTCTGGCGGAATACATCACCCTTCCGTTGGAAAACCTGCTGGAGGTCCCGGATCATGTACCCAATCAGGTGGCCGTATTGACGGAGCCTCTGGCGGCTGGGTTTGAGATCCTGGAGCAGCTTGACATCCAGTCCCATCACGACGTGTTGATCGTGGGTGACGGCAAACTCGGCTTGCTGATCAATCATGCCATCCGCACCACCGGGGCTTCGGTAACCCACGTGGGCAAGTACCCTGGTAAACTCAAACATTTGGAGTCTTTGGATGGAGAAACGATTGTGCTTGACAAGGGAACTGAATACATTGGCCGACAATACGACATTGTGGTGGAAGCCACGGGCAACATTAGCGGGTTTCAGTTTTCAGTAAGGCATACCAAACCGCGGGGTAAGCTTGTCCTGAAAAGCACCCTTGCCTCAGACCAACGGATCGACCTGTCGCCTGTGGTGGTGAATGAAATTACCATTGTAGGCTCACGTTGCGGACTCTTCCAGCCGGCCATTGACTACCTGGCTAATGGCCCGGACCTTCAATCTCTTATCGCGGCTGTTTATCCGGCAGACCAGGCCATTGAAGCCGTGGAACACAGCAAGCGAAAGGGAAGTCTGAAGGTGCTGATCGATTTTTCAGGCTGAGGACAGGTTGACAAAGTGCTTGTGCGTCCGGATTACAACGGCAGGTTCCCGTGTTTTTTCGGAGGCAGGTTTTCGCGTTTGTTTACGGTCATTTCCAGTGCCTGGATGAGTTTCAGGCGGGTTTCGCGCGGGTAGATGATCTCATCAAGGTATCCCAGGCCCGCTGCCTTGTATGGTGTGCAGAACTTTTCCCTGTAATCGCTTACGGCTTCAGCTTTCTGTTCGTCGGTCATTTTGTTCCGGTAAAGGATGCTCACCGCACCATCTGCTCCCATGACGGCAATTTCTGCACCGGGGTAGGCGTAGTTCACGTCGCCGCCAAGCTGCTTGCTCGACATCACGCAATATGCACCCCCATAGGCTTTGCGTGTGATTACATTGATTTTGGGGACGGTGGCTTCCGCATAGGCGTAGATGAGCTTGGCTCCGTGCTTGATGATGCCTCCATACTCCTGATCCACACCGGGTAGAAAGCCTGGCACGTCGGTAAAGGTCACCAGGGGGATGTTAAAGGCATCGCAGAAGCGCACAAAGCGGGCAGCCTTGTTGGATGCGTCGATGTCGAGCACCCCGGCCAGCGCTTCTGGCTGGTTGGCTACGAAGCCGACCGGTTTTCCGTTGAGGCGTCCAAAGCCTATGGCAACATTGCGCGCGTAGTCTGGCTGGACCTCAAAAAAGTGATGGTCGTCCACTACGCTGAATATAATGTCTTTGATGTCGTATGGCTTGTTGGGGTTGTCCGGTACCAGGCTTTGGAGCTTCTCATCGGTACGGTGGGCCGAATCCGTGCAGGGTTTTACCGGTGGATCTTCCATGTTGTTGGAAGGCAGAAAACTGAACAGTTCCCGGATCATCATCATGGCCTGTTCGTCATCTTCGGCCCGGAAATGTGCCACGCCGCTCTTGCTGTTGTGGGTGTTGGCACCACCTAGCTCATTTTTGGTCACCTCTTCATGGGTCACCGTTTTGATGACATCCGGTCCGGTGACAAACATATAGCTGGTTTCCCTGGTCATGAAGATGAAGTCGGTAAGCGCCGGAGAATACACGGCACCCCCCGCACAGGGTCCGAGGATGGCGGAAATTTGCGGAATCACCCCGCTGGCGCGCACGTTGCGCATGAAAATATCAGCGTAACCGGCAAGACTTTCCACACCTTCCTGGATGCGGGCACCGCCGCTGTCGTTAAGTCCGATCAGTGGAGCCCCCATCTTCATGGCCAGGTCTTGCACTTTGAGGATCTTGTCGGCATTGGCTCGGCTTAATGAACCGCCAAATACGGTAAAATCCTGTGCAAACAGGTAGACCAGGCGGCCATCTATCTTTCCGTAGCCAGTCACCATGCCGTCGCCGGGAATCCTTTGTTTATCCATGCCAAATTCATGGTTGCGGTGCACAACCAGCTTATCAAGTTCCACAAAAGTCTCGGGGTCAAGCAGCATGTCGATGCGCTCCCGGGCCGTTTTGCGCCCGGATGCGTGGATCTTTTCAATGCGCGCTGAACCACCGCCTTGCTCGGCCTGTTGGTGGCGCTTGTCAAGTTCGTCGTATTTATTCTTCATGTGTTTATTTTTAATGACAAAATGTCGAAAAGTCGAAATGTCGAAAAGTTCGGGCTGGCTATGATCAGGAATAATCAATGTGGATAATTGGCTGGCGACCATCTACGCTTTCGCCCTCAGATACGTCCACTGCGGTGACACTGCCGGCACCTGATGCCTTGTACTCACTCTCCATTTTCATGGCAGATATTACCACCAGCGTTTGGCCCGCCTCCACCTTGTCTCCTTCTTTGACATAGAGTTTTACGACTTTGCCCGGAATCGGGGAGCTGATCACGGCGTCTGCCTCCTCATCTGCTTCGCGCCGGCTTGCCAGGTATTTCGATTCAGCGTCAATGATCTCTACCTCAAAACTTTTTTTTGTGGTGTTCACATTGTATTTCTTAACCCCCTCAAGGGGAATCAATTCCACGTTGTAGGACTTGTTCTCGTGCAGGATGGAATAACTGCCCCGGCTGATTTGTACAAAATCCAGTGCGTACTCCCTGCCATCCACGGCAACAAGCAGCTTGTTGCCGTGATGGCTGATCACTTCTATCTGTGCTATGCGGTCTTTTAACTTTACTTCGTATGACATGTGGATCGGGTTTTATCCGTTAATGTTTTTTCAAGTTCCTGGTTACCTGATGTTTGTGTTTTGTCACCAGGTCGGCTTTTGGCTATTGGCTTTTAGCTTTTAGCTTTTAGCTTTCTTACCAATAGCCAATAGCCAATAGCCAATAGCCAACAGCCAACATTATAGCTTCAACACACTGCGCACCCTGGAATAATCCTTCCAGTTGTTTTTCAGCGCGGTCATTTCTTTGGGACTGGCCTTACGGATCTTACGGAGATATTCCATTAGTGCGGAGATCATCACGATGTCTTCGCAATGTTCGTCGCAGGTCTCGTCTTGCATCAGCGTGTCTTCGTTGTCATCAATAAAGTGGGTAGTATAGTCCCCTTCAACAAATCCCGCTGTGTGCATGATGCGTTCGAGGAAGCGCAGGTTGTTTTTCACCCCGGTGATCTTAAATTCCTGCAGGGCCCGCCGGCTGCGCTCCAGGGCTTCTTTTCTGTCCTTGCCCCAGACGATCAGTTTGGCGATCAGGGGGTCATAGTAAAGAGGGATTTCAAAGCCTTCATAGATGGAGCCATCCACACGGACACCCACACCATAGGGGATGTCGATATGCGTTACCCGTCCCGGTGCCGGCATGAACTGGTTTTCAGGATCCTCAGCATATACACGGCATTCGATGGCATGGCCCTGCTGTTTGAGTTCATCCTGCCGGAGCGCCAATGGCTTACCGTTGGCAATGTGAATTTGCTCTTTTACCAGGTCCACGCCAACAACCCTTTCGGTAATGGGGTGTTCCACCTGCAGCCGGGTGTTCATCTCAAGAAAATAATAATTCAGATCCTTGTCCACGATAAACTCAATGGTGCCGGCTCCTTCGTAATTCACTGCACGGGCAGCGGCAACGGCAGCATCGCCCATCTGTTGCCGGCGCTCCGGAGTGAGGATGGGAGAGGGTGTCTCTTCCACAATTTTTTGATGGCGCCGTTGCACGGAGCATTCGCGCTCAAAGAGCTGTACGATATTTCCGTGCTGATCTGCCAGGATCTGGAACTCGATATGGTGTGGCGATTCAATGTACTTCTCGATGAACACGGCATCATCGCCGAAAGCAGTGCTCGCCTCTGAGCGGGCAGCCCGCAATCCTGGCCTGACTTCTTCCTCGCGCTTTACCAAGCGCATGCCCTTGCCTCCTCCGCCTGCAGAGGCCTTGATCATTACCGGTAACCCAATTTCCCTGATCACCTGCAGGGCCTCCAGTTCATCAGTGATGGCATCTCCTGTGCCCGGCACCACAGGCACACCAGCCGCCGTCATCGTTTTGCGGGCCTTGATCTTGTCACCCATGGTCGACATGGCATGCGAAGAGGGACCAATGAAGATGATGCCCGCCTCCTTGCAGCGTTCCGGAAATTCAGGGTTTTCAGACAAGAACCCATAACCGGGATGGATGGCATCTGCCCCACTTTCGCGGGCAGCAGCAAGGATGTTGTCAATGTGCAAGTAGGATTGGACCGATGGGGAAGGGCCGATATGCCAGGCTTCATCTGCGTATAGGACGTGAAGGGCACATCTGTCTGCATCTGAATACACTGCCACCGTGCCAATGCCCATCTCGCGACAGGAGCGGATAATGCGTACCGCAATTTCGCCACGGTTGGCAACGAGTATTTTTTTAATCATTTTCTATTCTTTGGTGAGACTTTCCTTCACATAAAATTAAACAAAATTTTAAAAACAAAACAACAAATACATTTGTAAATATCTAAATGTAATGTAAATGATGTCATTAACAATAACGGTTTACTGGCATTGGATTGTTTATCTTTGCCACATTGTCATGTGTTGGCATATTTGGTGCTTTGGCAAGACTTTTGATAAAAACTAAATATATAGATTAAAGCATATGTAGTGTTTGGGTAGTGTTGCCTGCCTGCAGTGCTTGGATCTGAATATTCACAATAAATAAAAAGCAGTTGTTTATGATAGAGATCAATCAGGATTCATTTGAGAAGGAACTTCAGAGCCATTCGTTGGTTGTTTTGGACTTTTATTCCACTGAGTGTCCACCTTGTGAGGCCCTGGCACCTAAGTTTGATGCCCTCGATCAACTATATGGGAAGGATATCCGCTTCATCAAGATGTTTCGCCAGGGAAATCGTGAGCTGGCGGAGAAACTTGGCGTAAAGGGCTCGCCGACTTTATTGTTTTTTAAGGATGGACAACAATTGGGTGATGTGCTAACAGGGGGTATCCGGCGTTCGGACATTATGCGAAACCTGGACGCCCTGTTGCCTGAAGAGCGGGTAAAGGACATTCACGCTGCCATCAAGCCCAAGGTTACGGAAACGGAAACCCTTGTTCTTGGTGCGGGTCCCGGTGGACTGGCAGCTGCCATATACCTGGCACAGGCGAAGGTGGACACCCTGGTGGTGGATCCATTATTGCCAGGTGGACAGGTTTCCACGACGCACCAGGTAAGCAATTATCCCGGATTCATTGATCCACAGCCGGGTTTTATGCTGGCCCACAACATGGCCGAACAGGCAAAGGTTGCTGGCGCTAAAATGAAGGTTGCCGTGGAGGTCA
>PUOJ01000079.1 GCA_003552075.1 Bacteroidales bacterium
GGCAAAAAAGCGAAAAATACCGCCGGAAAATTCAGGGGCTTGATTGTTAGAGGGAGAAGGGGAATAAAGGAGGGGTGTTTATGGAGTGGAACGCGGAGAGATATGCAGAAACAAGAAAGCTGATCCTCAAAGCCGCGAATAAATTCGTCGAGGATAAGGATAATTTGCCAGCGGACACGCCGGAAATGGAGGATGTTGTTTCCGAGGGTTTTCTGGCCCTATCAGAAAGGGAGAAGAAAAATCCCTGGAACCCGGAGAAAGGAGCCTGGTCAACTTATGTTTTCGACACTATCAGAAAGAAAATTTGGAAACTTTACAGGGACGGATCGCGGGATAAAAGGAAAATAGTCCACGAGGAAATGGTGCAAGATGATAACCTTTTTTATTCAATTACTAAAGACGAAGAAGATAGTAATGGCGGGGTTTTATAAAGTCGGCGAATTTTTTTTAAAAAAGTTGGCACTTTCGGGCCTTTTTTTGAAAGAAACGGGTAATAATAAAGTAGGAGGGGAAAACAAAACCCTCTAAAATTATTTATGGGGAGTGCTGCTCAATGAAAATCAAGGTAGACGAAAGCCTTTTTGATGATAAAATTAAAATGTTTTTGGAGGAAATGTCCAAGGGGTTAAACCTCCCGCCAGCTCTAATAATACAAAATATTATCTTAAAGAGGTTGGCCGAGGAGGCCGCCGAGGAAGCGGTTTTTGGCGATACAGGGGAAAAGCCCCTCGATGAATTTATGATCAAAACAATAAATGGTAAGGATTATTTGTTGACTGGCCAGGAATTATTTAATAATCTTTATGATATTAAAAAGCAGGAATTTGTGAAAGAGAAAAAAGACCAGATTTTACAGGAGCAGGCCGGAGGGATACCGATTAGCAAAGAAGATCAGGATTTTATTGACAATAATTAGTTATAAGAGGCGGGGGGGCAGGGGCCTCATTTGCCTTTTATATAGATAACACCTCCTAAAAGAATGATTGACCTGGAAGCCAGGGGGCGAACCAGGCGGGAAAAAAATCTATTTCCTGCGTGGCTTTTTTATTGCAGGAACAAAAAAAGGAAGTGATTGCCAATGAGTTTGAGAGAATTAATCGAAAAACGAGCTGTTGTTTATGAAGAAATGAAGGGTATTCACGAGGAACACAGGGGCGAAGACCTGCCAAAAGAAAAAGAAGAACGCTGGGAAAAACTTAACGAGGAATACGATGGACTGACTAAACAAATTAAAGCCGCCGAGGAGGCCCAGGGCGGCAGAGGGGGCAGTTCTGGCCTGGGATCGGCTCCCGGAAGTGAAGAAATAAGGCTTTATAACAAAGACAGTTTGGCCGAACTTCGAGACAGGGTGAAGCGGTCAAACACCACTCCCGGAATTGACCCCGAAGAACTATCCGGCGGAAGGGCAATCAGGGCAATGATTACTGGTGATTGGTCTAATGCTGAAGCCGAGAAACGAGCAATGGGCGGTTCTAATGATGTAGCCGGAGGCTATTTATTGCCTGAGCCGCTCAGCGCGGATATATTGATGAGGGCCTTTGACGAGGCAGTTTTGACCAGGGCTGGGATTAATTATACTCCAATGGATCATTCCACCCTACTGCTGCCAGTAGTCAACAAACTTCCTGCGGCCCAATGGGTGCCGGAAAATGCGGAAATTCCCACCGATGAACCGGAACTGGGATTGATACGCTTAACCAGTAAAAAGCTAAGTTGCATTGTTAAGTGTAGCCTGGAACTTGCGGAAGACGGGGTTGGTGTCGAGGATGTAATAACCAGCACTCTGGGACTGGCCCTGGCGAATTCGCTTGATAAAGCCGCCCTGATCGGATCGGGTGCAGGCGAAGAACCTTTTGGAATTTGCCCGGAAGGTACACCCGCCGAGGATGTGCAGGAAATTGAACACAATGGGGCCATTACGGGCTATTCTCCCTTTTCCCAGGCGAACACGAAGCTAATGGAGCAAAACGGAAATCCCAACGCTTTAATTATTAACCCCCGAGATATGGGGAGGTTGGATTTGGTGGTTGACGGTGAAGGGCAGCCACAAACTCCACCCCAAAGCTGGGGGAATTATAGAAAGTTCACCACTAATCAACTACCAACTAACCTTAACGGTGACAAGTCTATTGCAATTCTGGGAGATTTCCGGAAGCTTGTTTGGGCTATTCGCCATCAGTTGCGCATAAATATTTCCCACGATTCGGGTTTTGACAAACACCAGGTTTGGATTAAAGCAACGCTTCGGGGAGATATTGCAATGAGCCACAGAAAACACTTCTGCGCCATTACCGGGATTGAGCCTGGTGCTGGCACAGAATAAAGCTTGAGGGGCCCCTCTCCCCTCAATATGAAAGAGCTTCTCTCTCGGGGAGGCCCTCTTTCAATTAGTTCAGCCCTGGGATATGGCCAAAAACTATCCCAACACTCTTTCTTACAGCCTGGGCATGCTGCAAAACTGCCCAACTAAATATTAACTTGAGAGGATGAATATTATTGAGGTTGCAAGGTGTTGTTAAGTGGTTTGATGTTGAAAGGGGTTTTGGGTTTATACAAGGCCAAGATGGGGAAGATGTTTTTGTTCATTATTCCGCAATTGAGGAAGAAGGATTTAAAAAGTTAGCAGAAGAGCAGGAAGTGGAATTTGAGGTTGTTGAGGGTGATAAAGGGCCGCAAGCGGCAAAAGTGAAGAAACTTTAACCCTCTCTTTTTTTACCCTGAAAGTTACTTTATTTAATAAAGTTCATTCCAATAAATCCCTCCTTCATAGGCCCCCGGTTCACTCCGGGGGTTCCCCTTTTATTCGCAAAATGTGTAAATCACGAAATAACCTGAGCGAATA
>PUOJ01000021.1 GCA_003552075.1 Bacteroidales bacterium
CACGTGAAGGATGTCGCCGGGTTTCAGGCGGTAGGTTTCCGGGCGTGCCGGCAGCTCGTCGCCGAGTTCTTGTTTGTCCTGCATATAGACCATCTGGCGTTGCGGCGTGCAGGAAGCCGCCGCCACGACGGCGAGGAGGAGGAGGGTGCGAAGGATTGGGTGCATAATGAATGGCTTAGATTGGTTAATCTGCTTTTATTGTGTATGTTTTTGCAATATACTATAAATCAGTTATTGTGTTTTGGTTTTCTGCAACGGCTTGCCAAGGGTTCTCGCAGAGGTATAATTACAGGGGAGATCACCATCCCCGTGTATGTTTAATTCCATTAATTATAACGAATTTTGCGTGCCTTTAATTTTACGTTTTTTGCGTGAAAACTTTTGCGACCACTGCGTGGAATCTTTTTTCCCTCGCAAAGGCCGCAAAATTAAAGACACGCAAAACGCAAAGAAGTGTTGCCAGTCAAACAAAGAGAAACTCATCTTATATCCGAAACCCTTCATTAGCACATTTGACATAGCTTCGCCCTTTCAGTCACAGGAAGTTATGACTGGGAAGGGCATAAAAAACCGCAGGAATGAGGGCTTCATTCCGCGGGTTTGAGCAGCTAATTTACTCGATATTTTTTTTCTGTCAAACACTTATGGGCTTTTTTTTCACACTTATCGAAACAAATAAAGTCTGGCAGGATGTGTGGGGAGGGGATTGTTGCAGGGCTACCTGATGAATATGCCAAAGTTGACAGTGGTGGTTTCTCCGTGGTGGAATGCCGGGCCATATTTTTCTTCAAACTCTTGGGCGTTAAATGGTTCACCGAACACATCAAACCCGCGCACGTCCATCAGCCGCAGCCTGGCATAGATGCCGATGTTGCTGTGCAGCAGGTAGCTGGCTTTCAGCGACCAGGTGGTGTTGCGCCAGGTGACATCCTCCATGAAGGTCTCCTGGTCCTGCATTTGTCCGTATTCGTGTGGCAGGTAGTTGCCTTTTTGGGCGTCCTTGTAGCACAGGCGCAGCTGCAGGCCGGCCCAGGGCTGGGTTCCCAATGACAGGTACAGCAGGCGTGCGTTGGGTCCCATATAGTGTCCCATGTTGAATTTTTCGTGCGCATAGGTGATGATGGGGGTGCGGTGGTCGTAAGTTTTTGGCAGCGTGCGGGTAAACTCCACGGTAAGGTCGGTATTGGGCAGTGGCCAGTTGCTGAGCCTGCCGCCCATCGTGGCACTCGTGAAATTAAGGAGATCCCCGTCAAACAATCTTGACGGCTTGAATGAGTTGGCAAACCACGACGCATACAGGTGCGTGTTGGGAAGCTGGCGTGAGCTTACATTGACAAAGAATGTGGTGTTGTTCAGATGACCGGAATCTATTTCTCCGGCTGTGGGCTCCTCAACACGAAACACCATCATGGGGATTAAGTTGGTGACATAGATGTTGCTGGCACTGTAAACGATGGAATTCCCTGCTGACAGGTGCAGGTACTCCACGGGCATCACGGTGAAGATGTTGGTGGCAAAAAACTTGTTGTGGTAATCGTAGCGGTCAGGGTGGCTGTCAAACACAAGGGTGTCCCTGACCTCCATGGAGTTGAGCCATCCGTGGTGGTAGTGGAAGCTGAACCGCTCGCTTGTCCTCAGGCGCAAGGATAACATCGGGTAGGTGGGGTTGGTGGGGCCGACATCCAGGATGTTTGGCGCGTGGTAGTGGTCGCCCCAGGCCAGGTGGTCCTTCTCAAAGCCCACATGCCCCCAGTCCCACGAATAGTAAAGCCCCCCGCGCATATCGGTCAATCGGAAGTACCTGTCTTCAATCAGCTCATCTTCCTGCGCCCAGGCGCCGCCCGCATTGCGGTTAAGGAAACCTGGCCGGGTAAGGATCTCATCGCTCTGGCTGATCTGCTGCATGCTAACCCAGGCTGACCACGAACGGCCAATGACAGCGGACCCCTGGACACCAATGTGCGTATGCGTGATCTCTCCGTGTGTGTTCCGGTGATGATGTGCTTCAAGCAAAGGTTTTGCCTGTATTGTGAGCCGTCGGTCCCGGAACTGATAGGCCGGGGGCAGCAGGCTGATGTTATTCGACAACATGGCTCTTCTATGGTTGTCAGGAAATCCCAGGTGCCCGTATAGCGAAAAAGCACCCATATACATATCAAGCATATGCCGCTGCCTCATCGTCATGCTGCCCCGCCTGCGCGCTGCCTCGCGGAGTTTTTCGGCAATGACGAAGCGTGAGTAGGGCCTTACCGAGGAATTCAGGGTGATGACCTGGTTGTTGGCAAGCTCATCCAGGAAATCATAGATGCCTTCGTTGTCCACTCGCTCGGGCAAAAACTGCGCCTGCAGGGGAGCCGCCCCCGCAGCTAAAAAAAGAAGTACGCTTATGGCAATCAGTCGCATATGGCAATCAGTCGCATCAATGACTTGTTGATTGGCTTCCCCTTGCAGGTGCCCGTCAGGCATACAGGCACCCGGCATTTATTGTACGGCAAAAATAGAAATAATCTGACAACTTTTTGTGAACCCCTTCTTTACCTGTGAGGTTGATGTGTTTTTGCCTGTCCTTTGTTTTGCGCGGGTATCACCTGCCACGCTTAAGCCTTCACAAGAACCAAAAACCCCAAGCATCGCACACAATCAAACAAATAACCCCGCACCTTTCAGGCCCAAACACATAACCTTGCAGCGAAATAAAAAGCAGTTACATCCACAATAAAAATAGAAAAAAGACAAAAAATATTTATGAAACGCTTTGTAAATAAAAAAATATGATATATTTGCAATTAGCTTTATTAAACAAATGAAACGACAACCAAAC
>PUOJ01000096.1 GCA_003552075.1 Bacteroidales bacterium
CCGCCAATGACAAAGTCATCGTAATAGCCATGGCCGTCCTCATTTCCATCGTCCATATAATAACTGATCTTACCGGCACCGTAATCGTAGGCGATGTCTCGGGGTACAATGAAGCTGAATGAGAAATGGCCGTTTTCAATGCTGGTCTTTCCTTTATAGAGTATGGCGTTTCGCATATGGAAACTGGCAGGGTTTGACCCGGAGTTATTGCCCAGGGTCTGAAATTCCTTTTCTTTATCGTATATCGTAGGATACAGTACGCCATTGTAGTGCTCCAGCTTATTGCCAAGCTGGTCGGTCACATGGCCCTCGATGGTTACCTTCTGATGGGCACTGATGGTATCGGGCATATGGTCCGTGACCACGCGGTGTTCAGGATAAGCCATTTGCATGGAGGGGTCACCGAGCAGTACGAAATTGCGAAGCTGCATGGGGATGGATGCACCCCCGCTTTGATTTTTAGCAATCCTGATGAGGTCTCCCAACCGGTGGTGATCACCCATCTCGTCTCTCTCAAAAACGATTTGCATGAAGTTGTTGTTCAGGGTAAGGTTGTTGCCAGACCAGGCCAGCCGGGTGGTGGTAAACATCGCCGGGGTTCCTCCTTCCGGCCTCAGCACGATACGTACACCGGCAGAAAGCGCTTCAGGGTCAGGCTGGTCAAAGCTGCTGAATTCGCAGGTTGCCGTCATGAATACCGGCATGTGATAGCGGTTGTTCCAGGATTCAATGTCTTCAAAGGTAAGCACCCGTTGGTGTGCCAGCCCGCGCACGCCACCATGCCCGATATAGTTGATCAGCAGGGAGCCCTGGTTGACGGCCTCATTAATCGCCTTGTTCACATCGGGATAGCGCTGTCCGCCGGCCAGGGTGACCTGTTGATAAGCATCCAGGTAAATTTTCTCCAAATTGTATACAGGATATTGCTGGACCATCTGGTTTGTCAGAAACTCCGCATCAAGGAAGTGCCTGTTATTGTCGCCATCATCTGCCACAAAGACAACGCGGTTGCGCCAATCGGCATAATTGGAGATTAGGCCGGCATGGGACGCACTTTCCTCGCCGGGTGCCATTTCCGGCACACGCTGTTCATACCGGATGATCTTGTCTACCAGCACAGCGGCCTCTTCCGGTTCCCTGACAGGCAGCCGGCCAATACCAAGGTCCAGCAGGCCCTCTGAGCCTCCACCTTCATGAGCTGATAACAACCCAAAGTAATCATCGGTCATGTAAGTGCTACGGTTTGAGAGCGAGGCATAACTCTGGTAGGTGGGGATCAGGTTGCCCCCGTATCCGTATAGGTCCTTGTTGTCGTAGGTACCATTGCCAAAGAGCAGCAGGTACTTTGGCATGTCTGCACCTTTTTGAGCACGTTCGTAAAACATCCGCATAAAGTTGCGGATGGCGGTGATATCCACGGTGCCTGAAGAAAATTCGTTGTACACTGCTTCGGTGGTCACCACCCCCACTGAAAGCCCGTTGGTCTCTTCCCTGAAGTCTGCCAGACGCCTTGCTTCTTCCTGCATGGTATCAGGCACCACGATGACCATGTCCTTGGGCGACATGGCATGGAGGTTCTGGTTGGCTACCGGGCCCTTAAGTATGGGTTCAAGGTGTTGGCTGCCATCAAAAGCAAGAAACTCGCGCAGCCTGTCGTCCGGGAGGCGAAATCTCTGGGTGCCGCCGCTTACCGCAGTCTCCTGTTTGCTGATCCTAAAACGGTCGGTGACATCCCATACTTGTACTGCCTCCGGTGCATCGCTGAGCACATATTCAACAACCTCACCCTGTGCCACGTGATCGAGCTGCCGGAATGCCATCTGTCCGCCGGAAAACCGCAGATGACGGTCCGCATTGACCACAAGATAGTTAAGGTAGCCCCGGGTGCCGGAGCCATGACGGTTGTAGTTGAGGTTCACGGCAACCTGATCCTCCTGGTCAGGCATGAACTGCCGGAAAGTATTAGTGGTGCGCACAAAATGGCCATTGTAATCGGTGGGGTTGATCGACTGGATAAACATATTGGTTTCCAAGTCAGCCACACGCATCGTGAAGCTGCTCTGCAGTGGTGCGCGCGCAGCAAGGTAAGCTTCCACATGGGCTTTCCTGTCCTGATTGAGCGAAGGAAAGGAAAAAGAAAACTGCTGTGTGCCTGTGGAGTTAAAAACCTCGCCGAACCAAACCCGGCCCGACCCCAGCAGGTTTTCCAGGTCACGCTGGTGAAGGGCATAATCCCGGAAGCTGTTTACCTCTGCAGTAGCTGCTTCGCCGGAAGAAGGCTGGCTGCTGATCCGTTTGCCTGTGCCCTGGTCTGTCGTGATGAAATAGCAGGCTTCGCTGGCGTACAGATGTCTATGGTGACGGTATAACGGCGTGTGGACACCATCGATTTGCACGGTGTCCAGGTACCAGCTGTCTGGCGAGCGGCCATAGAAAAGCAGGTAATCATCCGGGCCAAATGCACCCGTGGCGGAGCCCGACACGTAAATGGCGTTTTCTTTCAGATCATCAAGGAATGGCGCATCGTTCGCCTCCGGAAGCATGCCGCAGCCATTGCCAAACAGGCTGATGTCCTGTTTCTGGACTGACCCGGGATCAATGCCCAATGCCTCCAGGTCATTGTAGCCCAGGCGGTGGATGCCGGTCTCCTCCACACAAACCTTGTACCAGCTGCCCGCAGCCAGGACAGAGTTTTCGACATAGCGATCATCCGGGATGTGGTGCCGCAGCTCCGGATCGAAGGCCAGCTCCTGATGGAGGTCAAAGGCCACCAGTTTCTCATAACGATCTTCGGATTCCAGGTAGCGGAAGGGATAAAACTGCACCAGGTCGAATACCTGTCCGCGGCTGCTTCCACGTGACATCTGTGGCCGGATGCTGGCGTGTCTGAAGCCGGCCGCACGCATGAGTGAATCCTCTTCGGCGGAAAGCGCTTCGAAAACCTTGTTTTTGATTGCAAATTGATGGGAAAAGTGCGGCACGTCGCTTTCCACGCGGTGGGTGTAAACCGGCACGGCGGCCAGGCTATCACTGTAGGCAGCTCCGCGAAAGGAAAGCACCTGGATGTATTCATCCTCGTTGACGGGGTATTGCTGTGGCGACTGCCAGTTCAGCTCAACGGCTTTGGTATACTGTCCCGTCGCCGAAGCAGTATCAGTACCTGTGAGCCAGGAAAAAATAAGTAAAACGAGCGCAAGCGTAAAACGTAGGTATGCAGTCATTTTCAGATTTGGAAATGCAGTATGCTGTGTTTTTTTCTTAAAAGTCAACAAACAAAAATAATGAAAGTTTAACCTTCCTTCTTCTATGCCTGTAAACACAGAAATGATAACGCAAGTTATCGGAAAGATATTTTGACACACCATTGCCAAATTCACTAATTTTGAACCGATCATTCATGCGGGAATGCTGCTGGCCGGTCAATAAGTGATGCTTTTTCTGCGTTATGGTTTTATGGGCCGGCCGCGCGGGGGTTATCACCCATGGCCATTCAATTCTACGAGCCTCTGCAAAACCATCAGCGAGCCTCTGCGAGAAACCAAACCCACAAAGCGTGAATTGAATGCATTTTGCAAAATTATAACCAGATGAAACGCCCACTTGCGAGCTCGGCGAAGCCAAACGCCCATGACAGGCTTATTGACACACAGGGGGATGATTATTCTCACGTGGGCGTTCAGACTTAGTAGGCTATTGGCTTTTAGCTTTTGGCTATTGAAAACATACACATCCAATAATTTGAAAAATTATAAACACATAAAAGGCGGACAACCCCGTTTACTTATTGCCTGGCTGTTCATGCCCCTCTTGCTGATGGCCTATGCCTGTGAGGAGGACGATGCGGAGCCGGAACCTGAAAGAACAATCACGACAAAGTGGTTTGCCTCAGGTGACCAGGTGGCACCCCTGTTCAGGGCTTACCCGCTGGAAGTGGACTCCATATACCTGGAGTTGGTTCAACATGACCCCAGGGTATTGGAGGATACCCTGTATTGGTACTTCTACATAGAAAAATATGATTTCAATGAAAGTCCCAGCCAGCCCATACGCACAATTACCGGAACTGATGAGAAGGGGGCGCAAATCATAAAAAAACCCACCCTATTTGATGACGTTTTCTTCTTTGAAACACTGGATGCCAGGAGAAACGACAACCAGGTAACGGTCAAAGGGCTCTACCAGGTTAACGGGGACAAAGACGATCCTCTAATGACGCTGGAGTATGTCTATACCTCTGGCGTTTCAGGCTGGCCCGAACCACCAGATCCGGAAGCGGGTTTTGGCTCAACTGAGAACGGAGCATACGGAGATAACAATATCCACATGTTTACAAAGATTAAAAACGATAATGAAGAGTGATATGATGTCCTGTCGTAAATATCTTTGGGCTTTTAGCTTTATGCTCCTTGCAGCCGGTACATCATATCTGCATGCTGATGAGTTTTCAATAACCACCCTGCACGTTTATGAAGACCACATCCGGATATATTATTCTTTGGATGAAGAGGTAGTGGACGACATCGCACTCATTCGCATAAATTACTTTTATGATTATCCAAACATAGACGGAACAATTCAAACTGATGAATTTCAAGAAACCGGTTATCTGATATGGCCATTGGATCTGGAATTGACACAACCTGTTTCTTTTCGACTCATCGCAGAAAGGGAAGCCGGCGGCGTGATTGCAACCAATTTTCACTCCATTATTTTTTTGGAAAACGTCAGCTCTGTTGCCGAGGAGTGTGAAGTAGCAGTCAATGCTGACTGGATCAATTATACCATTCACCATTCGCTGGGGTCACCTCCGGCGCCCCTGCCCTTCGATGAGGTGAAGCTATATGCCTTTCCGATGACCAATGGCACATGCGACACCGGGAATGGTACCCTGCTTGGCAGCCTTTCCCAGCCGTTGTGGAACAGCAATGAGACATTTTCCATTCCCCCGGGCATGCTGGGTGGCACCTATTGCTTCCAGGTTGCATCCATTAACAATGAGGAGGACATACGAGCAACCTCCAATATTATCCGGTCCATCACCCTGGATGAATTGGATACGCCGGATAGGCCAGTGATCGACTACATCAGTGTGCTGGACAATGAGCGGATGGAAGTATTGGTGCAGGCAGACGGCTCAGGCACCTTTGTTTACAGGTTGTTCCGCAGCAATGATCCGGAAGCTGAGATCGAAGACTATGAGCTGATCGCAGAAGAAGAATACACGGATGAACAAGTCCTTTTTACAGACAACGAAGTGCCGGGTTTTAATGAAGGCCCCTGGTATTATTATGTGGAAGTCAAGGTGCCCGGATGCCCTGATCTCAATGAAGAAAGCAAGCCTCAATCGTCAATTTTCCTCTCTGCCACATTTGATGAAACCTTTGACCCCGATTTTAACGATGCGCTAATCATTGAATTAGACTGGCTACATGAGCACGACCCCTCTTTTGGAAATGACGTTTACAAGCTATTAAGACAAATCGAAGGCCAGCCGGAGGAAGTGCTTCCAGATTTTGATTCTGGCAATTCGTCCTTCACAGATGAGATTGAACAAAACCTCCTGGGTGGCATCACCAGGTATTGGATAGCGGCAGACTGGACAGATGGGACCCAGCAGGAAGCCATTTATTCCAATATCGCAGAAATCAGCTTTGACATCCTCAGTTTGGAGGATATCCCCAAGGCATTCCGGCCGGATAGTGACATCAAGGAAAACAGGTCTTTCTGGATAGATTTTCTGATTCCGCCTGATCCGCAGCATTATTCGCTGAAAATTTTTGACCGTCATGGCTTTTTGATCTATGAAGAAACCGACTGGCAGCCGGATGATGATGGCTGGGATGGCGATCTTCCTAATGGCGAAGAAGCACCTGCCGGTCCGTATGTCTGGAAATTGCGCTACAGCGAGCCTGGAAGCACGGAAACAATCGCTGAAAGAGGCGTGGTCAACCTGGTGAGATAAGCCGGATCAACACACCTGCATATGATGAAGCCTTGTTTTTCGTTATCAAATACCAAACTGAATACTACCAGGGCCTGAAATGGATAAATCTAAAACATATGTTAGCTGGCTTTTGCTGCTGTTTTTGATCACTGCCAAAAGTGATCTCAAGGCAGGTGACCCGGTTTTTTCCCAGTTCTTTGCTGCCCCGATATATCTGAACCCCTCCTACGCCGGCTCAACGGCATGTTCGCGCCTGGGATTGAATTACCGCCAATGGAACAGCATCGACAACTTTCACGCGATCAATTTCTCTTATGACACCTATTCTGACAGATTCCGGGGAGGTCTTGGCGTCATTGTGACTTCCGACCTCAGCAATGCCCAGGTCGTACAGACCAACATGGGCCTTATTTATTCCTATCATGCCCGGATCAGCGACAACTCCTTCCTTAACCTTGCCGTGCAAGCAGGATACATACGCAATGACTCAAGGCTGAAAGAAAGCGATTTTTACGCTCCTGGTGAAGATATTGATAACTTCCGGGGTCACGACCTGGATTTTTCGGCGGGCGCCATGTATTTCAGCGACCGCGTATATGGAGGTATAGCCGTGCATCACCTGAATGACCCAAATATGAGCCTTATAGAGGATGGGGAAGATCACCGGGGAAGAAAGTACACAGCCCACCTTGGGATGTACTTTGAGCCGCGGTCGCGGTCTTTCAGACCAGGAGACAGGGGCAGCTATTTTATCTCGCCAAACCTGATCATTCAGCACCATGCCTATCACGAACATTTCAGCGGTGGCATATACTTTGGAAGGGAGCCTGTCATGATCGGCGGATGGTTAAGGCATCATCGTTTTCAGTCACGAAACGACAATGCCGATAATGCTGAACCCGCCAATAATGGCCCTTCTTCCTCCATAAACACCCTGGTCTTCCTTGCAGGCTTGAACATGGATGATTACCGTATCGGTATCAGTTACGATTATCCGGTTGGCTCCTCAGAATTTTCCGGGATGATGACGGTTTTTGAAGTCAGTCTGGCGTATCGCTTCAATTGCGAACAAAGAAATATCAGAAGAGGTATACTAAACAATCCAAATTTTTAGTTATTTTTGTGACCCATAAAAATATACAAGAATCATGATGCAGAAAAAAAGCAAGTTTTTGTGGAATGTTTTTCCGATTTTCTTAATTGCTTCCGCTGCTTTTCTCTTGACAGGCTGTCCGGCGGAAGTCTCCAAAACCACTGGTTGGGACTATAACAACCCGGAAATGGGTAACTTTGAAGTAATTCCCCACCAGGTACAGGAAGCCGGACCCGGTCTGGTATTCATTGAGGGCGGAAACTTTCTGATGGGGCGGACCAAAGACGATGTCATGTCGGATTGGAACAATATACCTCGTCGCGTCACTGTTTCTTCATTTTTTATGGACGAAACAGAACTCCGCAATGTGGACTACCTGGAATACCTCCATTGGACAAGTCGCATATATGGAGATGCGCTTCCTGAGAAATACCGCAACGCCCTGCCTGACACCCTGGTATGGCGTGATCCCCTGGCCTACAATGAGCCCTATGTGGAAAACTACCTGCGACATCCGGCCTTCAAGGATTACCCCGTAGTTGGTGTCAGCTGGGTCCAGGCCTCGGAATATGCCAAGTGGCGTACCGACAGGGTAAATGAGTTGATCCTGGTAGAAGAAGGATACCTCGATTTCAGGACGGATGAAGAGGGCATCGAAAATCATTTTACCACAGATCGCTATCTGCATGGTCAAGATATTGCCGGTGACATTGCTGAAGCCATTGAAGACGGTACCCGACGCGCACGCTGGGAAGATGGCCTCATGCTTCCCAGGTACCGCTTGCCCACAGAGGCTGAGTGGGAATACGCAGCATTGGGCCTGCGGGGAAGCACTGTTGATGAACAGGTCAGAAACCGAAGGATGTATCCCTGGGAAGGAAGTCATTTAAGAAGCCAGAGCCGGCGCACTGAAGGGGAATTTCTTGCTAATTTTCAGAGGGGCCCGGGAGACCTGAGCGGCATTGCTGGATACCCGAACCCCGGAGGAGACATCACCATGCCTGTCTACTCATTCGAGCCCAACGACTTTGGCCTCTATAACATGGCAGGCAATGTCAATGAATGGGTCAAAGATGTATACCGGCCACTTTCACATGAAGCCGTAGCCGACTTCCGGCCTTTCCGCGGCAATATCTTCCAGACACCAGAACTTGACCCGGACGGAAACCCCGTATTCGACGAGGATGGCAGGATCATGATGACCCCCCTTGATGATGTGGATGAAGAAAACGACCAAAGACCTGATGACCATCGAATGGGCGACTTCGTATCGCACCGCGACGGTGATGATCAGTCTGCCATTGCAGAAGGTGTGAATGTTTACGCCGAAGGGCAAACACGGATCAGCGACGAAATCAGGGTATTTAAAGGCGGAAGCTGGAAAGACCGTGCTTACTGGCTTTCCCCGGGCACCAGAAGGTTCCTGCACCAGGAAAGTGCCACCAACGACATCGGCTTTCGCTGCGCCATGGACCTCATCGGGCCACGACAAAATAACTAACATACGCTGTTTGGCAGAACCCTGTGATCAGCGATATCAGTCCCGTTCCGTGTGTCATCTGTACATATAGCACAAAAAAGCCCCGTTTGCCTAAGTAAATGGGGCTTTTTTATTATCTTGCCCCGTCGTGTCAATCCCAATCAACACATGCATTACAAAACCACATCAAATGCGCAATGATTACACAGAGCAGCTGTTGAAGCTGGTCCAGGAAGGAAGCAAGCCCTGCATTGACAGCCGCACGGCACAAACAGGAGATATCTTCTTTGCCCTTCCGGGAGAAAACACCCATGGCAACCGCTTTGCGGCGAAAGCCCTGGAGGGTGGCTGCAAGCTAGCCGTTGTAGACGACCCTGCCGCAGTGAGAGGCACAAACTGCCTGCTCGTGGATGATGTATTGCAAACCCTGCAACAGTTGAGCCAGGCTTATCGCCAGACATTGGATATTCCGGTGATCGGGATCACCGGAAGCAATGGCAAAACCACCACGAAAGAACTGATGCATGCCGTGCTGGGGCAGAAATATCAGGCCTTTGCCACCGAGGGCAACCTGAACAACCACATCGGTCTGCCGGTAACCCTGCTTTCTATCGGGAAACATCATGACATCGCTATCATAGAGATGGGGGCCAACCAAAGAGACGAAATCGGACACCTTTGCAAGCTGGCGCTGCCCACGCACGGCCTTATCACCAACATCGGCAAGGCCCACCTCGAGGGCTTCGGTACCATCGAAGACGTGGCCAAAACCAAGTTTGCACTCTTTAACCATGTGATCCAGGACCAAGGACAGCTTTTCATTAACCTGGATGACCCCCGGACCAGGCAATACGTCGATCAATACGGGATGGTATGCTACGGCAGCAATGACGATGCCCACTGCCAGGGCGAAATCCTTACAGCCTCTCCAAGCTTGCAGATGCGCTTCCATGTAAACCAGCACTTCGGACAAGCCAAACAAGGCACGGAAGGCACCATTCAGACGCAACTCACCGGCGGCTACAACCTTGAAAACGTGCTGGCCGCCGCGACCACCGGGCTCTTTTTTGGTGTCACACCCCAACAGGCCATCGCGGCCATCGAAGCCTATCAACCCAAAAACCACCGATCGCAACTCATCCGGACAACCCATAACCTGGTGGTCATGGACGCCTACAATGCCAACCCTACCAGCATGGCTGCAGCCCTGGAAAACTTCAGCCAGATGAAAGGCAAACCCAAAGCCGTGATGCTGGGAGATATGCTCGAACTCGGCCAGGACGCCGCAGACGAACACCGGGAAGTGCTCAGGAAGTTGCCATCCCTTCATTTTGACTGCATCATCCTCGTCGGCGAGCACTTCATGGAAGTGACCGAGGAGGCTTCAGACATCAAGGTTTTCCCTGACGTGGAGAAAGCCGGAGATTACCTGGCCGGCAATCCACTGACCGGCTACCAGGTCCTGGTCAAGGGTTCCAGGGGGATTGAGATGGAAAAGATCCTCCGTTGGCTGTAGCAACCAGTAGCCGCAGCAACCATTCGTTACCTCAGAGCGAACTTTAGCTGCGGGCGGACTTTTCGACATTTTGACAACATTATAAACAGATGAAGCATTACATAACAGGCATCATGTCAGGCACCTCCCTTGACGGATTGGACATCGCACATTGTGCTTTTGAACACCGCGACGGCCAGTGGCATTATGAAATCCTCGCTGCAGAAACCATCGCCTATCCGAAGCACTGGCGGGAGAAGCTGCGGGCGGCTCCGGGACTGGATGCCCGCACCTGCCACAAATTACACGTGGACTATGGACATTACATCGGTACCGCCATCAGGCGCTTCCTGGAAAATAATCACCTTCACAAAAATGAACTGATCGCCAGCCACGGGCACACGGTCTTTCATCAACCTGAAGCAGGCTATACATTGCAGATCGGTGATGGAGCTGCCCTGGCTGCCACCGCCGGATGCGATACCGTCAGCGACTTCCGGTCGATGGACATAGCCCTTGGCGGACAGGGCGCCCCCCTGGCACCGCTTGGCGACCGCCTTCTGTTCGCCGAATATGCCCATTGCCTCAACCTGGGCGGTTTTTCCAATATCTCATTTGAAAAGGCAGGGAGACGCCTGGCCTTCGATGTGTGCCCATTCAATATCGTGATCAATGCCCTGGTCAGAAATGCAAAAGTCCGTCTGGAACCATACCAGGCCAATGCAAAGCACGCCGGTCAGGATGGATTTCTCCAATATGATCCGAACGGCGCAATTGCAAGCACCGGCAAGACTGACAAGCAACTGCTTGAAACATTGAACCAGCTGCCTTATTACCACCAAACAGGCCCCAAAAGCCTTGGCGAGGAGTGGGTCCGCCAGCACATCACTCCCCTGTTGCAACACAGCCAATTGACACTCCCGGACTTGCTGCATACCTGGTACCATCACGCGGCTTTTCAGATCAGCAAAGCCATAACAACCCATCAGCCAGGAAAGATGCTGATTACCGGCGGCGGGGCACATAATGTATTTTTCATTGAGTGCCTGCGCAAACAGCTGCCGGAGGACGTTGTCGTATACATCCCCGACCAGCAAACGACGGATTTTAAGGAAGCCCTGATTTTTGCCTTCCTGGGGCTGCTCTGCAAAAAGCGAAAGGTGAACTGTCTGGCCTCCGTAACCGGCGCCAGACAGGACTCCATCGGTGGCACCATGCATTATTTCCGCACAGCTTGATCCATAAAGTTCCAGTTTATACCCTGCACGACAGGCTCTTTTAATGTAAGTCAGGTCGTATTTTATTTCCTTATCTGCAGGTTTTCATTATTTTTGCGGCTTTTAACACTTCTTATAATGATGCTGAAATGAAACCTCCATGCCAAAAAATTGACAAACAAGGGAATGATTATCTAATGGAGGTTTGGCTTCGCCGAGATCGCAAGTGCTCGGTTCATGTGACCGAAATATAAAAATTATAAACACATGAATATCTACCTGTTAATTATCATTGCATACTTTGCATTTGTTACGTTCATCTCCTTCTTTACCAAAAAGGTGGCAAGCCGGTCCGCGGCTGATTACCTGATTGCGGGACGCAACCTGGGTGTGATTGCCTGCGCTGTGGTGGTTGCCTCAGAATGGCTCGGCGGGATGAGCACCATCGGTGTCAGTGAGAAGGCCTTTGAAACCGGCACCATGCAGCCCATCCTGTATAACATTTCCACGGCCCTCGGCATGATCATCATAGGTTTTACCGTGGCAAGGCATTACCGCCAAAACAACGTACATACTGTAAGCGAGATGCTGGAAAACCTTTTTGGCCGCAGGGCACGGGCCGTTTCAGCCATCGCCTTCATGTTTGCTTACATCGTGCTGGCCTTTGTACAGCTCCAGACTGCCAGCAGCGTGATCGCAGCCATGTTTGACTTCGGCAGGCTGGAATCCATTCTCATCGCTGCATTCATTATAACAGGATATACCTACATCGGCGGCATGCATGCGCTGGCCATCACCGGCATCATGCACGTGGTGGTGATGTTTTTCGGGATGGGTGTGGCAACCGTCATCGGCCTCAATGAGATCAATGGCCTCGGCTCCCTGCACAGCCAACTTGTGGAACTAGGCTCACCGGAGAACCTATACAATCCCTTTAGCGGCGGAATCGGTTATGCCTGGAACCTGATCCTGGGAGGCGTGCTTGGAGGCATGGCCGGACAGGCAAGCATCCAGCCCATCTTCGCGGCCAAGTCGGCAGCCACAGCCAAAAAAGCCGCCGTCCTGTCCGCATTCATTATCGCCCCGTTCGGCATATTGGTAGCCCTGCTTGGCCTGATGGTCAAAACCGGTCAGTTTTACGACATCACCGCTGCAGGCCCCCTGTTTGACCCCACCATTGGCGAAGCCGGAGCCATCGACCCGAAACTGGTGCTACCCACGCTGATGACCACCCCGGAATTCATTCACCCAGTGCTGGGAGGCATCGCCCTTGCAGGGATCCTGGCAGCCATCCTGTCTACAGTAGGTCCCGTGAATTTTGCCGTGGTCACCATCGCCACCAAAGACATCTACCACGGACTGATCAACAAGACCGCAGTGGATGCCAGCATCATCCGCACGGCCCGGCGGCTGGTCATCATGGTCAACATGATCACCATTCCCATAGCCTTTTACGCCTCCGGGGCCATCCTCGACCTGGCCTATATTTCATACGGGATCAGGGCCATCGGTGCCATCGTGATCGTAATGGGTATTTATCAGAGAGGCTGGATCAAGGTGGAAGGCGTACGCATGGCCTTCATCGGCGGCACCATCGCCGTGCTCACCAACATCCTGCTTAATATCGTAGCACGCAGGCTGAACTGGCTGGCAGAAGGCGAAATTTTC
>PUOJ01000173.1 GCA_003552075.1 Bacteroidales bacterium
AACTTCATAATACAAATTTTTGGTTTATAAAATGGTTGAAAAAAAGCGCACACACTCTCTTACCGTTCGCCTGAACGTTCTTTTCAACCGGATTAGATACTGATTCTTGGCAGCATAGGGTAAAGATGCTGCCTTTTACCTTAGGAGAGTTCCCCGTTACGAGAACCCTAATGCAGAAATTCGCTTAGCGAACATTTTGCAAATATAGGAAATGATTTTCTTCTTTCCAAATATAAATTCCATTGTACTTGAAAATACCTAATGCTTAATAAACAAGAGTACCCTGGTATTGTTTATCAAGTCCCCCCCAATGTAGAAAAACAAGACAAAAGGGTCAATCCAGGATCAGCTCCCTGGCGGTTTCAATAATATGATCCTCACTGAGCAACAAACTGTCATTGACCTGCGGGAATTCCGCATACACATCGGGTGGCACACCGCCCTCGATGCTATTGCCGGCAGGGTCATAAAATTTTGTACTCGACACGCGCAAGCGCCAGCCATTAGGCAGATCGCGGAAAGCCGGCAATCCGGCTCCGCCACCCGTGGTATCTCCGACAAGGGTCACATTGTCAAGTTCACGCATATATTGGGCAAAATAGGTGGTTGCACTGTAGCTGCGCCTGTTGGTAAGCAGCATGACCGGTCCGTCATAGCGCGGCCCATCATGTGGATTGATGTACACCCGTTGTTCACTGAAAGCATCATGTGCGGGTCCGGTTTTAATGTGATTGGTTCCGGCAAAAACCCGTTCATTTGTAAAGCGCGCAGCAATATCGCGTCCATTGGTGGGGTTTCCTCCTCCATTATGGCGCACGTCGATGATTAATCCCTTCAGCCCGTCAATGTTATTAATGGTGTTAATGATCAGGTCCAGGTTGCCCTCGGTGACGGTCCGGGCAAAACTACTGTAATATACATAGGCGATCTCTTCGCTGATGAGCGCAAATTGCAGGGGGCCTACCAGTCGTTGATTATCCTGCAAATAATGACGTTCAATGATGGAGTAGTAAAAATTCTCAGGGCTGTCAAGATACCATTTCCAATAGCGCGAACGGTCAAAAGAGCTGAGCAGGTTGACGTGGCCATCGCGTAGCTCATACAACATCTCTGCACACAGATCAAACAACGCAATGGGGTGCATGTGGGGGTCAACCTTTGGCCTGTATTCGTCATAGAGTGCATTCCAGTCCACCTCTTTCTCTTCAAAAAAGGAATAATGTTTGTCCGTAAAGTCCCATATCTCTTCAAATATTGCCTCCGGATCGCTTGCCAGGTCATCTTCCATGAAGAGCTTTTCGCATGATGCCATCACCATGGCAAACATGGCCATGGTGATCAGCATAATAATAATTTTTCTCATATGTGTAAGCATTGTGAAAATGTCAAAATGTCGAAATATCTGCTATTGGCTTTTAGCTTTTGGCTATTGGCTTTTAGCAAGGAAGCCAGGGTTCACCTTGTCCTCCGCAAGCAGTGCCGGACTTAAAACACATATCGCCCAGCCCAGCGCCTGATTGCCAAATAATCATGTTCTGATGTCAGTTCATCATAAAATACAATTCGAGCACAAACTGGTGGCTGGCCTGGTAGGTGTTCAGGTCGTGGTTTCCTTCCCTGCGGACATAGTCCCACACATATCCGAAGCGCAACCAGTTGGGGTTATAGTCACCACCAATGGCAGTCCGAAGAAAGGCACCCGTGGTAACATGGGTAAAGTTGCCAGGATGCAAGCCAGCACTTACTGCCCTGGAGATGACAGATCCTCCATCTTCGGAAATCCTGAATATGGTACCATATTCAGGAAGGCGCACACCATAGCCAAAAAGGGTCAACGCAGCCGAACCATGGACCTGCCAGTCCCGGTTGAAAAAATTTACCGGATAGGATACCCTGATTTTGGGTTGTAGTTCAAATGCGAAGTCTGCATATAAGTAAGAGTTGCTCAATACAGGCGCAATCCTTGCATTTCCGGAGAGGTCAATACGGGCGCCCAGGTAGAACTCCGGAAAGGCATCCACATTCAGGCGCTTGAGCTGCATATACCTGAGCCCAAATCCGGGATTGTGTACAATGGTGCCTTCATGCTCGGGTTTGGTGTAGTGAAAGGAACCCCGGGCAAAGCCAATCTCCGAGATCCGATCATCCGTTTTTGTATACCGGCTGAAAGCCAGCAAGGCACCTGGTCCGGAATAATGCAGGTTCGACATGTGCTGATCCAATATCCGGCCAAATGTCACACCCTGTTCTATCTTAAAGGCAACTATCCTGTCTGGCAGGTTTGCTATGTAAGTAGGACGTATATGTCCATTTACATTACTTTCAGGAAGCGCATGGAGCAACACCTGATGATCGGTATCCCGCCACGATGCCTGCTCCGTATTAAGCGAAGCCATAAGCAAGGACGGACACACCAAAAGCATCAAGATAAAAAATAAGGTGGCAATGCCAGGTAAGTTAAAGAACGTCTTCATCAGTTTATATTTTCTCATGTTCTTTATTATCACGTGTTTGTGTTTTTTTTGCAGGGCTGCTATTGGCTGTTGGCTTTTAGCTTTTGGCTTTTGGCTTTCTTGCCAATAGCCAATACCCAATAGCTAATAGCTAATAGCCTACTTAGTCTGAACGCCCCAATGACCATAATCATCCCCCTGTGTGTCAAAAACATTGTCATGGGGGCCATCTTCACTAACAAAGTTAAAAAATCATAGAGAATCAGCCTCAAAAACGCAGTTGCACATATTTTGGCTACTTTTGCCTAAGCCTTTGGTAAGAAAACCTTTCGCAAGATCATCCTTTATGGCCTCACGACAATTAAATAATGCGGGAATCCCGCTTCTGGGAATGGATTTGGAAGAACTCAAATCCCTTGTTCAAGAGAAGGGTTGGCCTGCCTATGTGGCCATGCAGTTGGCTGAGTGGCTTTATAAACATCACGCACAGGAGGTGGATGAAATGTCCAACATCTCAAAAAAAGTGCGCAGCATCCTGAAAAAGCAATATGTGATCGGATACCATGGGCCTGCTGAAGTGCAAACCTCAGCTGATGGTACCAAGAAATATCTCTTTCCGGTAAGCAACGGAGGTTTTGTGGAAGCGGTTTACATTCCTGACGGGAAACGGCACACACTTTGCATCTCTTCACAGACAGGCTGTAAAATGGGGTGCAGCTTTTGCATGACCGCAAGGCAGGGTTTTCAGGGACAGCTTACGGCAGGCGATATCATTAACCAGGTGAGAAGTGTAGGCGAGCATGAACTGATCACAAATATCGTCTATATGGGTATGGGTGAGCCCCTCGACAACCTCGATGCCGTGATGAAAAGCCTGGACATCCTGTCGGCTGATTATGGCTATGGCATGAGCCACAGGAGGATCACGGTATCTACCATCGGCATGTTGCCGGCATTAAAGGACCTGCTTCAACACAGCCGTTGCCGCCTGGCCATCAGTGTCCATTCACCATTCCCGGAAGAAAGGGAAAAGCTGGTCCCCCTTGAAAAGGCACATCCCATCAAAGAGGTTATCAGGACAATCCGGGAACACGACCTGGAGAGCCAGCGTAGGATTTCCATTGAATATATTGTTTTTAAAGACATGAACCACAGCAGCCTACACGCCAAAGCATTGGCGCGCCTGCTGAAGGGCCTGCGCTGCAGGATTAACCTCATCCGCTTTCATCCCATCCCGGGCAGCCGGCTACAATCTCCGGATGAAGTGCACATGAACAGGTTTAAAGACATGCTTGAAGAAAACGGCGTCATCACCACGATCAGAAGGTCACGTGGACAGGATATACACGCAGCCTGTGGCATGCTGTCAACAAGTAAGAAAGCTAAGCTTAAGGATGAGGCCGGGACAAAAAAGTTGCAGAAGTAAGTACAGCCTGAAAAACATAAACCAGCATCGGGTAAAGAGCCATCAAACACCATGATTCATGGCAAACCCGGACTTTTAGACATTTCGACCTTTTGACTTTTAGACATATATAATAATGGTAGTACTAGGAAATATAGTAAAGGCAGCCCTTGAAATTACGGACATGGTCATTCCGGAGGTTTCACCTGTGGAGTCGCAGAAGGATGTGCTGCGTCAGCTGATTGAGAAAGCAGCAAATACCGCATTTGGGAAAAAATATCAATTTGCTGAGATGCTGGATGAACCAGATCTGGCTAAGGCTTTTGCCCGGAGTGTACCTTATCACGACTACGATGCCATGCATCAACAGTGGTGGAAACAACAGATGGAAAAGGGCCTGGCTGACATCAGCTGGCCGGGAAAGACCAACTACTATGCATTGAGTGCAGGCACAACGGGAAGTGAGAGCAAAAGGATTCCGGTCACAGAAGACATGCTCGAAGCGATCCGGAAGACAAGTATTTTCCAGATCCTGGCCACCACCAACTTCGAATTTCCCGCTGATTTCTTTGAAAAAGAGATCATGATGTTGGGAAGCAGCACGGAGCTGCAAAAATCCGGAAAGCACCTGGAAGGAGAGATCAGCGGCATAGCAGCAGGGAACATCCCCTCCTGGTTTGAACGATTCTACAGGCCGGGTAAGGACATTGCCGCCATCACGGACTGGGATGAGCGCGTGGATGCCATTGCACGCAATGCAAAAAACTGGGACATTGGCGCCATGGCAGGAATTCCCTCATGGAATGAATTGATGCTAAAGCGCGTGATCGAATACAACAAGGTGGAGCACATCCATGAAATCTGGCCGGGTTTGCGCGTATTTGCAAGTGGCGGAGTCGCCTTTGAACCCTACCGGAAGTCTTTTGAACAGCTTCTTGGCAAACCCATCACCTTCCTGGATACCTACCTCGCATCCGAAGGTTTTCTGGCCTACCAGGCCCGCCCAAACGAAGACATGGCGATGAAACTGAGCACCAACGCCGGAATCTTTTTTGAATTTGTGCCTTTCTCAGAAGATTACATTGATGACAGCGGACGTGTGAAATCGCATGCACCATCACTTTCACTTGCTGATGTGGAAACCGGTAAGGAATACATCCTGATCATCTCCACCGTGGCAGGTGCCTGGCGTTATATGATCGGCGACACCATCCGCATCACCAACAAAGAAAAAGCCGAAATTGTCATCACAGGAAGAACCAAGCATTTCCTGAACGTAGTAGGATCACAGCTTTCCGTAATCCAGATGAATCACGCCATGAAAGAACTGGAAGATGCTTTCGGATTGCAGATCCCCGAATTTACGGTAGCTGCAGTAAGGGAAGGCGATGATTACATCCACCATTGGTACATTGGGGCAGAAGGAAAGGCAGATGAGGAAGAACTGCGCCAGACATTGGACAGCAAGCTTAAGAAGATGAATAAAGCCTACAAAATGGCACGGACCAAAGCGCTGAAGGATGTAAAAGTAAGCCTGTGTAGCCCGGATACCTTCTATGCCTGGGTAGAAGAAAATAAATCCAAGGGAGGGCAGATCAAGGTACCTCGCGTTATGAAAGAAACAGAGTTCAGTAAGTGGAAAGCATTTGCTGACAAGCACACCTCCTGACTGTATGATAACTGCACCCTTTCCACAACTGATAGCCCTTTACTCAAAGCTAAAGAAAGCCAAGGCAAAGGATTAAGTCTGCAATCATAAAACAGCAGACAATCCGGTCTATAGCAATCATTGCAGGCTGCAAGATCAACCGGACGATGCCATCATAAGCCAACTATTTACTCATCCAGGCAGCAGGGCTGTGATGTCACTGCGACCATGACAGCCACGCACTAACCGCTTAACATATTACTTATTCCGAACTAATATTTTTTATCTTATCATCTTGTTTTTTATGTTTAATATTTTTATTTTTGAGATGTAAAAACATAAAACAAGGTGTATATGTGTAAAAAAATGCCCAAATTTCTGCAAACCGGCTTATGGGTCAGGGAAAAGTCCAGGATTGAGCTGCTTCCCTACGAGAGCATAACCCATATTTATCATCGACAAGGCTTTTCGAGGGTGCACATGGGAACGGAATTACTGAAGATTCTCCGGACTCCCCTGGCTTGCCTTGAAGATATCATGCCTGCCAGCCAGTTTTTCCGGACACACAGAAACTACATCATTAACAGCTCCTTCATTGAGAAGTATGATCCGGAAGAAACACTCATTTACTTTGTTTGCGGTCATAAAATTCCGGTATCCAGGCGCAGAAAGCGTCACTTTGAATCTTTCCTGGAAGACATCAAGCGTGCATGACCAACAGTAATACTTCTTTATAACCCCAAAATACCACCAAAATGAAAGATACCGCACTTGAGCATAGCATTGCCAAACGGGAGGAAATTGATTATGCCTTTCTTTTCAATGGATTTACCATCATTGTATTTTCAAATGGATCGCACGAGGTCATAGGGCTTCCGCTTTGTGCCATAGAAAAAGCACTGAAAAGCAGGTGTTTTTTTCGCGTGCATCGATCATATCTTGTAAATATGAGACGCGTAAGACATCTGGAGGTTCAGGACAACAGGTTGATGATTCTGATGCGCGGCAATGCCTTGCCTGTATCGCGCCGAAAACGAAAAATTCTCCTGCAAGCCTTGTCTACGGTTAACTAATAGATTACTATAGCGTTGTACACAATGAATGTCAGGGACATACCCTTTGCCCTTAAGATTTTTTAAGAGAAACTTGTGCGAAAGCAAATATTTCAATATATTGCAATATGCAGCACGGCCAAAGTGGATGTAAGGGACCATAAGCAGGTCATGCAGCAGGAGGCCCCAACGGGGCGAATCATACAGTTTTCGCAATATAAATCAATCAGGAGGGCGCATTATGACATTTTTTTGCTTACAACATTACAAGGCCACCTTAAGCCACCTGGCACTTTTGTTCCTTTTTCTATTATCGTCTATTTTTGTGCAACCACTCTTCAGCATGGAAAAAGAACCGGGCGCCGCAAGCAGCCAGGGATTGATGATAACTGAAGATGCAAGGCCGGTTGAAACCGACATGGAAAGCTGGGACATTGACGCCCGGACTGCCTTAGGTGCCACCGTAAAACTTACTGAACAATATCTTAAGCATGCGCTGGACGCATTGCGTCTGATTGCTGCTTCACCGGCTACCCGAAGCGGGATCTGGCCGGAGATATTACCCTGCATGTACATGCTCAGGGAGGGCATCCCTGGTGCAGCCCTTTACATCGAACCAGATGGAAATTATTACAGTGTGGCGCACGGTTACACCAGGATCAATCTTTCAGACCGGGATTATTTTGATGCGTTGTTCAGCGGAGAAGAAATACACGGTTCATTGATTTACAGCAGATCAACAGGCAAACAATCTGTATTTGTGGCTGTACCTGTTTTTGAAGGGGAAGAAGTAACCGGTGCCGTGGCCCTTTCCATCTTCGTGGATGAATTCCAGCAACTAATTGCTGATGCCCTGCAATTGCCACCAGGTTACCTTTGGTATGTACTGGATGAAGATGCCTACACGGTGCTGCATCCCCGAAGCGACTTCGTCTTCATGAACCCTGCAAAACAAGGCAGCCCTTCCCTTTCTGTTGCCATTGACGATATCATGGCCGCTGATAAAGGCTCAACTTCTTATGTATATGGTGGAAGAAACACCCACATCCTTTTCCGCAAACTGACCTTTAATGACTGGCGGGTTGTTTTTGGGAAGGTGGGCGAAACTGTGGATGACGAGTATATGCCCGAAGCATACGAAATCCTTGAAGAGCTCACTGGCTCATTGCAAGAAACGCTCACCAACATGGATGAAAACCTAAATGACGCCATGCATGACATTGGTGAGTCCTTCCCCCCTGAGCACATTGCCAGAAATGTTTTTCAGGAACTGTATGAAAAAAACCCCTTTATTGTCAGTTGCGCGCTAATAGATACCGAAGGCGTGATCACTTATATCGAGCCCCCAGAGTTTCACTCGTCAGAGGGACAGCACACCCGGGACCAGGAAAATTTCTTTGTCATGCAGAAAAACAGGGCTCCCCTGCTAAGCAATTCATTCCTGGCGGTTGAAGGCTTCGACGCCGTGAGCTTGCAGCATCCCATCACAGACGATCAGGGCAATTTTTACGGTTCTGTAAGCTTACTGATCAGACCGGATGTCATGATCGAAGAACTGGCTACACCCCTTGTGTCTGAAACGATTTACGAACCCTGGGTAATGGAGCCGCAGGGCAGAATCATCTTCGACAAGGCTTTTGATGGTACGGGCAGGATGCTGTTCCTGGATTATCGTTTTGAAGAACAGAAAACCCTTTTGGAGCTCGGAGATAAGATTACGGAAAATGAAAGTGGTCGGAGCGACTATATATTTTACGATGAAGCCCAGGACAAGCGTAAGGTTAAAATCGCGATATGGGATACCATTAAGCTGCATGATGCCGCGTGGCGAGTAATTTTATCCTACACGCCATACGAATAATCTCCGTCTATTATTCATATTTTTCCAAGCAACCAGGCAATATTATGTTCAACAAGCCGCACTATTGGCAACGAATTTTTGGAGGAAGGATAAAAACATATTTGTTGCTGCTGCTATGCATGAAAATGATCATGGCCTGCAGCCGCTTGCTTTTCCCATATGTGGATACTGCAGAGGCCAGTACGATGCGTGTGGGTGACCCGGGTTTAAGTAACCAGGAGTATGCCTTGCGTCTGCTCGCAGATGGCTGGCCAGTGGACACATTAAACACAGCTGCATTGGCGGATTACCTGGATGATGATGAGAAAAACATCATCCTTGCACATAACATGGTGAGGCATGACCCTGAAAAGTTTGCACGGCTTTACGTAACCGAATACATCAATTATTTCCAGGATACGGAGTTTCACTATCCGGACCTGGAAACCATCATGCTTACCCGTGAGGGTGATTCGCCAGCCATAGAACTCTATTTTGAGCTTCTAAGAATGCGTCCGGTAAATTTGTTATACCCATCAGAAGGATTGTCGAACGCCGCGGAGTCGCATCTTGAATATATCACGAGCTTAGGCATAAGGGGGCACGGAGGTCAGGGAGGTTTAAGCGCAAGAATCGATCGGGAAGGCGACTGGCAGGAGCGCATTGCAGAAAATATCGCCTATGGCAACTTTTCAGCCCATGATGCAGTCATGTACCTGCTTATCGGTGACCTGGTCATCGACAGAAGTCATCGAAGAATCATATTGCAACCAGATTTATATAAAATTGGAGTGGCGAAAGGGATGCATCCGGCCTACCCCACGGGCTACACCTATGTGCTAAACTATGCCCATCATTTCACGCCGGATGAATGACTAAATCGCTAAAAATGTTTTGACATAAAAAAAGCCTCTTTCGCAGAGGCTTTTTGTGATTCCGCCAGGATTCGAACCTGGGACCCACAGCTTAGAAGGCTGTTGCTCTATCCAGCTGAGCTACGGAACCCTTTGCAAAACCAAGCAGATAATTGATCTGATTGGAAATTTTTACAAAGGTAAAACTTTCAACGCAGACCTGCAACAACAAAGACACAGATTACCCGCCTTGTCATTATTTTTCAGCCATTCGACGCATGCCATCCATATCAGATATGTGCATCCTGGTGTAACACAATGGTTCGAAAATGGCTCACAAAAGTTCCCATATGGTCTGCTCGCATTGATCTGTTGCCATTCCATGAATCAAAAAGAGGGAGTGCCAATCGGCCCTCCCTCTTTTTGCATGCCCAGCAATCGATTACGAAATGTCAATCTGCTTCGGTGGCTTGCGCTTAGCTTCTTCACGCTTGGGGATGGTGATCAGCAAAATGCCATCCTTATGTGTCGCTTTGATTTTATCGGCATCAACCGCTTCTGGTAATGTAAACGAGCGGTTAAAGGATGCATAGCTGAACTCCCTGCGCATGTATTGACCATCCTCTTTCTTCTCTTCCTTGTGCTCTTTCTCAGAAGAGATGGTCAGCACATTGTGCTCCAGATTGATGTTGAAATCCTTTTTGTCCAGTCCGGGAGCAGCCACCTCGATCTGATAATCGTTGTCCGTCTCCTTCACATTTACAGCCGGTGTGCTGATGCCCGGGCTGTCAGAGAATACACTATCCATCCAGTCCTTGCCGAAAAATTCATCGATAAAGCTGGGTACATTTCCACGAGTTCTTCTTAACATCGGTAACATATCACAACCCTCCTTTTTTTGTTATTACTAATTTTTATGCTGTGTCACCAATGGCAATTCAAATGGTGTGCCATTCTATATGATCCCTTTCGCACACACAAATACGCAATATTTTTTGTGCCATAATGGCGTTTTTTATTAAAAACATGTGACAAATGATGTCATTTTGTCTGCCTTAAGGTGTTTTTACTACGCGATGGTTTTTGTTTTTTACAGCATAGCTAAAAAGGGCGTGAAGATGTATTCTTTTTGGCAATCCCTTGCTATGCTGCTTTTATGGTGAATCTATATTTCACAGCAAAAAGCATAAGTTTTTGTCAAAAAGTAAAAAATGCGTTGTCATGATCAGGCCGATTGAAAACAAGCCCGAAGATGCTCCCGGCTTTTACCTACCTTTGTGTAAATAAGTCCACATCATCTGTGTAAACACTTGAACACATGCAAGACAACGGTGCGTCCATTCCGGGCCATCTGATCAGGCCGGAAGTGCGAACATTTTCAACAGGCATCAGGGAAATCAATCCGGGAGCGCCTTTTGGCAGCATATTGAAAGTCCTCGAAAGGGGTCATGACATCGTTTTGACCCACACCTACGGATTTGCCATGTCTTTTTACAGCTGGTTAAAGCAAAGGGTCGCCGCGACAGTGCCTGTGCACGACTATCCATCTTCACGCAAACAACGGGAGCGCTTGCATCAATACCAATCTAAAACCTGGATCAAGATAAACGACCACCAGGTTGCACTAAAAGGTGCGCCAGAAAACCCGTGGATCAGTGGGTTTTATCCGGAAACTCCGGATTTCTTCATGAGGTTCTCTGATTTTCTGGGTCTGAATGGTGCCCGCCAGTGGTATCTTAAGGGAAAATCCCTCCGTGTGCTTAACCATTTGATACATCCGTTTTACGGGGTTTATTTCCCAACCAGGGAAAGCCACCTGGATCTGTTTGATCAATGGCTTTCCACACAATCAGCCTTTACACGTGCAGCTGATATAGGGACCGGTTGTGGAGTCCTCTCGTTCATCATGCACAAGCACGGAGTCAAGCAGGTCCATGCCACGGATATCAACCCCAACGCCATTTTCAGCCTCCAGGAGGACCTAAGGCGCCTACATATCACTTCAGGCCAGACGATATTTCCTGAAGAAGCCGACATGCTGGGCAGTTTTCATCCGGAAAGCGGAGATCTCGTGGTCTGTAATCCACCCTGGATCCCTGGCAGACCCTTAACCACGCTGGATCAAGGGTCCTATTATGAAGAAGGCTTCTTTCATCGCCTGTTTGACACTTTGCAGGCCAAGTGTCCAGGGGGCGTGCAGATCGCCATCCTGTTTTCGGACTTTGCAAAAGTGGCCGGAATCAGTAAGTCGCACCCCATTGAAGAAGCGCTGGAGCTATACCACGATGATTTTCAACTGCAGGTCTATGACCGTGCGCCGGTTCAGGACAAGCCATCAAAAAGAAAATCCTGGATACAGGAAATTCGCAGCAAGGAACGCGTGGAGTTATTCGTTTTGGAAAGGAAGGGGTAAAGCAGCTGTGCAGTATGGGATCGATCAGGTGAGCTTCAACCAGCTGACCTCCCGGTCAAATTGAAAACCGAGTTTTTTAACGAGATTGATAGACTGGTGGTTATGTGGTTCTATGTTGACAAACACCGGCTTTTTGTGCATCTGTTTTTCGTTAACTAAAAAACGGAGCAGGTTCTCCCCCAGTCCCTGGCCACGGTAATGCGGGACCACATGAAGGAAGCCCAGTGAAGTGTCATCATGGGTCAGGCCCCAGCCAACCAGCTCACCGTCAATCCATATGCCAGCCGACACATCCTTTTCAAGCCTTTCACGGATATAATTCTCCGAAGTGAAGTCCTTGTATGCAGAGCGGCTGTAGATATATGCAGCCATGTTGGCTTCCAGTGATTTGGACAAGAATTCAGGCGGATCAGGCACCCGACCATCTGGCAGAAAGTAGCGATGCGTACTTAGTTTCCATTCAATCTTTCGCGAATGCGTGATCACAGGCAACATCCATTCTTCCACATTGGCAAAAAACAGGGTCTCAAAATCAAATTTGCCAAGCACCTCAAACAGGTCTTCAGGATTATCGCCGCAGAGGTAGGCCCAAACATAATCGCTTTTGCCGCAAAGCAAAACCATGTCTCCATGCTTGAGCTGCCGGGTAATCTTATAGTTACTGAAAAAGCCCTTGACAGGCAGACTCTGCAATGGCTTCTGGTCCAGTATGGCCTTAATATCTGCTTTCATAAAGATTACTTTGGTGGTTGGGTAGCACCGCGCTTATTGGTTGCCGGTCGCAACCAGGATCACACCAGATAATCAATTTACCGTGCTAAAGATAAGCACAATATGCAAACAAGTCAATAGCTGTTTTGATCGATGGCCTCTAAAATCAAATCGCAGGCTTTTTCCACGTCGCGATCCGTGATGTTCAATGGAGGTGCAATTCGCAGACAGTGACTGGCAAACAGGAACCAATCCGTGATCAGGCCTTTGGCAATGCAGGTATCAATGATGGCTTTACACTGGTCAAAACTGTCGAACTCGAGCGCCATCAGCAAGCCCATACCTCTGATGTTTTTAATGGCTGGATGCACAAGGCGTTCCCGGAATCGCTTGCCTTGCCTTTCCGCATTTTCCCATAGCTTGTTGCTGATGATCGTTTCGAGGCAAGCTTTCGAGGCTGCAGCGCATACCGC
>PUOJ01000178.1 GCA_003552075.1 Bacteroidales bacterium
CAGATCAGGATGGCCACGGGGATGTTGACCCGGGCAATTTCCATCCCGCTGATGACCTCAATGCGGTCGCCAGCCAGGTGTCCGATCAGGATGCCCGCCAGGATACCCAGGGCCACCCAGACGGTCAGGTACTTTTCAAAAAATCCAATGCTTTTCTGCGGTTTATCCGGAATAACTGCTTTTCTGATGTCGTTGGCCATAAAGAATTGGTTTTATATCATTTGAGTTTTTAAATACTGTCAAAAGGTCAAAATGTCGAAGTACCTAAATGTCATGAGTTTAAAGAGTCAAAGGATTGCTTTGTTTTTAAAAATCCACAAATCAACACAAATGGATTCACAGATATACACAAATACCTCAGGCAACTTCAAGATTCAAAAGGTGGACAGCCCAGGTGCTTTCCCTTTTTATTATACAACCATCAATCACGCGTCTGGAGATGTTTTTCATAAAAAACCCTGAACGCTTCCCTGATCTCATCACGCACCCGCCGGTACTCGCTGTCTACGAACTCCGGGCTCCCCTCAGCATAGGTCGGGTCATCAAACCCGATGTGATGCCGTTTATCTACATTTCCCGCGAAAGCGGGGCAATTTTCGTTGGCTCCTCCGCATACCGTGATCACATGATCCCACTCCTCATGCAGGTATTTGTCTACCTGCTCTGACTGGTGGTGACTGATGTCAATTCCGGCTTCCTGCATCACCTCAACGGCTTTAGGGTTTAACCTGCCGGTGGACTCGGTGCCGGCGGATCGCACCACCAGCACGGGATCCATGTCCTGCAAAAAACCTTGAGCCATTTGGCTGCGGCACGAATTGCCAGTGCAAAGGATCAGAATTCTTTGGCTTTGTTTTTCACTGTTCATGGCTTCCTCCAATCTTCTTCAAGTATTTATATGGTGTCAAGTTGAAAATCTCTGGCTCTTGGCTCCAGGCTGTTGTCAAGAGTGCCAATAGCTAACAGCCAAAAGCCAAGAGCTAATAGCTTATAGCCATGATGCCATTTAACAGTGTGACACCCCGGTATCAATCACCTCCATCAAGGCGTCAAATTCACGGCGCAACCTCCTGATCTGATCTGGATTCAGACAATATTTACGCCTGGCACCCTCAACGGTTCCCTTGATCAATCCCACATCCCGGAGCTCCTTGAGGTGCTGGTTGACCGTCGTGCGGCTCAGCGGAAGTTCCTCGGCAATATCACCGGTAATGCACGTTTTAATGCCTGCCAGGTATTGCAATACAGCCAGCCGGGCCGGATGCGCCAGGGCCTTGAACAAAGCGGCCCTGACTCTCAAATTCTGATCAAATGTTTCCATCATAATATCTGTATTGGCTTATAACGCAAAAATACGTCATATTTTTAAACTGACGTAAAATTACGTCATAAAATTTGGGAAAGTGATCTTACCCTTCCTAAAACTCCCTGTATTTAGCGGAAAGGAAAATACCGCGTATTTTGGAAAATTGCATTATAAGACAGGTAACAACCAATGAGCGGAATCGGCAATAGAAAAACAGCAGGCCCGATCAGGCTTTTTCCTTCACCATCCAGAGCCCATTTTCGCAGGAAATGCGGTTGATGTCAAAGTCAAAAGCCTCGCCGTCGAAATGAAGCACGTGATCTGTGGGTACGTCATTGGGGCGCTGTTTATCGCCTTTTTGCTGAGGGCGGGTGATGTGAAAGTGAGCAGCCGGCTGGATATATTTCCCAAGGGCAGCGGATTCAATAATGTAGGGATATTGCTCACCGGCCATGTCAAAAATCATCTGCAGGACCTCAGGAAGTCGCTCTTCACTGCGGTTTTGCACGTAAAACACCTGTCGCGCGCCACAGCGCAACATCCTGGCGCTATCCTTATTCCGTGAAGGGTTATTTTCACGAATGATCAGAAGGTCATCATCGCGATACACCTCTTTCGTATCATCAGGCTGGGGGTGCCAGTGGGGAGAAACCTTCACGGCAATGATCTGCTGATCGGCAAAACGTTTAATCAGCCGGCAAGAAAGGGTGGTTTTCCCCACATTGCGAGTACTACCACTGATCAGAAGAACCTGTGGATATGTCTGGAGCATGGATGTCAAAACAATTTTTCAAGATACATTACGTATGTCAACACAAGCAATCACTTGGCATTGACAGATAAATTCCGGGATTGCCATCAAAATTAGGCATTTTGAGTAAAACCAGGTATTCCTTTACTTGTTTGTGGATATGTCGAATTTTTTCTCATAGGCCCGGCTTATGAATTCATCCAGCCATTGGTAGTGATTATTGACTGCTTCCTGATCCGGTGCATGGGGGTACCATTGCTCCATGAGTTGGTTAGTGGCCTCAATCACATTCCTGTTCACATCAAGTAGCTGCTGCGTTACACCGGTATTATCGGCATTGCAGACCTGAACCGCATCAATATAGTACCGTGTAGATCCGCGCGTGGAGGGTACCAAGCGGGAATATTTTAAATCAAGTGCCCAGTCACAAATGGGCGCGTTCGCGGTACCGGGAGCGGTAATGATAGATGGCAGAGTTTCCTCTGGCGTAATCCATACCGGGATGGCGACACTGGATAATGGGAAGCCCACCATGGCCCACATCGTAGTCAAGCCAGGATCTTCATCCGGTCTGACTCCCTGGATGAAAACAGACGAGCTGGAGGTGTATCGGTTAATGCAGTCCTGGAAATACATGAATTTGGATTCAGTTTCCCTGAGATGCAGGGCGTTGCGGGCATCCTGACCGCTATAGGAGTTATACACGGAAAGCGCCATATTTTCAATCAGGTAGGGGATAGACAGGTTGTTCGTTCCGGAAGCACGATAAAAGAGTCTTTCGGCCGTTTCAAAACGAATATATCCTGCACCCTGATGGGGCTGTCCGGTGAAAGAGTAGTTACTCCTGACGATATAGCCGTGCGGTGCAACCCGTTTGTCGTCCACATCAATACGTGTATAAGAGAAGTGGTCCGTTTCAAAATAAGCGGCATTGCCCTGGGCATCCATCACGGCAAAATTGGTTTCCACACCCCAGGGCTGCTCCCGGCTATCAAGAAAATGGGCAAAATCATCCACTGTTGCACATTCCGTCAGGGCGTCACGCATGATGTAGCCTGTCTGATGAGGCATGTTTATGGTATCTTCTTCCAACAGGTTGTAAGATACAGAATTCATGATGGCAAAGCCGGCCTCATTGTGTCCGATCCATACCCGATCCGGTCCGTCATCATCCGAGTTTATCAGTCCGGCCGCACGATATCTCCCTTGGTCATAGATTACAACTTTATTATCCAGCGCAGGCGTGTCGCGATGCTTCCAAATGATCGGTCTTCCATCGGGGGTGTGCTCGCCACTGATGATGGCAATGGTGCAGGCCTTTGCAGGCAGATAAACAAAGGCAATCAACAAAAATAACAAGTGGTGTTTTTGCATGGGATGATGTTTTTTAGTGAGTTGAACTTGGCTGGCAAGAATGTTAATCAAAGAACAGCTGATAATGTGCGTATAGATTGTGGATGCTTTCCACGTATGTAACCGGTTCTATGCCGGAAGCATATCCGAACCTCACTTCTTCGCGGTTGTAGTATTCCGGGTTGGATTTCTTCAGCATATATTGCGCCACATGGCCATGCCAACGGTCAGCATCGTCGCCGTGTGCACGTGCGAGCCTGCGTGCATCTTGCACGTGTCCCTGGCCGACGTTGTAGGACGCAAGCACAAATTGCTTTCTTTCCTGCGCATCGGGAATAAACTCCAGCCAGTAGTCCTCAAGCCAGTGAATATATCGCACGCCAGCCGCAATATTCTGCAACGGATCCCAGGGGTCTGTGGCGCCAAACTCCTTGGCAGTTGCCGGCATCAACTGCATAAGCCCTGCAGCACCCGCCCAGGACTCGGCTGCCGGATCGAAACGGCTTTCACGAAAGATCAGGGCGGCAAGCAAGCGCCAGTCCCAGTCAATCAGGCTGGCTTTTTCCCGAAGCAGGCTATCATAAGGAGAGATGTGACCGCCTCCGAAAGGAAAATACTCACTCGCATACCTTGTACGAAAGGCACGGCGATTTTCGTAATACTTGTTGTAAATCATATAATAGTCGGCATGCTTTTGTATGCCGCTAAGCCAAGCGTTCAGGCTATCCAGGAGAGCCTCTGAGGAATGCCGAACAGCCCAGGCGGTTTGCTGTGGCAAACTGACAGCTGTGGAGGCGTCAAGGTCCTGGTAGAACGCGGTTTTGATCAATGCGATATTTTCATCTGCTACTGTATAATCAATCTCCTGAGAGGCCACCTGGTGAATCAGTTCCTCCGTGATAACGCCTTCCAGGGCCTCCTCCACATGAATATCTGCGCCAATCTCGCTGGACAGGTTCCGGAGCCTTTCCACATAAGCTGAACCCCGGCGTACCACAATGGTTTCTCCATCCAGCTCCATAGGATTGCGGATCAACTGCTGTTCGACCTGATGAAGCATCATCTGGCGCCAGTTTTCGGGCTTGCGCTGCACCAAGACCTGGCGGGTCACATTGAATGGATCCGTAAATGCAACGCTTTCACGACGAGCAGAAGTCACCGTTAATCCATAAGCAATAAGGTCTCCTTCCCCGCGCGCCAACATTTCAATCATATCATCAAAGTCCCTGGCAAGCCTGATCTTTACCGGCAAGCCAATATGCGATTCAAAAAGACGAAGCAGTTCGTATTCATATCCCATCACCTCCCCGCGGTACACAAAATAGCTGAATGGGCTGTAACTGGTTATGGCAATAAGCTCACCACGTTCCGCAATTTCTGGAAAGTCCGTGACAACTGGTTGTCTCTCACATCCCATGCAGAAAAATAACAAAACACAACATATTTTCAGCAGAGTGGTCATTCGGGATTTTTTGAAAACCAATGATGTGCGTAAAGCTAAGAAAAGTATCACAAACGACAAAAGGCAATCCGTACTACGCATGACAGGGATGCCCATGAGCAGGTGTATCTTTGCCGCTCCGTTTTAAGTTTGACAATCCGTCCAGCGAATGGCGCCAGACCAATGATCATGTTCATTTCCCTTCTGACAACCGGGCCATGATACCTGTATCATACATAAAAGCACGGCATTTTTCTTTCAGGGAAATTCATTATATAGAAGGTAATCCTACATAATGCGCAGCACTTCCCTTTCAGGCAAATACAATATGTATAAGGCAGGTTCAATGTATTGTCGTCATTTTTAATTATTATTGCAGTCAGAAATCATGATGACCTCATCTTATTCATATACACATTATGCTACCACACACACTTAGACCAATTGTCGCGCTTGCGCTGCTTACGGCCATGCTGCTGTCGTGCCAGCGGGAGACTGCCGACACCATATTCACGAATGCCAGGATCTATACGCTGGATCAGGATAACCCCATTGCTGAAAGTATCGTAGTCCGCGGAGAAAGAATTGTTTACGCAGGAAATGAAGCTGAGGCCATGGAGGTTGCGGGAAATCACGCAAACGTCGTTGACCTTGAAGGGCAATGGGTCATCCCCGGACTCACGGAAAGTCACATGCACTTTGAGGGTCTGGGCAGAAACATGCTACTGGCTCCCTTGGACATCTACTGGCTTCCACTGGATGAGCTTACGTCCAAACTGGAGGAAGCCGCGCAGGAGGCAGAGGAAGGCGATTGGATCGTCGCCCGGGGTTATAACGACGCCATTTGGGAAGACACACCGCATCGGAGCATGCTGGATGAGGTAAGTCCGAAGAACCCTGTGGTGCTGCGTCGGTATTGCGGACATGCGCATTTCGTAAACTCCATGGCACTGGAAAAGGCCGGGGTCACGGCAGACACCCCTGACCCGGATGCTGGCAGCATTGTAAAGGATCCACACGGCGAACCTTCAGGTGTGTTAGTTTCTGCGGCAGGAGCGCTTGTGACGCAACATATCCCTCCTGACCCGGAGCTTACCGACGAAGAGGAGCTTGAAGCCCTCAGGCTGGGTAGCAATGCCCTGCTGGAAGCGGGTATTACCACCGTGCATGACATGACACGTTCAGACCTTTTTGAGGTGGCCAGGCGCAGTGAAGCCTATGAAAAAGGGCTTTTGCGTGTCAGGCTGATGGATGCGGTGGACGCGGAAACGGCACGCATCATGGGAGAACCCTTCATTGGCCTGCACGGCGACAGGTACACCATACGCTGGGTAAAAAAATTCGTGGATGGCTCCCTGGGGGGACGTGGTGCCGCCTTGATGGAACCTTATGCGGACATGCCCGGAGAAACTGGGGCATTGCGTGCATTAGGACAGGATGAAGAGGCTTATGCCAGCCTCGTAGCAGAATTGCTGGAACTGGGGTTCAGCACCCGCACCCACTCCATTGGTGACCGGGGGAACCACATCACCCTCAATGCCTTCGAGCAGGCGATGGACATGACCGGAAAAAATCCGGAACAGGCCAGGCTGGTCGTTGAACATGCACAGATCCTGCATCCCGACGATGTGCAGCGTTTTGCCGACGGCCGCATCATTGCCTCCATGCAACCGGTGCACGCCACTGAGGACATGCTTTTCGTGGAAGACCGGATTGGGTACGAAAGGGCATTGGAAGGCGCTTATGCCTGGCGCAGCATCCTCGACCACAATGGGATCATTGCGGCAGGCTCCGACTATGGCGTATCCCCCTACAATCCCTTCTACGGTCTGCATGCCGCAGTTACGCGCCAAGACAGGGATAACAACCCGCAAGACGGATGGATTCCCGAGCAACGGATGACCCGCCAGGAAGCCCTGGAAGCCTATACCATCGGACCTGCATTTGTCGAGTTTTCCGAAGATTTAAAGGGACAATTAAAAGAAGGCATGCTGGCCGACTTTATCGTCATCGACCGCGACTACTTTGAGATCCCTCAAGAAGAGATCCATGAGATCAAAGTATTGAAAACAGTGTTGGGTGGCGAAATCGTTTATGAATATTAAGGACGAAAGGACGAAAGGACAAAAAGACAAAATGTCGAAAAGTCGAAAGGTCTAAAGGTCGAAAAGTCCTAATATGCGGCGGCTTCAAGCTTAACTGCAAAATTCAAACCTCAAACCCTTTTTACCCAAACCAAAAACTTGAACTTTACAATTATGAAATCCATCTCAACTTTTTTATTGGTCTTTTTACTGCTTCTCGCTGGGATAAACTCGCCAGTCCAGGCTTGTTTTACCATTGTAGTGGGCAAAGATGCCTCTGCAGACGGGGCTGTTCTTTTTGGACATCTGGAGCAGAACGGTGGGATCCGCAACATGAGTTACCGATATGTGCCACGCATGCAGCACGAGCCGGGCAGCATGGTGCAGCTGCGTCGTGGCGGGGAATGGCCGCAGGCCGATGAAACGTATGCTTTTTTATGGGCCAGCAACATCGGCGTTGAATTCAGCGATGGCTTTTTCAACGAACACGGTGTGGCTGTAGGGTCGGATGCCTGCCGCACGCGGCAAGACAGTTATGAAGAGCTAGTCGAGCGGGGCGAAATCACCGATGGCGGCATCGGCTTTAAGTTGCGCCGCATCATCGCCCAACGGGCCAGAACGGCACGCGAGGGCGTGGAGATAGCCACGGAGCTGCTGGACCACTTTGGGTACGCTGCATCCGGACGCACTTACGTTATCGCAGATGCCAATGAAGCCTGGTTGCTTGCTGCCATGAAGGGCAAGCACTACATCGCACAACGGGTGCCGGACGATGGAATCGTCCTCCTTCCAAACGTACACATCATCGGTCCAGAGGCAGACATTGATGATGAAGAAAATGTCATCGCTTCTGATGGTCTCGTGGAGTATGCCATAGAAAGGGGATGGTATGATCCTGCATCCGGTGAGCACTTCAGCTTCCGGGAAGCATTTAACAGGCCGGCACCGGAGGGCAGCTTTATGGATGAAGAGGGCGTGGACCCGCGCCAATGGTTCAGCCATTCGCTGGTGAAGGAGGAACTGATCGATCTCCCCGCAGATGAACAACTGCCCTTTGCCCTGTATCCCGAAAGGAGGTTCACCGTGACCGATGTGGCCAATATCATCCGAAGCCACGGCCACCTGGAAGGACAAGAGCCCGACATGTCGCTTGCCCATAAACTGGGCATGCCCGAAGATGCTTCGCCCCATCATCAGCCAGGCACAGGCGCCATCTGCAGCAGCACGGCCCAACAGCTTGTGGTATATCAGCTTAGAAGCTGGATGCCCACGGAAATAGGCTCCGTGGCCTGGCGAACCACCGCAGCCCCCTGCGGATCGGTTCTCGTCCCATGGTATGCAGGCGTCACTAGCACACCGGCACCATACTATAAAGACTGGCCAATCGAACAGGCACTGAACATCCAATTCCAGTTTGACCCGCCTGAGGGCACATACGATCACGACCCAGAAAATGCTTTCGACGTATTTACCGGCCTGGAAAAAATGCTGGACCTGAACTACCCGGAATACATCAGCTGGGCAAGAGCAGAATGGGATCCCTTCGAGGAGGAGCAGTTTGCAATGCAGGAAGCCATTGAAGAAAGCGCATTAAGCCTTTACGAAAAAGACCCGGAGCTGGCCCGGTCTTTTCTGACGAGTTTTTCACACGCCAGGGCAATTAAAGCGCTGGAAATGGCCAAGGAGATGCTTAACCACATGAAGACCATCAATTGGGCACATTAGATGGTGGCAAGATGAGTACTGGGCGTTTAGAGTAAGTAGGCTGTGGGCTGTGGGCTGTTGGCTGTGGGCTGTTTGCTGTTGGCTGTTGGCTGTTGGCTATTGGCTGTGGGCTGTTGGCTATTGACTGTTGGCTATTGGCTATTGGCTGTTGGCTATTGGCAAGAAAGCCAAAAGCTAAAAGCTAAGAGCGGTCCCGCTAAAAGTACAAACATCTAAAAACCAATGGTTTTAACAAACATAAACACATGAACCGAGCACTTGCGAGCTCGGCGAAGCCAAACGCCCATGATAGGATTTTTGACACACAGGAGGATGATTATTGAGACGTTTTGACATTTTGACTTTTTGACATTAATTACAAACAGATGAAGACCACATTCGGACCTAAAAAGATCATGTTTCCCTGCCCGGTTTCCCTGGTGGTGACGGGTAACATGGAAAAAGCGAACATTGTGACCATAGCATGGGTAAGCCTGCTCACCAGCCAGCCACCAACGCTGGGAATATCTGTAGGCACACGCGGATTTTCCGGTGAGGCGATCAAGGAGAATGAAGACTTCACGGTCAACATTGCCTCCGTTGACATCATGAAGGAAGCGGATTTTTGTGGTATTCGTTCAGGACGTGACATGGACAAATTCGAGGAAACCGGCCTGACCAAACTGCCTTCAAAAATTGTCAAGTCACCCATCATCAAGGAATGTCCACTAAACCTGGAGTGTCGTCTCACCGATTGGAGAATCATTGGCAGGACCAACCATTTTGTGGGGGAGATCATGGAAACCCACGTGGACACAGACAAGCTTAAAAATCCGGAAGAGATCGGCTCGCTGGACATCGATGCGGCCAATCCGCTAATCTATTTCGGCGGGGTACGCGAATACCGCAGTCCGGGTCCAAAAATCGGCGATCCTTACCAGATCGGCAACGAATTGAAGCCCTAAGACACTGAAAAGGCAGCTCAGCCAGGTCGTCATCGCGATGTTGACCCCAACAAAAGCCCAACCCGCATGTCTGAGCAAATCGGCGAAAAGCGCGTATTTTCATTGGAAGAAGTAACGAAAAGCATCAAAAGAGTGCTATCCAATCGTTACGGCAGCGCCTTTTGGGTTAAAGCTGAACTCAACAAACTCAACCATTACCATCATTCCGGGCATTGCTATCCCGACCTCGTGGAAAAACAAGATGGCAGGATTACGGCCCAGATGCGTGCGATCTTGTGGAAGGCAGACTATGAAAGCATCAACGCGCGCTTCCTGGAAGTATTGAAGGAGCCACTGAAGGACGGGATCAAAATCCTTTTCCTGGCACGGATTCATTTCGACTCGCTGTATGGCTTGTCACTGCGCATCCTCAACATCGACCCGGCTTTTACGCTAGGCGACCTGGAAAAGGAAAAGCAGGCCTCAATCGATCGATTGAAAAAGGAGCAGCTTTTTGACAAGAACAAAGCACTGGAATTGCCTTTGTTGCCTAAGCGCATTGCAGTGATCTCGGTGGAAACAAGCAAAGGCTATGCCGACTTCCTGCGGGTGATTGATGAAAACCCCTGGAAGTACAGCTTCTTTCACCTTCTTTTCCCTTCCCTGCTGCAGGGAGATAAAGCAGCTGAAGCGATCATGGCTCAGCTGCAAAAGATACGCAATGTGAAGCACCATTTTGATGCCGTAGCCATCATCCGGGGCGGTGGCGGAGAGATCGGGATGACCTGTTACAATCATTACGAACTGGCCAGCACGGTCGCGCGCTTTCCCCTCCCGGTGTTTACGGGCATCGGGCACGCGACCAACGAAACGGTTACCGAAATGGTGGCGCATACCAATGCCATCACCCCTACCAAGCTGGCCGAAAAACTGATCCAGCATTTCCACAACTTTGCCTATGCCGTGGAGGATAACCAGAAAAAGATCACTACGCTGGCCGGACAATCATTAACACGCGCCAATCAGGATTTTAAAAATCTGGTGAGGTTGTACCGCAGCCAGGCAAGGGGCATGATTACAACAAACCGCAACTTCATCAAAGAAATCACCCGTAGCCTCATCCGACAAACAAGCTATCAGACCAATCACATCAAAAATTATGTCCTCCGGGACTTTGGCCACAGCATAGAACGGAACGGTAAACAACTCCTGCGAAACAACCAGGAGTGGCTCGACATGAGCGGGCAGCTGCTTAAAAAGCTCAGCCAACTACAACTGAGCAATGAAGACACCCGCCTAAAAACGCTGAAAAACAGTGTGCAGCATTTGCACCCGGACAATGTGCTTCAAAGAGGTTACAGCATCACCAGAAAAGATGGCCAGGCCATCAGGTCAAACCAGGATGTGCGTGCCGGCGACGCACTGGAAACAACGCTCCTTGAGGGAAAAATCACCAGCACGGTAAGCAGTAAACATAAAAAAACATAACACAGTGTTGATGCAGACAAAATGCTGATGCACCTGGGAAGGGTATTGGTCGCAGGGACTTTTCGACCTTTCGACTTTTCGACATTTTGACAAATAAAACAACAAACATGACTGACAAAGAAATCACCTACACGGAAGCCTTCGAAGAGCTTCAGCAGATCGTGACAGACATGGAAGATGGGGAGATCAGTGTGGATGAGTTATCCGCAAAGGTGAAGCGGGCCGCCACACTTATCCGCATTTGCAAGGAAAAACTGCATCATACCGAAACGGATGTGAAGCAAATTCTAAACGAACTGGAGGATGATAAATCCGATGACCAGGCCTGAGACAAGTGAGTGTTAATCTGTACGTTTAAGAATCTCAGCCGTGCGATTGCCATAAGGCAGCGACCCGCCTTCATCCTCTTTTAATTTCTTCCAAGCCCGCGAAATGATGATCTCATCCACGTCGTCCTTATCACAGGGAACTTCCACTACATATTCATCAATCCCATAAGTGGCAATGGTGCATTTTACAATCGCTTTACCCATATTGTTGTAGATTTTGTCGAATAGTTGGCTGTTGGCTTTTGGCTGTTGGCTGTTGGCTGTTGGCTTTTATCTTTATCGCAAATAACCGCTGTTCAGAGCAGGTTTCACCTTTTGAACAAATATACTAATATTCATCGTAATCAGCTTACAAGGTCACGGGTTATGGAGTTTCGGATTTAAGGGGTTATAATTTCCTGCAAAATCCACAAATGAACACAAATGGTTTCACAGATGCACACAAATGCCTTCGCCAACCTCAAACTCAAACACCCTACAACCCCATAACCCAGCATCCCTTGTACGAGTTTTAGATCTGCAATAACAGTTATATCCTGTCATTTTTGTTATGAAGAAAACCTTGAAATAAATCGTATTTTTGACTCATGGAACATCAAATCGTCTTCGGTACCCTGATCCTGGTGCTGTTTCTTTTCGCCTGGGGGCCATTGCGCCACGATGCAGTGGCGCTGATTGCCTTGTTCATCCTGGTCATCGCCGGGGCCATCACGCCGCAAGCTGCCTTTGAAGGGTTCGGACATCCTGCCGTGATTACGGTGGCAGCCGTACTGGTGATCGGCAAGGCCCTGGAGTTTTCGGGCCTGATTGACCTGCTGGGCAAGTGGGTGATGAAGGTAGGACAGGGATTGCTTTTGCAGATCATCACCCTGTCTGTGCTGGTCGCTGTCGCCTCTGCCTTCATGAACAATGTGGGGGCCCTGGCCATCATCATGCCGGTGGCGATCGCCATGGCCCGCAAAAGCGGTCATCCACCGTCCTATATTCTCATGCCCATTGCCTTTGCCTCGCTCCTTGGCGGGATGACCACGCTCATCGGCACACCGCCCAACATCATCATCGCCACGTTCCGGGCCGACGAAGTGGGAGAAGCCTTTGGCATGTTCGCTTTCACACCTGTAGGTGCCGGACTTGCCTTCGCAGGAATCCTTTTTGTTTCTTTCCTGGGATGGCGGTTGCTGCCGCGTCGGGCCGCAAAGAAATCCGAATCCGACCGTTTTGATATAGAAGAGTATATCTCTGAGATACAGGTCACCCGGAACGCGAAGGTGAAAGACAAGCCTGTCAAAGAGCTGGAGAACCTTACAGATGCTGAGGTGCAGTTGTTGGGACTAATTCGCGACGGGAAACGTATCCATGCCCCGGGACCCAACAGCATCATAAAGTACAATGACATAATCATCATAGAATCAGATGCGGATGATCTGAAG
>PUOJ01000132.1 GCA_003552075.1 Bacteroidales bacterium
ATTGGAGGCTTCACGCTTCGCTCCGCCCGCTGGTGCGCGGCTTCGCCAAAAAACGTTTCATACTCGGTGGCAGGCAGTTCCACACTTGGTGGCAGGCACTAGCTAGCCGTGCGTGTCTTCACACCATGCGTGTCTTGACACTGGGCGAAAGAGAGAGCGCCATTGGTTCACCCCCAGGCACAAGGCTGCATGCAAACACAAAGGCTGCAACGCTGCCCAGCCTGTGAAATGGATGATCACATCCCCATCCCAAGCACCACACGCACCTCAGCCACGTCACTAAGCGAGGGGCCGCCATTGTCGCCCTGCTCCACGTCTGCTGCTGTGTCCGGCCCTTCATTGCAGGTGGTGGTGTGTGACCGCGTCGAGGAGCGTGTGGGCTAGGAAGTGCAGGCACACATGCACGCACGCACATGATGGCACAAACCTATAGAAACCTTGTGCATAAGCTGACAAAGAGTGCCTACCTGAGGGTCCGTGCTGTCCACCCTCCACCAGCTGTGGCTGCAGCTGTGGCGGCTGCTGCTGCTGCAGTGGCTGTGGCTGTGGCTGTGGCTGTGCCTCTAGCTTGCGGGCTGTCCCGTTCGCAAAGGCGGCCTCAGGATAGGCCGCTGAATGTGTTAGTGGGAGAAGTTGATGATGTTGGTGGTAATTTTTATAGGTGTTGACTTATAAGTCAACACCTAGAAAAATATGCAGCAGAGTGGCAAGCACGCACACACGCACGTGTGTGCGCGCACACACGCATACAAGCAAAAACGCACTCAGACACACACAAATGCACGCACACACACACGCACGCACACACACGCACACATATAGAATCGCTCATCCGCTTGCCCTCACCCACCCTTCAGGCGCTGGTAGTTGGCACGGTCGCTGCCGCAGATGTGCCTGAGCACCTCCTTGCCGGACGTGCTACCCTGCTGGAAGGCAGACCAGCCCTCAAAGCTGAGCTTCAGCACTGCCTGCAGGTGCTCGAACTGGACGCGCGAGCAAACCCTCACAGGCTGCTTTGGCACACTTGCTTGGGGGTGCGCCTGGATGTACGCGCGCCTGGCATATGCCAGCAGTTCAGACCGTGTGTCCGCCATCATCCTGCGTGCAGGGTGTGTTCATGCTGCATCAGACAGGGTTGACGGCCTATGCTCATGGGCCGTCGACACAATACATGCCCCAGAGGATCTGTCAACAAAGCCAGCTCTCCTGAATACTGCTTGCCAATACTGCTGGCAAGTGTTGCCTGCTTGAGCACTGAGCACCGGGTGCGTCCGCGGATGCGTCCGCCGTGCCATCCACCCCATCTCACTTGTCAGCCACTCACTCATGGATGCGCGTCTTCACGGCGCTCGCTTTGGCGCCCCCGTGCACAAGCGGGGCCAGGTTGGCAGCGAAGGCGTCCAGCACCTGCAAACGCTTGAGCACCCGCCCCCTGGCCTCCCGCACCGTGAGCGGGAGGTACAGCGCCTCGACGCCTGGCAGCGCGTCCGACACCGGCACCGTCTCCTCGCCTGCGCGGTGGGGCGGATGAGGGCGAATTACATGCACGCGAATCTCATACCCGTGCGAGTACATTCAGTCATGCATGCGCTCAGGGGAAAGGTGGAGCTGATGCAGGCAGAGGGGCATGTGTAGCAGGGCAGGCTGCGCAAGGCAAGGGCGTGTGCAAGGGCGCGTCCACTCCGCACGAGTGTACGTACACTATACGTATGCTTGCACACAGCCCGCGCGTGCTTGCGCATGTGCCCACTTGTACACGTGCACGCAGACGGGTGCACAAGCACAAGCTGTGCACACTGCAGATGCACAGGGGTGCCCCGCAATTGCAGCCTACCTGGAGCGAGCCCCAGGCCGGCAGCATGGCCTGGGCTGGTAGTGAGCAGGGCATGGGCGCGCTGCTTACTGGCTGTGGCACATCTGATGCTGTCCAATGGAGGTTTTGGCACTACGTGCTCACCTTTCAAGGTCAGGGAGAACTTTGTCACTGTCTCCACGGGTGCGAGCCTGCTGAGCCCGAAATGCAGCTCTGCCCGGACCTCCTGGAACCTGTAGGGCTCCTTCTTGCCCTTGGATCCGGATGCTGCTAGCGGCGCTGCAGCTGCTGGCTGCTGCCTCGCGTGCTGCGCAGCACTTACTGCCGCAGCTGCCGCTGCTGCTGATACTGGGGCTGCTGGTGGCGCTGATGCTGCTGCGTGCGGGGCTGGTGCTGGGGCTGGCGCGGGCGGGGGAGGTGGCGTGGGCGGGAACTGCACACGGAGCGTGAGCGCGCGCGCGCCATTCTCCCATATGCTGCAGTATTCCTCGGCCAGGGGCGGCATCAACTGATTGGTCTGCGCCAGCCCAGCCAGCAGCTGCGGCAGGGCCAGCACCATGGTGCCGAGGTAGAGCGTGGCGTCTGGTACAGCTGTCCGCGGCTGCTGCGCGGCCGTGGCGGCGGCAGCCAGCAGGCCCGCTGCATCGCACCACCCCACAGCCCCCTGTGCCAGAAGTGCGCCACCACCATCCACGAGCCGGAGGACCTCAACCCTGGCGTGGGAGGCCATCAGGCTTCCATTGATTGGAGTGCCCAAAACACTTTACACGGTTGAAGCAAACAATGAGGGGGGCAGCACGACATCGCATGGCAAGGGATGCAACACATCGTCTGAACGCAGCAGCATCAGGCTCGACACACAACACCACAACAGCAACAGGGCAGCAGCAGCAGGAGCAGCTAACCACCTCACAGCAGCCCTGACAAATGGTTGTAGGACGCAAAGTAGCGCACACGC
>PUOJ01000136.1 GCA_003552075.1 Bacteroidales bacterium
GACATCGAGATTTTCAGGCAGGTGTATGAACATACCCTCGGTTACCGCAAAATTCTTTAAGGCCTTGCCTGCCTGTGACCAACCGTTTACCACCTGTTGTCACTTGTCGTGTGGAAAGTCTTTGGCCGTCTGTGGATCCACTTCCTTTTTATGTAACGAAGCTTTTTTCTGCCAGACCTGTTTCGTGGCACGTTCGTTGCGGTAATTCAGGTGCCGTGTTGCTGCATTTCCCTGCTTGCCAGTTGAAAACGCATAGTCTCCTGGCTTGCAACCCTTGCAAAGGAATAGCGCAATGCGCATGTGTATGCTGGCTGCCGACATTATGGCTGCCGCAAAATTTTTTTTATGACAATTTGACGTAGTATATGAGAGACTTATTTGATAACGACCTAATGCCTTCAAGGGACGACATGGATGCCGACAGCGAATTCATTCCGCTATTGTCTACAGAAGAAGAACAACAGATGGCAATGGAAGAAATTCCTGAAGAGCTTGCCATACTGCCTTTGAAAAACACCGTGCTGTTTCCCGGCGTGGTGATCCCGATCACCGTGAGCCGTGATAAATCCATCAAACTGGTGCGTGAAGTGTATAAGGGATCACGTATCATCGGTGCGGTATCGCAAAAGGATGCAGAAGTGGAAGATCCGGATTATAAGGACCTTAACGCCATCGGAACTGCAGCACAGATCATCAAGATCCTGCAAATGCCTGATGGCAACACGACCGTGATCATCCAGGGAAAAAAAAGAATTGAGCTCGAAGAAATGACCCGAGATGAACCTTATTTCATGGCGCGGGTAAAGACCTTCGAGTCCCCAGATAAGCCCCGGAATGATGAAAAGTTCAAGGCCCTGATTTCTACGATCAAGGACATGGCCATCCAGATTGTGAAATTGTCACCCAATGTGCCAAGTGAAGCCGCCTTTGCGCTCAAAAACATTGAGAGCCCTGTTTTTTTGGTCAACTTCATCTCATCCAACCTCAATATCGAGGTAGATGAAAAACAAAAGTTGCTGGAAATTCCGGATGTGGACACCCGTGCAAACACCGTGCTCAAACACCTGAAGCGTGAGATGCAGGTGGCCGAACTCAAAAACCAGATCCAAAGCAAGGTAAAGGTTGACATTGACAAGCAGCAACGTGACTATATCCTTGGACAGCAGCTAAAAACGATCCAGGAGGAGCTTGGAGGCAATCCGCATGAGGAGCAGATCAATGAGCTTAAGGCAAAGGCTTCAAAGAAGAACTGGTCCGAGCAGGTGGGTGAGTTGTTTGAGAAGGAACTGGCAAGGCTTCAGCGCATGAACCCGGCGGCCATGGAGTATACCGTGCACATGAACTACCTGGAGACCATGGTGGAACTGCCCTGGAATGAATATACCCCGGATAATTTTGACCTGAAGAAGGCGCAGCGCATACTTGACCGTGACCATTACGGATTGGAAAAGATCAAGGAAAGGATCCTTGAGTACCTTGCCGTGCTCAAGCTCAAAGGCGACATGAAGTCACCAATCCTTTGCTTTGTGGGACCTCCCGGAGTGGGTAAAACATCATTGGGAAGATCCATCGCCCATGCCATCGGTCGCAAATACATCAGGATGTCATTGGGTGGCTTGCGCGATGAAGCTGAAATCCGCGGTCACCGTAAGACCTATGTGGGCGCCATGCCCGGCCGTATCATTCAGAACCTGAAAAAAGCGGGTGCCTCAAACCCCGTCTTTGTGCTGGATGAAGTGGACAAGGTCGGTTACAAGACATTCAGCGGCGACCCCTCCTCGGCTTTGCTTGAAGTGCTTGACCCCGAGCAGAACAACACCTTCTATGACAACTACCTGGAGGTGGAATATGACCTCTCGAACATCATGTTCATCGCTACGGCAAATACTTTGTCTGGCATACAGCCGGCGCTGCGCGACAGGATGGAGGTAATCGACCTTAGCGGTTACATTGTGGAGGAAAAACAGGAAATTGCAAAGCGTCATTTGATTCCTAAGCAGTTAGATGCCCATGGATTGAAGAAGGGCCAGCTGAAGTTCAGCAAGAAGGTGCTTGAAAAGATCATTCAGGACTACACCCGCGAGTCCGGAGTCAGGAGCCTGGAGAAGACCCTGGCCAAGATTGCCAGGGCACGGGCGAGGGACATTGTCCTGGAAAAGGACGTGCCTGCATCCCTAAAAACCGAAGATTTGCAAGACATACTGGGTGCCCCGAAATACACCCGTGACCAAACCATCTTAAAAGATCTTGCCGGGGTGATGACCGGCCTGGCATGGACGCAAGCCGGTGGTGAAGTGTTGTTTGTGGAAGTCAGCCTGAGTCGTGGGAAAGGCGGTCTGAGCCTTACCGGAAACTTGGGTGATGTGATGAAGGAATCGGCAACGATCGCCTTTGAGTATCTGAAGGCCCACGCCGACACCCTCCACATTGATCCTGATTTGTTCAGAAACTATCATGTGCACATGCACGTCCCGGAAGGTGCTACGCCAAAGGATGGCCCGTCTGCCGGCATTACGATGTTTGCTGCACTGGCATCTGCCTTTACCCGGCGCAAGATACGACCAGCGGTAGCCATGACCGGCGAAATTACCCTGCGGGGCAAAGTCATGCCCGTAGGAGCCATCAAGGAAAAAATTCTTGCCGCCAAACGTGCTGGCATGAAAACCGTAATTCTCTCTGAAGAAAATCGCAAAAATGTGGAAGAGATCAACCCCGTTTATCTTAAAGGGCTTGATTTTAAATACATTAA
>PUOJ01000062.1 GCA_003552075.1 Bacteroidales bacterium
ACCTCATCCTGAATGGCGACATCGATGTCATCAATGGCGTTGCCTGGGAAGGCGATAGCGGCGACTTCTGGAGCATCGAAATGGAAGAAGATGGCGACCAAACCATCACTGTCGACCAGCACTCCAAGCTGATGGCCTACAACTTCGATGCAGAAAAAAGCGAGGGCACGCTCGACCTGGTATCCAGCGACGAAGCCTCCATCGTCTTTGAAGCTGTCAACAACCTCGACCTCGACTTCTCAGGCGATGCGCTCTTCCGCGACAACGGCAACACCTTTGTCGTGGGCGATGACATCGAAATGGATGGCGACGTCGAGTCTTACGCGCTGACCGGTACCCTTGAGCACCGGGTCACCGACGGCAACTCCGACTACGAAATCGTCGTGCCCGAACTTCACCACCTCTACGTGTGGGTCCGGGAAGATGGCAACCCCCGTTTCCGCGACGAGCAAGGCGAAGACGGTGACGACGATTTCACCCAGGAAATCACCATCAACGGCAACTTCATCATCGACATGGACAGCGACGGCGACTTTGAGTTCAACGACGTGCACCTGCATATTGGTGGAGACTTCGACATCCGGCATCACCGCCAGCTGGACACAGAGGAAGATGCCGAACTCGACATCGATGAGGCCGTCATCCATGTGGATGGCGATTTCATTGCCAAACTGACCCGCGCAGAAGACGACGGCGACGAAAACATTTCGATGGGCGACGGCGAATTAACCATAGGTGGCAATATGTACATCTACACCAACTATGATGGAGAAGACAACGGGGAGTTCGACTTCGACGATTCCACAGTAACCGTTGCAGGTGATGTATTTATATATATGTACGAAGGAGGTGTTGTTGACCTCGACGACTCCGTGGTAGACATCGGCGGCGACTTCATCATCGACATTGACAGCGCAGGCGACTTTGAGTTTGGTGACGGCACGCTCACCATCGGAAACAACCTGGAGATCACCCACAACCGGCCTGAAGGTGCTGATGGCGACGGCGAGATTGACGGTGACGAGATCACCCTGCACGTGGGTAATGACTTCATTCTCACCCTGACCAAGTTCGAAGCCGACGGCGACGAGAACATCTCCCTCGATGAAGCCGACATCACCATCGATGGCAACTTCTACGTCTTTGCGCACGACAACGGCGAGTTTGACATGGACGACGCCCACATTACATTGACTGGCGGCTATGCCAAACTGGAAGCCAGCAATGGCGGCATTTTCGACCTCGATGAGGGAAGTCTCTTTATCGAAGGCGACCTGGTGATCACATTGGAAGATGGCAGCGAGTTTGACTTTGACGATGGACATATCGAGCTGAACGGCAACCTGATGATCACCGTGGATGAGAGCAGCGAACTCGACCTCGACGACAGCCACATTGAGATCACCGGCGACTTCATCGTGGATGCCGAACCTGGCGCTACCCTGGATGCCGGCGACGTGGCCGTCCTGTTCCACGGCGACCAGCCACAAAACCTGGAGTCTAATAACGAAGACCTCCAGGTGGATGTGCTGATCATTGACAAGACTGAAAACAACCTGCACCTTAACGGTCCATTGCAGGTCAACACCGAGCTGGAGCTTGTCTCAGGCTTGATCGAAGTACACGAAGAAGCTGTCCTCTATCTTTCAGCTGGTGCCACGGTAGAAGGCGCAGATGATGCGAGTTATGTATCTGGCCTGGTATCCATTGAAGTCGCGGATGATGCAGAAAATGACCTCTTCTATCCGATAGGAAAAGACGGGCTCTATGGGCCGGTGCACCTAAGCCTGACACAGGAAGAGGCAGATCCCACCTGGTACGCCCTTGAGATGTTCGCTGCGGCACCACCAGATCTCGACATGCCCGACGACATCCAGGCCATCCTGGATGAATATCACTACGCCTTGTCAATCGATGGTGAAGGCATCCTAAGTGATGCCATAATTGCCATTCCTTTTGACATCATGGATGCATCAGTGGATGAAAACCTGCTTCAGATCGTCAAGTCCGACAACGGGGCCTGGATCAACCTGGGCGGGTCCGTTGCTAACGGACACGTGCAGTCGGCAGTGAACTTTACCGAGGGTGGCTATTTTGCCCTGGCTGAAGAATTGCAGGGAACCACCAAGGCCATTACAGCATTTGACTTCGAAGAGCTTGACCCGCCCGTGATTGGTGACATCAATGAAGCAGAAAAGACGATCACCCTTGAAGTCCCCTACGGAACGGACACAGGAGCCCTGGTGCCCACCATTACCCATACGGGGGAGAGCATTTCTCCCGAGTCGGGCGTGGCCCAGGATTTCAGCGAGCCGGTTGAATATACCGTGACCGCCGAAGATAGCTCCACGGCCGTCTATACCGCTACCGTGATCGTGCTGCCATCGATGGAGCCTTCGCAGCTGACCATCACCCACCTGAATGAAGGAAATACCGTCTTTGCAGACACGGACTTCTCCCTGGGCGTAGGCATCATGAATGAAGTGGGTGACATCGTGGAGGCCACTTCAGACATCGCCGTAAGCCTGAGCCTGGAATCAGGAAGCGGCTCCCTTTCCGGGAACCTCACGGGAACCATTCCGGAAGGCGAAACGGAAGTCAGCATCGAGGGCATCATATATGACACGGCAGAAAGTGATGTCAGCATCACGGCCAGTGCAGACGAACTCGAACCGGCCACCACAGCACACTTTGAAGTAGAAGAAATCGTGGCCGAGCACGAGCTTGTGCACTTCTGGTACTTTGGCGATTTTCTCGAAAACAACACACCCTTCGAAACCATCGACCCCACTTTCAACCAGGTGGAAGGTGCCCTTATCAGCTACCATTCAGCCCTCGCAGGATACCCCTTCGATCCGGATCACGAAAACTGGCGGAAAGCCTCGCTCGAGCGCCGGAACAGGCCCACCGACATCAATTACAGGCCGCAAGGCAATGACTGGGAACCATATGATGAGGACGACATGCGTGGCGTGCAGGTAAGACAACCCTTCACCGGAGATGGCGGCGAGAACACCGTGTTCCTGCACCTGCCCACCACAGGCTATCAAGACGCCATCGTGAGCTTTGCGGCCAAAGACAACGGCGACAATGAGGACCTGATGGCAGCCGAAGAGTTAATCATCGATTACGCCGTGGAGGCGGATGGTGACTGGATCACCGATGGCCTGGATGAAACCGTCCTTCCCCTCCTGTTTGAGGAATATCAACTGTATGAGATTGACTTCACTGGCATAGAAGCCGTGAATGACAATCCGGACTTTGTCGTCCGTATCCGTTTCGATGGTCCCAACATGGACCTCGACGACGGTGACCGGGTGGTGTTCAACAACATCGCCATGGATGGCATGGCAACCATCCCTCCCGAATTCTATGATGTAACCTTCGTAGTGGAAGATGTCGACGGCCAGGAGATCGACGACGCCGTGATTACGCTCGGTGACATCACCAACGAGATGGGCGATTATACCTTCCATGAGGTGGCCGAAGGCAGCTACAGCTACCATGTGACAGCACTGGGATACACGGATGCTGCCGGCGTCATTACCGTAGACGGAGCAGATGTCACCGAAGTGGTGGTGCTGATGCAAGAGGACGAGGTGCCTGACGACCTGGAACTGGTACACTTCTGGTATTTCGGCGACGACATGCCTAACGATACCCCGCTGGAGTATATCGAACCGACCTTTGACATGGTCGGCGGTGCCCTGATCACTTATCATTCCGCACTTGCCGGCTATCCCTTCAACGAAGACCACCCCTACTGGCGCAAAGCTTCCCTGGAGCGTCGAAACCGACCCACCGACATCAATTACCGTCCGGAAGGAAATGACGACATCCCATATGGAGATACCGACATGCGTGCCATCCAGGTCAGGCAACCCTTTACCGGTGATGCAGGTGAGAACAAGCTTTACCTCCACCTGCCAACCTCCGGATATCGCCATCCAGTCGTAAGCTTTGCCGCAAAAGACAACGGTGACAGTGAAGACCTGATGGCTGCCGAATACCTGTTGATCGATTATGCCATCGAGCAGGGTGGCGAATGGATCACCACCGGCCTGGAAGCCACCAGCCTGCCGCTGCAGTTTGAAGAATACCGGTTGTTTGTCATTGATTTTAGGGAGATCCCGGAAGCAGATGACAATCCGCACTTTACCATGCGCATCCGCTTTGACGGACCCAACCTGGCACTTGATGATGGCGATCGCGTGGTATTTAACAACATCGCTTTGGATGCCGATCCGATGGATGACACCTGGGTACAGGACAACGAGCGGCTGCGTGAGTTGATTGTAAGCCCCAACCCTGCGAGAGACGCCTTCCGCATCGAGGTGGATCAGCCCGGAATGGACATTCGCATCTATAACCTGAACGGCAGCCTCCTGAGCCAAACGCGCATGGATGGAAAAGTCCTGTCTATGGATGCCAATCGCCTGCAACCCGGCATGTACATCATCCGGGCCACCGATCCCGTCACCAAGCAGTCGGTGATTTCACGGCTGATCATCCAATGATCTGATTATTGAAGCCTGTCCAGCATTGTTAATGCAGAGCAGGCTTTTTAAGGTTTTCCTTTCGATGCCGCAGGCTAATTGCTTGCGGCATCTTTTTATTCAGTATGTTTATAAATAAGCGGATTTTACATACGATAACCACCATTGCTGAAATTTTTATTTATTATTGCATTGTAAAGGATATGCAAAATAGTTTGCAGGAGCATGATCAAACCCGGTTTTACAGGCTGATCAGTTCCAAAGCATATGCACAGCATACGGAATAGAAAAACAACGAATATAACTCACACACAACATGGAAAAAACCGGACAAATCGACTTAAAAAAGGAGCACAAAACCACCCTCGAAACCCCACGTTATAAATACAGCTTCATCGCAAAAATGTTTTTCTTTGGGATGGATATGGTCGCAGGCAAGAAGGACAACCTGCCCAAAGCCAAGCTCCTGGAGATCCTGGCCAGCATCCCCTACCGGGTCTGGGAGATCCGGCATTATGTAAAGCTAACGAGGCAGTTCCGCAACACCGAGCGCGTGAAGGAAGTCAAGAGTGTCATTGATTGGGGACGTGATGCCCAGGACAATGAGTACACGCATTTGCTGGTGATTCATGAAAAAATGAAGGAAGACGGCATGAAGGACAAGTGGTTCCTCCACCCCGTAGTTACCTTCCTGGCGGTGCTCTCTTATGTGATCATCGCCAAGATCATGGCTTTTTTTAACCAGAAAAGGGCGTTTCTTTTCAATGCAGAGTTTGAAAACCATGCGGAAGGGGTGTATGCCGGAATGGTTGTAGACAATCCACAGTGGGAAGAACAAAAAGTCGACAATGATTTCGTAAAGGAGTATGCCGATGTGGACACCTGGGCCGATGTGTTCAGGCGCATCATGCTGGACGAGCGTGACCACATGAACCACAGTTTTGAGTTTTGTGGCAAACCTGAAATGGTCCAGAAATACGAGGGCATGCCGTCCGATTATTCAGATCCCAAACTGGCGACCCCCATCAAACCATAAGCAAGCCCATTCCGTTGCGTATTCAACACCTTGTATTGCTTGCAGCCGCCTTCGTGCTGCTGTGGAACTCAGGCTTCATTGGCGCTGATTACGGACTCCCTTATGCCGGCCCGTTCACCTTGCTATTCTGGCGCTACCTGGCCCTGAGCCTCCTGCTTCTGCTTTACCTGGGCATACGGAAACGGCTTTTCTGGCCGGGATGGCGGATCGCCTCGCAGCAGATGCTTGTGGGCGCTTTGGCGCACGGGGTTTGGCTTGCCTGCGTCTTAATTGCCCTGGACCACGATGTACCTGCAGGGATCGTCGCACTGGTCGTCGCACTGCAGCCCTTGGCCACAGGAGCTTTTTCCGGTCGCGTTACCGGCGAGAAAACTGATCTCACCAGATGGATCGGCCTCATCATCGGCTTTTTAGGTGTTGGGGTCACCCTGGCTTTCCGGATCAACTACCAAAGCGCAGCATCGGTCTTTGGTCACCTGGTCCCGCTCGGTTCCGTGATTGCCATCACCGTAGCCTCCCTAATCCAGCGGCGGGTCAACCTCAAACAGTCTGCCCCGGGCCTTCCGCTTGACCTCAGCCTCTTTTATCAAAGCGCAGCCACTGCCCTGGTGCTCATCCTGCCCGCCTGGCTTGTGGAGCACTTCGCCACCAATGCCCAGGCAGAATTCATCTATGTCATGACGTGGTTGATCATTGCCGTATCCCTCGGTGCCTATGCACTGATGTGGAAACTGCTGAAATATATCGATGCGGCAAGCGTGGCCAGTTTGTTCTACCTCGGACCACCTGTTACAATGATTATGGCCTGGCTGGCCTTTGGTGACATCATTGAAATGACAGACGTGGTTGGACTGGCTATTGTGTTTTTAGGGATATTCATCACCTATCGCCGTTTTAATGCGGGCCATACACGGCTCGATGGGCAAGCCAGGTAATCATGGGCCGACAGATAACACCCGCCTGGTCCATGGCCAAAAACCATTCAGTCTTTCTGATTATTGATGCGCTTCCTCACCTTATTCCAGTCTTCGGTGACCAGAAAACTTTCATCCATATAATGGATCATCCGGGTGAAACGCTCAAAAGGCACGGCAAAACTGAGGGTCCCAGCGGGCACGAATGGCCTGGCGGAGACGTCGAACATCCCGATGACGCCCCTGGGGTCTGCTTCCTTGCGCTCAGCCAGTGGATACTGAATGATGGACGCACATCCTGAACCAAAAGGTGCAATGTTTCCATGCAGATCGCCGCGGTCGTAACCAGAGAGGGTGAAAAGGCCCGAAAGCACATCCGGACTTGCAAAAAATATGACCACCTCGGGGAGGTCGCCTTCCACCAGCTTGTCCCAGCGTTTGAAGACAATCCTGGAAGCACTGGCAGGCCTATAAGGAGCATTTTCCAGAAATTTTTTCACCAACTCAGGCGTCCGGAGGTAGCGCTCTCCCGTGATCTCTTCATTGCCACAGGAAAGGAAGTATTCAAATCCGGGCATGATCTCCTTGTTAAATCCCAGGTAGCGCCGGCCACCACCACATCCAATGGCAGCGCTGTCAAATGCGATGGCACGTCCATTGCGTACTTTGGCCAGGTCGCCAATGAAGCAACTCCAGCCCTTTGCGGGTTGCATCATTTCCACGTCATCGTCAATCTTGTCGCTGTACCAGAATACAATAGGTAATGACGCATCTCCAAAATATTGATGCCAGCGATCGATAAATTGTTGTTTTAACTGAAGGTCCATAAATCAGGTTTTTTGTTCAACTGAGAGCCATCCCGATGTGCTCATTGCGCTTTTTATTTTTTTTGGAATGGCCAGTAAATCCAAGGTATACCTATGGGATCACAGAAAATGTCCGTGAGGCGGAATCCATCCCGACAACCAGGCGAAGCACATACAAGCCAGCCGGGTAATCGCCTGCATTGAATTGCATCTCATGCGTCCCCGGGGCAAAATGTTGTTGATGCATAATGATCTCGCGTCTGCGTCCCATCATATCATATACCTCGAGGGTTACATCCTGCTCCCGGTCTAATGTAAATCGAATGGATGTATGATCGCTTACAGGATTCGGATAATTGATCAATCTAAAGTCATCTCCTGCAGCGTGGCCCGTTATCTCATCGACCGGCACAGACACATCAAACTGATCCTCCCCCCCAGCCTGCCAGTAACGGGCAGCAAACTCCTGGAAGTACTCATTGACAACACGTTGGCTATGAAGGATTAAGGTGTTTTCGTCATTGCTGAAATTGGCATTGGCCGACCAGTTGTGCGAACCCGTGATGACCCGGGACCTATAGGTGGTGGCCTCCCCGTCGATCAATGCATATTTGTGATGCAGCAAACCAAATTCTCCCTGCGGAAGGTGATGCACATCCGCCCAGGTGCTTAGATAATCCCACTCATTGCCCTGCCCGGAAATCGCACCCAGTGCACCTCGAACCTTTACGCCCTGGTTGTTACGTTCAAGCATGGTATTGGAGATCGTCCGCCTGGTGATGATATTTAGCGCCAGATCTATGTTGGATTCCGCCTGGCTCAGCGTCCTGTTGATGTGTGATTCCGTGTTGGACTGCGGACTAAAGTACAATTCCACCTTGATTGATTCATCACCGATCCAGAATACCGATGGGTTTACAATCTTCTTATCCGGTCCAAAACGGGCCCGGGAAGCATTAAAACCTCCCGCGCCACCACCCCACATCTGGTTAAATTCCAGCTGGTATGCCCTCGCTAACGCCACATCTTGTATGACCAGCATATTCTGAAACTGATTATCCGTCCCCTCATCGGTGGCATTCCAAGAACTGGTGATAACCCACGATTTCGCCGGATCGGTGTGATGGGCATCAAACACCGCAAACTTGTTATGCATCTGTTCACCACCTATACTTTGCACGGCATGTACCCCGTCATTGGCCATCTGGGTGATCAGAGGGTTTTCCGATCCGGTATGGCCGGAGGCAATCACGCGCACATCCACGCCGCGATTGTGCGCATCAATGATCTCATCAGTAATCTCTTCACCGACATTTCCGCTGAGATTATAAAATGCAAATTCAGCCGTTTTCTCCGCCATCTGAATGTATTCGATGAGCTTTTCAGCTAAATTGACGTGTTGATCGGCTTCCCTGATGGTGGCAAGCTCATGGGCTACGTCCTTATTAAAAAAAGTAAGGATCTCACCGGTAGTGGCAGCAGGAGAGCCCGTGGAGGTAATATAGACAGCTGTTGCACTGGTGTCGGCATCAAAGGCCGAACGAAGCTGTACCTTGTATACCGTGGCTGGATCCAGGTCCGGAATGGTGATGCGATGCTCCGTGTTGTGTTCCTCATCAATGATTTTTCCCATTTCCAGCTCCGGAGTTATGCCGTAACGTACTTCGGAGTGTCCGGCTTCCATGGTTTCCCACTGGAAGGTAATGGCATTGTCGGAAGCACTGTATTCATATGGTGGAGCAGTCAGAATGACCGGACCGCTCAAACTAAGGATATCTTCAGTAAACCTGGGTAATAGCTGATGATTCTGTTGAAAGCGTCCTGCAAGCCCTGTAATCTCCACAGGCGTATTTGGAATAGGCGTGCCTGGTATGTTTGTAAAATTATCGATACGCACCTGTCCTTCGTCTGTCAAATCTGTTGCCAGATAATTGCTTCCGCCGGAAAAGACCCCGTCATCGTCGAACTCCATGTCGCTGATGCGCACGAGAAAACCCTCGTAATGGCCCGTGTTCAATTGTTCAAGCGTGATGTCCAGAGGCTCCTGCTCCATGTTCGACTCGGGAAATACTTCAAAATGGGTGTCATTGACAATTTGCATAAGGTTAAAGAAGTTTCCAAGCTCCCCGGTAACCACTATGGAGTCCCCAATTTCAGCACCAACCAGCCACTCTTCACGCATGATATCATCGTTAAACCAGGCAATGCCGGCAGTCTCATCCTGGAAATAAACCGGTCCCGCAAACTGATCGGCTGCAGTCACCCATCCGGCTACCGTAACCATTGTACCCTGAGGCAGATCACGAGCCTCACTGATCGGTATGGGCATGCTGGTATCCAGTGTCTCAGCCACAAGCTGAATAACAAAGGTTTCGTTAACCGGATCATTGGAGTAAAAAGTTAGCGAAGCCGTGTGCTCACCCGGATCATCGCTTTGAAATAGAAGATCAAAAGCGACAGTTTCCAGGGTCTCTAATGTCACAGGCATCTCCGCGTCCAGAAAAAATCCAGGCTCGTCGATGTCAAAAGAATGCAACACCAGCTCCTGTTCGCCACCATTGCGCATCTGCAAACGCGCATGCCCCTCTCCGGTCGTCGTGCCAAAATTATATGTGCTTCCTGAAACATGCGCCAAATCATTGATATGAAGGATCAAATTGGGATGATCCGTAGTCTCTATATAGTCCGTTATCAGGACATCATCAATATTTATGCGCGTGCCGGCAGTCTTGGTAAAACGAAGCCTTACATTGCCTTCAATGCTGCCAGACACCTGATATAAAGTCAAATCAGGAGTGAGCTGTACAGGGTCACCAAGGTCTGACCAGGAACTGCCTCCATTGACAGAATATTCCACTTGCACCTCACCGCCGGTATCGCTGCTGAAGTCAGCAGCATAAAAAGAAACCTCCAACAAGCCATTAGGATAATCAAAGTCCATGGCAATATGTCCGTTGCGAATTCTTGCTGAACGACTGCCGTTCTTTTTATCCAGTGTCGTATTGCCTATCAGGGCATCATCAAAAAACCATTTGCCCGTTTCCAGGTCATCATGACCTGCTGCATAAGATGACTTCTCGCCCTGCTCAAAATCTTCGAAAAGCTGAGCTTGGGTTATGCCATTTAGTAGAAAAATGAAAACGAATAACGACAAGGGTTTAAAATGTTTCATCAGAAAGCAATTAAATAAAGACCACAATAGGAAAAGTGATTTGCAACAATTTGATTTTAAGCATTATACACTAAAACAAAGTTACGCATTAGTTTTGATTGCAATTGTTTAGCCATCAAAAACCCAACTGAAGCCATGACACCCCTGCATGCATTCTGCTGCTTCAAGAATGTTCGCTTGTTAATAAATTAAGAACTCAAAGAAAACCCAAAACTGTGCTTGGGCATCTCTCCGCAGGCCAACTTAAAGATCAACCTTATTTAAACACTTTATTTTGTGGTAGTTATAAAAATTTTATGCCTTTTTAAGAAAAAAAATACCGAATTATTTGTTTTTATTAAATAATCATTCGTATATTTGCGTATTCAAATACTGTTTTTATGTTATTGTGATTGTGAAAAGCATTTTAAACATATCGGAAGCAGCAAGCATCGCCATCCACAGCATGGCGGTGATCGCACAGAGCGAGGATTTGCTGAACAGCCACCAGGTCGCCTGCAAAACTGGTTTCTCAAAAAACCACACGGCCAAAGTGCTTCAGACCCTTGCAAAGTACCGCTTGCTGAGGTCGACACGGGGACCGGGAGGTGGTTTTCGACTTGGCAGGGATGCCCAGGATATCAGCTTGATGGATATCTATCGTGTCATTGACGGCGACCTAACTGAGAACAATTGTGGTTTAGACTGTGCGGTTTGCCCGGTGAGGGCTTGCATTTTTGGCGGATTGGAACAGAAGTTCACCAATGAATTCAGGTCTTATTTGATGAGCATGAAACTGGCCATCCTTCCGGCGGTCAGGAAAACAGCCCGGGTTGGGTCAGGGGAACGTGTTTTAGAAGAAGCTGGGAGGTAACAGCAAACCCGGACTTTTTGACCTTTCGACTTTTAGACTTTAAGACCTTTTGTCATTTTGACATTTTGACATTAAACTATAAACACAATGAAAAGAACAATTATCAAGATAGACGAAGACCTCTGCAACGGATGCGGACTTTGCGTGGAAGGATGCCACGAAGGCGCGCTGCAGATGATCGATGGAAAGGCACGCATGATCAGCGACCTGTATTGCGACGGCCTGGGTGCCTGTATTCCCGAGTGCCCGGTGGGTGCCATCAGCCTGGAGGAAAGAGAGGCAGAGCCCTACGATGAGATCAAGGTGATGGAGCGCATCGCGCCCAAAGGGGAAGCCACCATCCTGGCCCACCTGAACCACCTGATCGACCACAACCAGGAAGAGTTCGTGGCGCAAGGCATCCAATACATTAAGAAGAATGAAATGGATGTGGACCTTTCCAAACTAAAAAACCTAGGTAATCATTCTAAATCTTCATCAACAACCATGCATCAACAGACATCAAAAAAAGAAACCGCAGTTGCCGGAGCAGCAACAGGTGTGGGGGCAGATACTGCCGAAGCAGCCCCGAAGCAAGCCACTCCCACACCGAACACCCCCGGTGGTGGCTGTCCAGGATCACGAATCATGCAGTTTGCAAACAACGGCCATCAGCAAGAAGGCGGATCGGCACAAACCAAGTCAGCCAGCGGAGCATCCGCACTCAGGCAGTGGCCGGTGCAGCTCCACCTGGTCAACCCACAGGCCCCCTACTTCCAGAAAACCGATGTGCTGCTGGCAGCCGACTGCGTGGCCTTTTCCGTGGGCAACTTCCACGACGATTTCCTGGCAGGAAAAGGCCTGGCCATCGCTTGTCCGAAGCTCGACCAGGGGAAGGAGCAATATATCGATAAGCTGGTCAGCATGATCAACGACGCAAAAATCAACACCCTCACGGTGATGGTGATGGAAGTGCCCTGCTGCACTGGACTGCTGCAAATGGCCAAAATGGCCACGGACAGGGCTTCCAGGAAGGTGCCCGTGAAAGCCATCACGGTAAGCCTTCAGGGTGAAGTCATCAACGAAGAGTGGCTTTAATCCGGGTAATCTGGAATCTTGATCAATATCTAATATATAGCAATCAATCAAATCAAAAAGGCAAAAGGGTGATCATCGCTAAAGGATCAACCCAGGCCTGAAACACAAACCCCAAAAAATTTACAGCTATGAGTATGTTTTGTTTTCAATGCCAGGAAGCCGCAAAAGGCGTAGGA
>PUOJ01000063.1 GCA_003552075.1 Bacteroidales bacterium
ATGCGGAGCGGAATCAGCCACAGGAGGTTCACCTGGAGAGAACAGGAGTTGGCGAGGGTAAGGGGGTGAGCGTGAGCTCATGATGAGGTCAAGCACCCTTTGGTCTGCATGTTGATGTTTACATTGATTGACAACGCCACGCATTGCATACAACACACAGGGCCAACAGGGCCTCTGTGCGTAGGTTAGGGTTAGGGTTAGGGTTAGGGTTAGAAAGGCCCCCAGTACGCACACCAAGGAGGTGACTCACATGCTGAAGCGGGGCCACTATCAGGTGGACTATCACTTCTGTCCTGTTCCTGAAGACAGTGTTGAAAATGCCTGTTACCGGCATGAGCCTTAGCCCGGTGAGGGCAGCCACAATGCCACGGCCAGCGAACGAGATTGGGGCAGCGAGCTGCGGCCAGGGGAAGGGGTTGCAGGATGGTATGTGAGAATGCGTGGCTCCAACGACGGGCGCGTTGAGCGCCTTGGCACTTGCAGCATACCATCCTTACCATCATCTCACCATGGAGAATCGCGGGTGCAAGTGCAGCACCAGTGCAGCAACATCCAGAGGGATGCTGATGAGGAAGGAGAGGTGTACGGCAGGCTCCAGGTGCCCAGCCATATATAACTGGGTTGAGACAGCCAGAGCTTGGACAAGGCTCCCCAAGAGGAAGTAGAAGGTGGCAGGGGCACGCTGGGCTCTCACCCAGGCACGGTACCCCTGAGTGTGTGTGTGGGGGGGGGAGGGAGAAAGGTGTGCTGGCCTGTTGGGGAAGTGGGGACGCGGGCGGCGAGTTGTGGGGACCGTGGGAGGGCGCAGGCAGTTGGCCGGCATTTGTGACGTACCCATTGGCTGGGCGCACCAGCCACTGCCGAGCAAGGCCGTGTGCATGCATGTGCATGCGCACGCATGTACCCGCCAGGTGCTGCATGTGGGCCACCATCCACCATCCCTCCGCACCTGCTCCCGCAAAGGCAGCATGCCTGCGCCGACGCCACTTGTGGGGGTAATCTCACCCGCTGCCTTGCCCTTCCTGCTGCTGCTGCTACTGCTGCCGGCTGGCTGCCCACCCGGCCGCTGGCATGTTCCACTGGTGGAGCCATTGCTGCTGCTGCCGCTGCTGCTGCTGCTGTCTACATCAGGCGGCTCCTCTCCCAAGATGGCGGCAGCCACGGCATGCAGGAGAGCCCGCACGCGCATGGAGGGGTGTGGCCCACCCCCTCACGACGGGGGCGAATCAAGGGCTTTGCTGCATTTTTCTGTGCTGCTCGTGCCTTGTTCTTTCTATTCTGTGACGTTATTAACATAGGGAGGAGGTAGAGCGATGGAGGTCCAAATGGAGGTCTGACACTAACTGACAAGTTGACGTCCATCGAGGCCAGGGAAAACCAAGAATCAGAATTTCCCACCCTCCAGCTGCTCAGGTCACGTGTGCATCGCATCACTCCTGGCAGCGTGTGAGCGGGCGAGGTAGAGTGCTGCCGTCAGTCCACGGGCGGTGCGCCACACGATGCAGTCTCACCAGCAGCCCACCAAAGGACCCCTTGCCACCCAGCGCCCAATCTCCTACATCCCATGCGATTCCCCGGTGAGCTGTTCCTCATCAAGAACTTCGAATTCAGTCCCTCGTTGAGAGCTCGCCATACTCTGCGGAGTCGGAGATGGAGCTCTCCCCCCCAATGTTGGCCAGCAGGTCGGGGCGCTGCATCAGGAGCTGCAGCGGCTCTTTGCCTGCAACGCAAGGTGCGGCACGACATGGCCATGGGACAGCGTCACCGACCCTGAAGGTTGACCTGTAGGACATGTTTCCCGCGCCGCGGTGGCTTGAGGTGCCTCTGGCCTCTGGGGTTGAGGGCAAGGCTGCACGGCCTGGCAAGGCCCGCGGGACTTTCAAGTTGCAGCAGCAGCAGCAGCATGCAGGGCGCACGCGCCGTGCCTACCTGGGAAGCTGGCCTTCACGGCGGCGAGCGCGCCCACCAGGTTCCGGGGGAACAACATGCCGGGCATCTCGTCAATGAGTCGCTCTGCGCCCTCGACCACGCTCAGCATGGCCTTGACCTGTGACGGCAGTTACATGGTGCGTGGCAGTGATGGCAGTTGCTGCGTGGACCCCGCGAAAGCACAGAGGAATGGGCTGGTATTTTAAAACCCTATCATTGGTATGGCACGTCAAAGAGTTACAGGCAACGCATCCCTGGAACTGCCAGCAGAGGTGAGGATGAAGGAGCAGTGAGCAACCAACACAAAACAGCAGCAGTTGCTGCAGCAACGGGCAGAGCACCCTGCAGCGCATCACGGCGTAGCCAGCCTTCAGATCCACCTCACCTCCTCAGCATCCGCTTGCAGCTGGGTGCTAGTGCTGAGCAGGAGACGTGGCTCAGCCGTGAGCACCTGCGCATTCAAGTACAGCCGACCAGGCTTGTGATCTTGCCTTAACCTCCACAGGGCAACATGAACAAGACTTGAGAGCTGCTGTTGCTCCCACGCCCGTGCGGCTGCAAGTGACCAGCGGTGCGCAGATTGCATGTGGCTGGCAGACAACATCGACTGCGCTCTGTGTTCTAAGCTCTCCTTGGCTCATGTACATGGCACCCTCACTGCCCGCGCAGCCATTTCATTCGTTTCAACTTGGCACTTCCAGGCCGCACACCACCGACAGCGCAGCCAAGCACAGCACTGGCCC
>PUOJ01000002.1 GCA_003552075.1 Bacteroidales bacterium
CACTCATCACCGCAGGCTCCCCCGTCCAGAGTTCAATGGTAAACGGGTTGGTCAGTGCACGGTATATCTCCTCCGGACTCGCCTTGATCTTTCGGTTTATCTTAATGGTTTTGCGTTGTTCCATGGGAATGTCGGTTTTGGAAAATGCACAGAAAAAACCTGATGATACATGCATACAAAAATATAAAATTAAGCTCGTCCTTCCGTCCTTTTATCTTTTCGTCCATTTGTCTTTTGTCCTTTCTCCCCTTCACCCTCGCCAGATAGCCATAAGTCCAAGGCATACCACAACTTTTCGGCCTTTTGACATTTTATCACCTCATTCCTCCCCTTCCATGAGCACATCTTTACAACACAAAGGACACCAATTCAGCCTAAACCCACCGCATGCCCCGACTTTTCGACCTTCAGACATTTCGACCTTATACAAACATCTTGCATAATTTCGTGTTTACCTTGCAAGATGACTCCAAAAACACCGCTGCAACTTCCAGACCACCTGATCTTGTTTGATGGCGTTTGCAATCTTTGCAACGCCAGCATACAACAGGTGATTAAATATGATCACCGGGAACGGTTTTATTTTGCTTCTCTGCAGTCAGGGTATGCCGGGTGGATCATTCCTGCTGAAGAACGTTCCCGCATGGCTTCCCTCATTTACATAGAAAAAGGACAGATTTACAGGGAAAGCACGGCCGCTTTAAAGGTAGCCGGCAAGCTGAAGTTTCCGCTTAAGCTGCTGTATGGTTTCATCATTATTCCGCGTGTCGTCAGAGACCCTTTATACCGCTATGTGGCGCGCAACAGGTACCGTTGGTTTGGCAAGCGCCAGGATTGTATGGTTCCCTCAGAAAAGCTTTTGCACCGTTTCGTTGACCAATAAAAAGCACGGATGACGAGGCCTGGGGGCCCTATTACCAAACGCCCTTGTTAAGAAATTCACAAAAGGCGGAAAATCGTTTTTAAATAATTTTTTTATCCACAGGCATTTGCTATATTTGCGGTCTGCCTGATATATAATTGTTTGATCAACAACTCATAATTCATCACAGTATAAATTTAAAAGGAGTATCGTTATGCAATCCCACAAGATCACATCGCAACAGGCGATCGCACTGGAAGACAAGCACGGTGCACATAACTATCACCCTTTGCCGGTGGTGCTATCACGCGGCGAAGGCGTTCACGTTTGGGACGTTGAAGGAAAACGTTATTATGATTTCCTTTCAGCTTATTCAGCTGTAAACCAAGGGCATTGCCATCCCAAAATCGTGGAAGCACTCAATGAGCAGGCGCAGAAGCTTGCCCTGACCTCGCGTGCATTCCACAATGACATCCTGGGTCAATTTGAAAAGTACATCACGGAGCTTTTCGGTTACGACAAGGTGCTGCCCATGAATACCGGCGCTGAGGCCGTCGAAACAGCCATCAAGCTCTGCCGCAAATGGGCTTACCAGAAAAAAGGCGTTCCGGAAAACCAGGCCAAAATCGTGGTAGTAGAAAACAATTTCCATGGCCGTACAACAACCATTGTGTCTTTCTCCAATGACCCTGACGGTTACGGTGATTATGGCCCTTATACCCCTGGTTTCATCCGCATCCCATACAACGATGTAGCAGCCCTGGAAGAAGCGCTCAAAGATCCCAATGTGGCTGGCTTCCTCTTTGAACCTATCCAGGGTGAAGCAGGTGTCTTTGTGCCTGATTGTGGCTACCTGAAAAAGACATTCGACCTTTGCAAAGAAAACAATGTACTGTACATTGCCGATGAAATCCAGACAGGTATCGCCCGTACAGGTAAAATGCTCGCCTGCGACCATGAGAAAGTCCGGCCTGATGTGGTCATCCTGGGTAAAGCCATCAGTGGCGGAATGTACCCGGTATCTGCGGTGCTTGCTGATGATGACGTGATGCTGGTCATCAAACCCGGACAACATGGCTCCACCTTTGGCGGAAACCCCGTAGCAGCAAGGGTAGCCATGGCAGCCCTTCAGGTCGTTCAGGATGAAAAACTGGCCGAACGTGCTGAAAAGCTCGGGGAGATCCTCAGAAAAGAGCTCAGGGCGATCGACTCCGACATGCTCACGCTCGTCAGGGGCAAAGGCCTGCTCAACGCCATCGTCATTAAACCCAAAGGAGACAAGCAAGCCATCGATGTATGCCATAAAATGGCCGAACTTGGCCTGCTCGCCAAACCCACCCATGGCGACAAAATCCGCTTTGCACCACCATTGGTGATCACTGAAGAACAACTGATGGAATGCGTTGGCATCATCAAGGAAGCGATTAAATCATTCGAGTAACAAATAACCTGCAAGATCATCCAGGTCAGAAAAAAGGGCGATGCCTCAGGCGTCACCCTTTTTTTCGAAAAGCCTGCATTTGGATGATGTCTTTTTACCTTTGGCTCTTCACAAAAATAACCCGGACACCTGACTTCAACCCGAATGATTTAAAAAACCTTCCCTAACTTCAAACTTCAACCCACTTAGCCTGCACAATAACACAAGTTAGTGTGGTTTCAAAATTATCCCTTAAATTTACATTGCACCAACAAGTATGAATGATGGGCAACTATAAAAGACTCAGAAAAACCGATGACCGCATGATATTCGGCGTTTGCGGTGCGCTGGCAGACTATTTTGACATGGACCCCACCCTGATGCG
>PUOJ01000011.1 GCA_003552075.1 Bacteroidales bacterium
CTTCGGCACCCTCTTTATCAGCTTCATCTTTTTAATCATCAACCAGTTTGATTTTGGCCTTGCCCGAAAGAGGGAGTACCTGCTGCAGATCCTCATGGATGCCAAGGATTTGTCGGGTGAACCCATCGAAAAGATCATCAAAAAACACAGCAGCAGGCATAAAATGGTCAACATGAAGGCACTGGGCGAAGAAGGCAGCGAGCTGATGGAGCTCTCCTTTCACGTGTTTCTCAAGAGTGAAACACAAGGCAATCAGATGATCCGCGAACTGAAAACCAACGCGGACGTGAAAAGCGTCAACCTCTTCTTTGATGAAAACTGATGATGCAACAAGCCGTTCAAATACCGCCGGGTGTATTATCCCAACAGTATATTTGCCAATAATTTACCGCATTTGCCCGGCTGCCAAAGTAAAATCACGGACAATCCGTAAGCCAGGCATGCGTTTCTATGAGGAGGCACGGCAAAGACAATCCAACATTTTCATATGATCTGTAATCTTATTCATTCACGAAGTTTACCTGTGACAAAATGCATAACTTTCTATTTCATCCTTTTCCTTTCGATGGGATGGCACCCCCTTCGTGCAGAAACAGACATCCCTGAGGTATTGCCACCTGTTTTTTCGCAACATGGTGGCTTCTACCAGGATGGGTTCAACCTGCACATCGAAAACCCGCATCCCGGCACATATGATTATGTGGTGACCAAAGCGGGTTATGATGACCAGTCTGGCCAGGTCACCATAGAGAGCCTGGAAAAGGAGATTGTAGTGACACTTACGCCCAATGACAAGGAAAGCGCCTTTACAGAATACACTGAAGGGCAAAACAAATCAGGAGCAACATATGCCGTAGGTTTTTGTGTTGACGTGACGACATCCTCCTGGGAGCAGGATGACGAGATATACATTAGCGGCGACTTCACCGAGCCTGCCTGGCCCGAACCCGGATCCGACCCGGAGATGTTATTGGAAAGACAGGACAACGACTCGCTCTTCTGCATCCATTTTGACCTGGAGGCTGGGCACCATCAATACAAGTACTTTTTGAATCCAGGCTGGGGCGATGGTGAATGGGGCGGACAACCTAACCGGGAAGTCACCGTCTATGGGGATACGATCTTTCACGACATCTGGGGCGTGATCGATCCTGATGATCCGGACGACCCGGACCCCCATGACCCAGGAACGGCTACAATAAGCTTTGTGATTCAGGATCCCGATAACAATCCCATCGAAGATGCGACCATCTTCTTTGATGGCCAGGAGCTGGCACCGGGCGAGTATGTCATTACGGACGTGATGCCCGCCGCTGTGATCAGGTATACCACCGATGGCAGCATCCCCGACAGTACCAGTGACGTATATGATGCCCCCATCCTGATCACTAGCCGCGAAGGTGACCCCAACACCATTTCACTCATTCCTACCAATAACCTGGGTGAAGGCCACCATTACAACGAAAACTGGCAGCCGCCGGCCGGAGAGATCTTTAAGATCCACACGATACGTGCCAGGGCATTTTTACCCAACGGGCGCCCTGGTCAGACGGAAACTCATAGCTATTTGGTGGATGAACAGGGTTTTCAACGCTATTCATTGCCGCTGATCTCAATCACGGCACACGAAAGTGCATTTTTCGATGCAGACTCCGGCATCTATGTGCACGGCAACCACACCAATTACCACCAGCGTGGCCGCGAATGGGAGCGCCTGGTGCATTTTGAATTTTTTGAGAAAAACGGCGCCCTGGCATTCTCGCAGGACATGGGTGCCCGCATTCACGGCGGGACCAGCCGCAACAGGCCAAGGAAATCCCTGCGCATGTATGCCCGCAGGGATTACGGCACCACCTGGGTGGACTACCAACTCTTTCCCGACAAAGAGATTCACGAGTACAAGCGGTTCATCCTGCGCAACAGCGGCAACGACTGGAGTGAGTCCATCTTCAGAGATGCCTTTATGCAGACACTGATGAAAGACCTGGAGCTTGACCTGCAATATGCCCGTCCGGCCATCGTCTTCCTCAACGGTGAATACTGGGGAGTACATACCATACGCGACAGGCTCGACAACAGGTACATACAGACCCATTACGGACTGAGCGATGAGATGGACTATACCATCCTGGAACGGGATGGCCAGCTCGACAGGGGCAACCCGGATGGCATCCGGCATTATGAGGACATGCTGGCCTTCCTGGAAAGCCCCGGCGCGGCAGACCCGGAAAACTATGCGGAGATCAAAACCCGCATGGATGTTGAAAACTTTACAAACTACCAGATTGGTCAGATTTATGTAATGAATACGGACTGGCCCGGGAACAACATCCAGTATTGGCGGTATTACACGGACGAATACGACCCTGATGCACCTGAAGGCCTCGATGGCCGCTGGCGCTGGCAAGTGTTTGACCTGGACTTCGGCTTTGGCCTGGACTTCGATTACGTGACCGGGGTAAATGAAGGCCCGGCACACAACACGCTTAGCTTTGCGCTGGAAGCACACGGCCCAAACTGGCCCAACCCGCCCTGGTCTACCTTCATCCTTCGCAAGCTGATGGAAAACGACACCTACCGCCAGCATTTCATCACCCGCTTTGCAGACCTTCTCA
>PUOJ01000160.1 GCA_003552075.1 Bacteroidales bacterium
ATTACATTTAAAATTAGAAATGTCGCATTAAAAAATTGACAACTGACTTATTGCCTGTTGTTTAAATGTGTCAGTTGTCAACATTTTAACACGATGAACATGATGAAGATGAAAAATTAAATTTGGTTTTCAACATAGAAGGAAGTAAGCAGTAAGCAAGTAAGCAGTAAGTAAGTAAGTAGTAAGCAAGCAGCACTTGGGCTGCGGAGATGAAGCATTGTTGTGCTGCCCGGTCTATTTGTGTGAATTTGTGAATCCAATTTGTGTGAATTTGTGGATCCCATTTGTGTTTATTTGAGGATATTCAACTTATATGAATGACAATCCGATTACTCACATACCTGAAACAGCATAAGGGAAAAGCCTTACTGGCCCTCTTGCTTGCCGCGGGCACCATCCTGGCGGGCATGGGTTTGATGACATCTTCGGGCTACCTGATTTCGAGGGCGGCAGAACGTCCGATGATTGTCGACTTGTTCATGGTTACCGCTGCCGTGAGGTTTTTTGGCATCTCGAGGGCGGTGGTCCGTTATTTTGAGCGGGTGGTGTCGCATGACCTTACCTTCAGGATCCTGCTGCGTATACGAACGGAATTTTATGAACGGCTCAATGCCTTTTCACAAAAATGGATGATGAGCAAGCGGCCGGGTGAAATGCTTACGGGTATGATCTCTGATATTGAAACATTGCAGAATGTGTACCTGCGAATCATATCCCCGGTCATTGTGGCTATCATCATATGCGCCGTTACGGCGATTTTGCTGATGTTTATTGATCCGATGCTTGCCCTATCTGTTCCCGCGATATTTATCATTAACGGACTGCTGGTACCTTTCCTTGCATTGCGGCTGGCGCGTGGCACCGGAAAAACCGATCGCCGTGCCCGCGGACGCCTGAAAACATTCCTTATGGAGAGGATACAAGGCATGCACGATAGCCTCTGGTTGGAAAATAAGAAGGCGGTGCTGGAGGACTTCGGCGAGGTGCAAAAGGACATCGACGGGGTGCAACACCGGAATGCAGCTACTTCGGGGGTGGTGGAAGGGCTGAATACCCTGTTTGCCAACCTTGGTGCTTTTGTTGCCCTGGTATTGGCTATCCCACTGGTGCTGAACGGACAATTGCCACCTGTGATGCTTGCTGCGCTGGTATTAGGTGTTTTCAGCAGCTTCGAAGCCTTGCAAGCCCTTCCCAACGCTTTTGTGCAATACGACAGCTACCAGGAAGCCACAAACAGCCTTCGCTCCCTTGCTGAGCCAGCACGTTCAGACGGTGATGAAAAAAATATGGGGCAGCATGGGCATACTGAGGCGCAAATGCCTGAAAGCAGCCCCGATACGAACAAATCCAGGAGTTCAAATGAAGAATTGATCGAAGCACATCCATGCATTTCTTTTCATGAGGTATCTTTCTCTTATGACCAGGAAAGGCTTGCAGTAGCCGACATCACATTTGAACTGCCGCCGGGAAGCCGCAATGCGGTTGTTGGCCCGACGGGAAGTGGGAAGAGCACGATCATTAACTTGATGACCGGTTTTTGGCCACCTGCTGGAGGGGTTATCAGGCTGGATGACCATCTTCTCGGCCATCTGGATATGCATTCCTACAGGACACTTCTAAGTGTTGTTTCCCAGGATACCTTCATCTTTAACCGCACGGTGAAGGAAAACTTGCGGATCGCCAACCCTGGCGTCAGCGATGAACAGCTGGAGCGCCTGCTGTGCAGGGTGGGCCTGGATTTTCTTGCCGACAGGCTGGAGCTGGAGTTAGGCAGCCAGGGAATGAAGTTATCCGGTGGCGAAAGGCAGCTCTTTGCACTCGCCCGCGCCTTGCTGAAAGAAAGCCGTATCTGGGTGTTTGATGAGGTGTCAGCCAACATGGATGTCGGTACGGAACGAAAAATCCTTGACATGTTATGGAGTAACCTCCATGACAGGACGCTGCTGATGATAACCCACAGGCTGGTGGACATGGAAAAGATGGATCAGATCCTGGTTATGGACGAAGGAAGGATCGTTGAAAGGGGCAGCCACGAAAGCCTTATTAAAGCCAAAGGGCGTTATGCCAAAATGTACGTTCAGCAGATGGAGGTGCTGCCAGTGTAAAGCTCTCCCCGGCCATCTTTGATCTTGCAAGTGTTTAAATGCCGTCAACATGTCAAAACGTCGAACTGTCTGCCCTTGGCTTTCAGCTGCTGGGTTAGCTATTGGTAAGAAGACCCCCGGACGGTCAAAACAACCTGTTAAACTTTTTTGCCAACAGCCAATGGCCAAAAGCCAACAGCCAATAGCCAAAAGCCAAAAGCCAAAAGCATTGTTACCCTCAGCACCCCATAATTATCCCGGTTTTTTGCCAGCCTCCTTTCGCACTTTTTTTGGATATTTGCTCAATTTCATTACTTTTATCAGTGTTCAGAATAAATGCTTTACCTATGGAGTTGGCTGACATCGACATATTGCCCGCCGGACCTGGGGATGTACCTGCATTGGTGGAGGTTGGCCGGCAAACATTCCATGAGACGTTTCGCGATACCGTTTCGGAAGAGAACCTGTTGCAATACCTGGACGAAAGTTTTCATCCCGACCGCATTCGCAAGGAAATGAGTCACCCGGAGTCCCATTTTTACCTGGCCCGTATCAATGGGAAGGTGGCCGGGTACCTGAAGGTAAATACCGGAAAGGCACAAACTGAGCCACAGGACAAGACTGCTCTTGAGGTGGAGCGGGTTTATGTAAAAAAGGAATGGCACGGCAAGTCAGTTGGGCAGGCTTTGATGGATCTTGCCCTGGAGATTGCACGTGATAAAAAGGCTACTTATGTATGGCTGGGCGTATGGCCAAAAAATTTCAGGGCGGTGAGATTCTATCGTAAATATGGCTTCGAGGTTTTTGACACGCATACCTTTCATACCGCTGGGGAGTATCAGACTGATTACCTGATGAAGCTGCAGATGAATGGTTGATGCGGCGGATTATTTTTTCACCGGTCAGGGCACAGGACTGCGTATACAATGCGCGGCGTACTCCACCATATAACTTCTGCTGAGGCCAGGACAGACAGAGAGAAAACTCGGCTGGCCATTGAAAAGCTTCTCTAAGTTGACGCTTTCCGCTCTCCCTGAAAAGGATAGGACATGCAGGATGTGTTAGGCAAGGTGCGCGAAAACCGGCTTTGGCTGACTGATCTCCGGATAAAGGGTTATATATCCTCAGACAATCCAGCGTTGATTTTGCTTACGGCCCGGATCATGGTTGCTTCATCATTTATCCGAAGATTATGCTGCGCTGCTATATCCCTGACTCTTTCCTGTTGTTCTTCAGGGAAAGCCCCCATTAAGGATCGCTGATTAAGTCGCCGGATTCTCGTGGTATTGCCATGGCTGTCTTGCAGATAATATTGAGGCCGTGGCTCCAGTACAGGGATTGAAACCATTCCCGTACCTGTCGATTCAATATGTTCTCCGGTTTTTTCAATGTTTCTCCATGCAAATAGTTTGATCTCATCATCCACGAGACATTCGGCAAAAATACTTTGGTTGCCGGGAGATACACGCAAGCGCTCGAAGTGGATGGTTCCTGTTTCCAGGTGCAGGCTAAAGCCCTTAATGAGCTTATCGTCCAGGCGAATATGGTTAAACGTTTCGGGGTCCCGCCAAACAAGGATGTTTCGGAAGCCGTTGTACCTGAGGCTTACATCACTGACAAGTTCCCCGGAATACAACATAACCTCGCCGTATTTCCAGTCCTGGTATGCATATTGACTGCCCCTGGCAGGCATGCTGAGGTTTACGATTTCGCCGGATAGTCTTGAAGAGAATATGGGGTTCTCCCTTCCTCCGTCTGTCTCCGGTTGCCCGGAATACGCTGACGAGGTGATTGTCAGGGCAATGGCCAGTAACAAATGTCTGATCATCGGATACAATGTTTATTGTACTTCAATGTATTGTTGTTCAAACACAGGTTTTCCCTGTGTTGTCATCCCCTGAAGGGTAATGACGTATCGCCCGCTGAGATCGCTGGTGTAGAAAGGCAGCTGTATTGTCTGATGCGCTCCGAAGGTGATATCCGGCTCCCACAAAAGAACTTGCCTGGCATCGGGTTTTGCAGATTCTCTTTGGTCGTTATCTTCATAAACCGGTGATTCAAAATACAGCGGAATTGCCGGGGAGTCCACATCAGTGGTTATGTAGTCATCTTCCAAGGGTTCAAAATGCAGGGCAGGATCTTTGGTGAAAATGCCAATGATTCCTGGGAAATACATGTCTCCGTGTTGCCAGTGAAAGTCGTGGGTTTCTATTCTTAGCAGGTCATCAGATGCAAGGTCAAGGTAGGGAACGATATTACCGGTTAATATCCCATCCGCAAAAAACACAGGTTTTTCGCCCATTGGTTGCCTGCGCGTATCATCGGTCATCAGGTGGTTGGCATTTTCACCCCGACCCCTGACCCGCCAGGCTGGGATCAGTTCGTTGGCGATTTCATACACGTCATTCAGGGGGATATAATCACCCGGATTGTATATGTAATTGGCTTCAGCGTAAAGCAGGGGAGGAAAGATCTCCCGATCTGGATCACCTGTTTTTGAGTGATACTGAAGGTTGTAAACTCTTTGTACGCTTACGATATCCTGACTTTTGGAAATATAATCAACCTGGTTTAGGTTCAACGGGTCAGGAGGAAGACTAAACGGGAATTCAACTTTTGTTTTGTCAAACAGGTAAATATTCTTGTATGCATGACCTGCTTCCGGGGCCAGGGAAAAAAACAGGGTGGCATCATCATAATAGGGCCCCAGCAGAAAATGAAAAATCCCATCTTCAGATGTATCGGTGTATTTTAGATTGACCAGTGTATCCTGTTTGTTTAAAATCACCCTGCTCCCTGCGACTGTTTCACCGTTTGAGTCGGTCACTTTTCCGCTGATGATTGTTCCCCTCGTTTCCATGAAATAAGGGAAATGCTGTGCGGTAGGTGTATGCGGGTTGCTGCCATCCCATTTTTGCAGGGTGTAATCAACAATGGACTGATTATGCGCGAAAGTTGCTTTATCAGGTACGATAGAAAGGGAAAATTGCCCGTGGATCTGTTCAGGATTCGTATTTTGAATCTGAATCGATCCTTTTGTCCGCTGTCCGATGATGCTGTCGCTGGCACTCAGGTTGAAAGAGGGCAATTGGATCTCTGCAGGGTATTGTGACTGTCTGCCAGGGGATGCTTTTGGCGAAGCGCCATCATGATATGGAAGGTTCAGGTCCTGGTCAAAACGATTGGCGATAACCACATGCTTCCGAAATATGGTTGAGGGTTCCTGGTTGCGCATCCAGTTGGTGAATCCCAAAAGCTCATAATGCCCGGTTGACAGGGTGTCTTCCAGGTAAAATCCTCCATGTGCCCTGCCATCGTCGAGTTGCACACGCTGATGATCAACGGTCCCATGTGCATTGCGCAATACCAGGTAGGCATAGTTGCTTTTGTCAACCTCATTGCCATTGAACAGGTAGAGACTGAATAACAGGTGCTCTCCGGCAATCAACAGGTCCCGGTCGGTGTGTATATAGAGTTTTTCCTGCATGGAGGGGTTTTCCGGGACGACCTGTCCGTGCAGGCTGAGAGGGACAGCTGCCAGCCAAAGGCAAAAGTAGGAAGCAAGAAAAAATTTATGGTGCATGGACATTCGTTTGCTGATTGTTATTCTGATTCTACCCACCGATCCAGAACGGGGGCTTTACTTCTTGCAGACAGCCATGCCTGGGAATATCCTCCAATTCCTCCCAGGTGGTGATTTCTGCATGGTTTTCACCGTAATTCATGATGACGCGAAACCCTTGCCTGGTAATGGATGAGGCTTCAAACAGTCCGATGGCCTGAAGCTCAGGATTGCTGATGCATTCAATATTGCTTGGCAGCTGGGCGGCAATCGGATCAAAAATGTGTCCTTCATTGCTCAACTGCTCGTGTTTTTTCTGATAAAAGTGGTGGCTTTCTTCATTCAGGGAATAGATCTCCATGATCACCACCCTTGGGCTTGCATATTGACGGACAGGAAAGTTATAAAACTGCATATACTCCGCATGGCGCGGGATAAATGCAGCCCGGATCCTGTTGGATTCAGGGCTGGACACGTCGCGCCTTACCAGGTTGGTAATCTCTCTGTATTGCCAGCAGTATTCAAGAAGCGGGGGTGCGGAACCCAAATCTACAGAGCTGGTATATTGCAGCAGCAGATTTGTTCTGAAGCGGAAGCGTGCCGGATCGTTCTCATGGTTGCCGGTTTCAATGTACAGGTGTTTGCCGGCGAACTCCCTTTGGTAAAGGCGTCCAGAAACGCCGGATTCAAAATACTGGAAGTCACTTCCTGTAACTGCCTCCACTTTGCTTAGGCCCACCGGGGGAGGGACTTCCTGCGGTGAAGAGCGGTATTCTTCGCCCTCGCTCGTTACGATATGCAGCACGTAGCTTTCACCCACACGGGCTGAAAAACTGACCGGCGTATGGTATTCTCCTGTGCCGATATCCCACAGTTCGGTTACTGTACCTTCCGAATCAGCAATGGTCAAGTTGGCGTTCCTGGCAGGCCTTCTGTGCCGGCCCTCTCCGAACACCCCTGTATAACTCAGCCGGATGGTATGCGGCCCTGAACCTGTGGAGATCAGGCCTTCTACCACGAGATGCTCCTGGTCAACACGGAGATCCGGTTCGTAAATGTCCTGGCATCCTGGCCCCAGAGTCAGGGTGAGGAGGAGAACCGGTATCAGGTATCTTATGTTTAGATATGATCTCATTCCATGTGTGTTATATTCCGTCGTCAGGAAATTAAAAAGTAAAATTATATGTTATCGTTGGCAGTGGCCTGCCAAGAATATATACTTGATAAAGATTGAAAGAGTCAACGGGGTCGAGTTGTCCGTGATTTCTCTGATAGAAAACAGAGTAAGGGTTTTTCCTCCCGTACAGGTTCATCACAGAGAAGGTCCAGCTTCCGCCCCGCCCTTTGATCCCTAGGTTTTTCCCGATATGCAGGGAAACGTCAAGCCGGTGAAAGTCGGGAAGGCGATACTTGTTACGGTCTGAGAAATGGACCATGATATCACTTCCATGCCAGAAAATGTATTCAGGAAGGGTAACAGGACGTCCGGTACTGTAGGAAAAGGTGGCTGAAAACCGCAGTCTCCTGGTCATTTCATAAGAGGCGTTCAACACCAGGTTATGCGGCCGGTCGTAATTGGCCGGGAACCAGCTGTTCATGTTAATCTGGTCCTCCTTGTAGCTATGCTGGGTCCTGCGTTGCGAGGAGGAATAGGTATAGCTTGTCCAGCCCGTGAGGGCGCCGCTGTTTTTGCGAATGTATAACTCGGCTCCGAAACTGTATCCTTCGGCCCGGAGCACATCGGTTTCAAGGTATGGGTTCATGACTACTCCGGCACCGCTTCGGTATTCAATGATGTCATTGAGGTTTTTGTAATAGACCTCCAAAGAAGTTTCCAGGGTATTGTCAAAAAAATTATGAAAATATCCCAGGGCAAACTGGTCACTTTTCAATGGGGGAATGTGGGGGTCGCTAAGTTTCCAGATGTCTGCGGGTGCCATGATCGATGTGTTGGATATCAGGTTGATATACTGATAATTCCTGTTGTAGCTCAGTTTCCAGGAACTGTTTTCGCGCATGCTGTATCTGAACCCGATGCGGGGCTCAAATCCGCCGTAGTCAGATATGACATCGCCGCTTCCGTAGCTGAGACTGTCGGTAATATTTTCCACGCGTCTCGGGGCATCCTCCGCGTATTGATATACGGTTCCCGGGCCGCGCTGAAAATAATGGGTGTATCGTGCTCCCAGTTCCAAGCTCACATGATCGGCAATACGGAAATCGTCACTGATGAATACGGAAACCTCCAGTCCCCTTTCCTGCTCCATCAATGCAGAATTGATCCGGGAGGTTTCCCCCAATGGGAAGATTTCACCCGGCTCAATTTCGTACCTTATGGCCTGTACACCTGCCTCAAAATGGTGTCTGCTACCGGGGATATAGGATAAAATATATTTGCCGGTCTGATAGTTGATTCCTGAATTCATTTTGTAGTCCATGTGAGCCTGCAGGTCACTTTCTTCCATAATTCTGTACCGGTAGTCACTCATTCCCACGGTCAGCATGGAAGACAGGCTGCTGCTGAATGAAGTGTTCAGTCTGGCGGAAGCAAGGAGGTTGTTGTATTCATGGGTGGTTTCTTTCCCGAACCCGAAACGGTCAAAGCTATGGTACCCGAAAAGGGTCAGACGGTTGTTCTGATTCAGGGCGATATTCAACGTGCCGGTGACATCATGAAAGCGGGCTTTGCTGTTCATCAGGTCTTCATCATTGGTATAGTCAAGCAGGAAATCAGAATAGGATGTCCTGCCCCCCACATAAAGACTTACCCGGTCTTCTATGATGGGACTTTCCAGTAACAGGCGGCTGTTCAGCAGCCCGATACCGCCCTGTACATTGGTGCCATCTGTGTCCAGGCTGTTTTTCAGTCTGATATCCATCACCGCGGAAGCCCTTTCACCGTAACGGGGTGGGATGCCGGCTTTGATCAGGGTCACATCTGAGATCAAGTCCGCATTGATTACCGAGATCAGGCCCAGCAGATGCGATGAATTAAAAAGGGGCACATTTTCTATAAGGATCAGGTTTTGATCTGCATCTCCGCCCCTGACATTGAAACCGGTGCCGAATTCTCCTACAGACTGTACTCCTGGCAACAGGGTGACGCTCCTGACAATATCCCTTTCGCCAAAAGTGCCTTGCAGCTCTTCGATGGCCCGGCTATCCATGCTGATCGCGCTCATTTGTGTTTGCTGGATGTTTTCACGGGCACTTCGTGCGGTTACCGTAACTTCATCAAGCTGGACATGGCTTTCAAAGAGTTCAAAACTTGCACTGCCATCGCTGTAGAGTTGGATTTCCTCTCTGCCAGACTCATAGCCCACGAAAGATATTCTCAGTCTCAGCTCACCGGTGGGAAGCTCCATTTCAAATCTTCCTTCCAGATCGGTGGATGCGCCTGCCTCACTCGCAGGATCAAAAATTACGGCGCCTATCAGGGGTTCTCTGGTGGTGCCGCAAGTCACTTTTCCCGAAAGTGTGGCCGTTGACTGGCGACCATATTCTTCTCTCGAGCCAACGATCAGCATGTCGTTCTCCTCCCTGGCCACACTTTCATCAGCGGCCCGGCCGGCCGAAAGAAATGCGACATGATCTCCCATATATACCCAGGACAGATTCCCGGCCCTGGCAATAGTTGTAAGGGCCTCTTCAAGCGATTTTTCCAACACTTCAGGGGGAAGAAGGATCCCCTCCATCCAGCGTGACTGATAAAAGATGAAAAGCTGATGTTGTTCCTGCAAATGATTGATTGCTTCAACGGCAGGGATGCTGTCTTCTTTCAGGCGACCGGTCGTCTGGCTATGCTTATTATGCAGATGATGGGCATATGGGTTTGAAAAAGCGGTTTCAGCCAGAGGCAACATGGCCAAACATACGAACAGGATATACATGACAGCAACAATAATATTAACAAGGTCTGACGGAATATCGGTTCAATGGGACGGAATGTGTTGTGCCCTTCAGACTGGCGGTAAAGCTACAATTATTTTATATATGGCATCGGATTTAATTATTAATTTATCCCGGTATATTTTTTGATTCGCTAAGGCAGTTCATTTTTCTTATCAATCCGGGTGGTTGCCTTGTGACTACAGTATTGCTTTTGCAGACTGCATGGTGGGTGTCTTGCCTGTAATGATCATTCTTGCTTAGTTGTTCTTTTTTGCGCAAAAGCTCCAACTGCTTTTTATAGACCTCCAATAACTTGATAATGCAGGCTAATGATTTCGTTTTACTGGTGAAATTGTTTGCAAATAAAAAAGCAGCTACACCCATAAGGGGTATAACTGCATGATAACCAAGTGGGACGTGCTGGAATCGAACCAGCGACCTCATGCCTGTCAAGCATGCGCTCTGAACCAACTGAGCTAACGCCCCGAATAATCTATGCGGTCAATTTGCGATGCGATGGCAAAGATATATAAAAATCAAAAATCAAAGGCGAAATGCACCGGGTCGTGCCATCAAAATTTACATGGCCGGTGATGATTATTGCTTGATGGCTGCTGAGCACTTGTCGCTATGATTGCATGCACAATTTGTTCCGGATTGCCTGGCATAGTCAAGCCGAAATGGATGGCACAACATGAAACGTTTTATCCACATGCTTGCGAAGTTTTTTATCCCGGCTGAAATAAGGGGCCTTTTTGCTTGCCGGGTTGTGGCTGTTAAAAAATCACTAATTGATCGGTTTTGGGTCTTGAAAACCCATGGTTAAGAATGTCATGGACCGGGATTTTTTATTTAAAAAGAGTACAAACTAGATAGGTTCAATGATTTTTTGCTATACATGGCGAATAAGAAATAAATTATGCATATATTGCATAGTGTAACTATGTCCGTTTGACTGATTTTTAGCTGTTTTTTTTGATCACAATAAGTAGCCCTGCTTTTGAAGAAACGGTACATCTGCCTTTGATTCTTATCAGGCATCTATTATTTGCGAGTAAAGACGAAAGATGTTGGCAGCACCCTGGCGGTGCAAATCACACGGTAAATTTATCAACCATTTAATTATTTGATGCTTATGCGAAACAAAAACTTCATGTTTAATGTGCTTAAAGGTGTTTTTGCTTTCTTTGTTGCTTCGATGGTGGTTTTTTCTGCCTGCAGCAGCGATAGCGAAGACGAAGTCGAACCCGATTGCGACCTGGACAATGTGACCTATTCGGGGACCATTGCACCGATAATGGAAACCCATTGTAATAGTTGTCATTCCGGAGCCAGCCCTTCAGCTGGCATTGTGACTGCTGATTATGAAGGGCTGCGTGAATTGGCGGTCACTTCAAGCCTGGTGGGTGTTGTGAATCACGACCCTGATTACAGTGCGATGCCACAGGGGCAACCCCAGCTTGATGAATGCCCTCGTGAACAAATCGCAGTCTGGGTTAACGATGGCGCACAGGATAATTGATGCCATGACGCGAAAAACATGATTCGTAAGTAAACAATCGTTAGGTTTTTTCAGTTATGGGGTTAACGGGCGAAGTAATTTGCCTCATGCGCTTAAGCCGTATTGTTCAAGCCACTCATTCAGGTTAAAGCAGAGTTCTTCAGCTTGTTGACTTTTCGACCTTGCGACATTTTGACATTTTGACAATATCTTACACATGAAAACCTGGAAAATCATTCTCGTGGCAATTGCCATATTAGGTATCATCGCAGCATTGATTGTGTGGTTTTTCGTATACAATAAACCACATCCCGATTTTATTGGTGCCGAACCCGATATGGAGCTTCCTGCGGAACAGCTTTACCTCGATTTTATTGATGACGAACAGCTGGCAAACGACACCTATATCGATAAGGTGCTGCAGATCCAAGGAGAAATTGCGGACGTGGAACAAGTGGATGATATGGTCATCCTTAGTTTTGTGTTTCAGGATGGAATGTTTGGTGGAGAAGGAGTGAGATGTACCATACATGAATCCTTCCATGAGGAGGCTTTGTCACTCGAGGTCGGTTCAGTTGTTACCGTAAAAGGTTACTGCACAGGCTTTACGGGTAGCGATGTGATTATTGAGCATGCCTCGTTTCCGTGATTTGTTTTGACATTAAAAAAGGATTATTATGTTAAGAAAACTTTTGTTAGTGACGTTCATTTTTATGTTTGTGGCTCAAGCCCTTGCAGCACAGGTGTATCTGACGCGAAATGGTACGATACGCTTCTTCTCAGAAGCGCCGCTGGAAAACATAGAGGCCGTCAATCGCCAGGTAAACAGCGCCCTTAATGTTGAAAATGGTGAATTTGTGTTTCGACTGCCCATGCGCTCCTTTTCCTTTGAAAAGGCCCTCATGCAAGAGCACTTCAATGACAATTTTGTGGAGTCACACAAATATCCCAATGCATCATTCCAGGGGGAAATTCCGGATATAGA
>PUOJ01000165.1 GCA_003552075.1 Bacteroidales bacterium
AGGGGGAGATATTTTAGTGAATTACATAGGTGTCGGGTAGCTCGCTGCAACTACGGAGTGGTATTTAAAATAGATGAGATAGAAACGGGAAACCCCCCTAGCACTAATTATCTAAATAATAATCTTATATCATTCAACTTTAAATATGGTGTTTGGGTCGAGGACGGGTCTTTTAATAGTTTTTTTCAAAATGACTTTCAAGCAAATCCAGAAGACCAGATTGCGGATCAACATGAGAGCTTTAATAGTGGTGAGGGGGGTATTCTAATAAACAGTAATAGTGTAGCCATTAAAGATAGTTGGGTCGAAAAATGTTTTGTACATATTGATCATGGTGGGGTAGGTACTGTTATAGAGGGGTCACGTCTGTATTTTGGCAATGCTGGTGTTCTTTCTCGCCAACCTGTTAGTGTGTCGGGGATAAGTGATAACATTTTTACCAATAACTTATGTCCTCCCATCGAAGATGCAACTATCCTCAGCGGATTTTCGGACTTAGATAAAGACCCTACATATATTGATATGATCAGACCAGGAAGGAGGGAGATTTTATCTAGCAGGTATGTAAAGCTTTTCGGATCTGGGGAAAACCGCTTTCGATTACAGCTACGCATAAATGATGCTCACGGTCAGGCAGCGCAGTCTGAATATACGTTCGGTATGTGGGTTAAATTGGTAAACTTTGATCCTAGCTACACGTTTACAATACAACCCGTCATTAGATCTTTAGGTGGAACCACCCATAGTGAAACACCCAATAGGCAAACGCTCCCGTTAGATACGGCGACAAGTGAGTGGCAGTGGATAGGGGGTTTGTACGCACTTAGGAATTCTTATCTGCCCGATGAAGTTATCGACCGTCTTGATGTTATACTCGATTCTTTAGTGACAACGGACTGGGGGGAGGGGGTGGAAATATGGTGCGCCAGTCCAGAGTTCAGGCTTGCGTTACCCAGTGGAGTTATTCCTGTTAATGATAAAGCAGATAGGGTGGGTACAGATGTAGGAGATAATCCGAAACATTTGGACAAGAGGATGGATGCCCATACTGTAGTTTATGATACCCCTTTAACTAGTGATAGGTCTGTTACCTACAGCGAAGCAGTAAATATCCCGGTAAACGGGGAGAGATGGCGTGTTGTTCGGACAGCAAATTCTACGGGGGAGTATACAGTGGATGTAATAGGAGTAACAACACTAGCTACGAACGAATGGTGTGATGTAGTTTATAACGGTACAACATGGATATTAACAGCAAAAGGGACGTTAGCTTAATATGCCTAAACTCTTCGCTCCAGAATCCTACTGGAACCTGCACCCTGAGGTCAAAAGAGATAATGCCAATATATAAATTTTCGCAACGATCATACGACAACCTACGCGGAGTCCATCCGGATCTTGTCGCCGTGGTAGTGGCCTGTCTGTACCGTTACACCACGATTGACTTCACGGTTATTGAGGGATTGAGGGACATCGAGCGGCAAAAGGTGCTGGTCGAGCAGGGCAAGTCATGGACGATGGATAGCAAGCACCTCCCGCAGTCAGACGGGTTCGGCCATGCTGTCGATTTAGCGCCCTGGGTGGATGGCGGAATACCATGGGATCACTGGTCGTCTTTTGAGTATGTAGCAGTAGCAATGAAATTCGCAGCCCGGCACTTGGGTGTAAATATAACCTGGGGCGGCGACTGGAAAGTGCGTGACGGCCCCCATTTTCAACTATCATTATAGAGAGGTGGTACAATGGAGTATCTATTTGAAATTGCATTAATTGTTGTTGCAGTGCTCGCTTCGGGCGTTATCGCATGGGGCATCAGTGTCGTGAAGGAACGATGGGATCTCGACCCAGACGGCCAGATAATGCGGAGTCTGGAGGCTTTCGAGGTGCATGCCGTGGACTGGATCGTGTCCAAGGCCGCTGCCGCCGGGGATGATCTGAGCATACCGGACACCCGGAACAAGTATATCAATCTTGCCCTGGAGTGGCTTGTGCCTAAAGTGCCGAAGCTGATGGACTTCCTCGGCTATTCAAAAGAGGATTTGCGGCAAGACCTGGATGCTTTACTCCAAAAATATCTGGATAGACTCCATGAAAAACTTACTTAAGATTATAATCATGGTGCTCCCGTATCTGCTCGACTGGATCGATGACCGGATGCGGGAGCGCAAGCGCAAGGAAAGGCAGGCGAAGCGTGAAAAGGCTCAAGACGATCCTGGCGGTGCTTTTGCTGATCATTTCGGTGGCAGGGTGCAGCCTACGGACAGCGGATCAGACAATGCCGACACCTCCCCCAAAACCTGTTCTCGAAATTGAGCAGCGGGATGACGGCGGAATTTGCCTTGATTCGCATAATACATATTTGCTGCTGGATTATATCTGGCAGTTAGAAGAGGGGTACGAACGATGAAAAAACTTATTTTGACACTTGTATTTTTGTTGGCTGCCAACACTGCCGCTGCCGCTTCGCTTGCATGGGACTATGACGAGTACCACGAGGTCACTGACGGATTCACGGCAATATACAGTGATGGCACGGATACGTTTTACAAATCGTTTCCGACTGAAGATG
>PUOJ01000071.1 GCA_003552075.1 Bacteroidales bacterium
AAAAAAGGCCACCCCAATGGGGCGGCCTTTTGTAAAATTCAGCAATTCCTTGATTAGTGGACGTTCTGTACGACGTTTTCGTTAGCTTCAAGCTCATTTCTCGGGATCAGGGATACCCAAAGCGGGCCACCTGCGGGATACTCCATCAGGATTACTACGGAAGAGTTGAAATTGGTTCCGTGTCTGTCAAGTGGCAGATCCAGGCGCTTAAGGTCAAACCAGCGGTGACCTTCGCCCCAGAGCTCAATGCGGCGGTGGATCATGATCTCCTCGATCAGGTCGTCTCCGGTGTTCGCAGAAAGCTCGTATTCATGGTCTCTTTCACTGATCAGGTCGTATAATACCTGCGCAGCTTGTCCATCCTGTCCATCGCGAGCCAGTGCTTCTGCTTCTATCAGATACATCTCTGCGGTACGCATGAATGGGATGTCACCACGGCTGTCTCCGCCTCCGGCTGCCTCAAATTTGAAAGCATGGTAATCTACAGCTGTACCAGGCATGTCGTAACGCTCTCTGGCACCTTCAGCTGTTTCTTCCCAATGCTCCTTGCGGATGTCCGTATCGGAAATCTGGTGATAAAGCTCCGAATTGATGGCTTTGGGTGAGGTCCGGATGTTGGTGGAGTTGAAGTTATAGCTCATGAAGGCAAAGAAAGAGTGGAAATAAGTGGTATGCTCTTCTATTTGCCTGCTGGCCCACATGAATTCCGGGTTATTGTGGTCACTGAAGCCTTCCAGCATCTGGGCCTGGCTCATCAACACATTGCCTTCTCTGGCCTGGTTGGCAGCAGAGGCAGCATTACTCCAGTCACTCATGGTGAGGGCTACACGTGCGCGCAGTCCGAGAGCGACATCATGGGTAATGTGTGACTTGGGTGCATTGGTATCCCAATCAACTACCTTACCATCCAGTAAACTGATGGCCTCATCGAGGTCCTGCACAATCTGTGCATATACTTCCTCTACAGTAGCACGGGGAAGTCCTTCAGTGGTAGGCTCCAGTACCAGTGGTACACCAAGCTGATCGTTATTCGTACCAGCTTCATAACGATGGCCATAAAACTGCACCAGGTTATGATAGGCAAAGCCTCTGTATGCCAATGCCTGACCCAAAATAAATTCACGGTCCCTGGCCGGGCCTTCTGCGCCTTCAATGTTGTGAATGATCATGTTGGCGTTCGCAATAATGCGATAGTACAAACGCCAGCGGTCACTTACATGCGCAGAGTTTTCATTGTCATGCTCCTGCCAGCGTGAAGAGCGTACAAACCACTGCCATGCTGCGGGTACCAGGTCATCACCCATGAAATCATTGTGGATCATATGGGCACCATGACCGGCATTGTTCATGGAACCTGCCTGCTGGAACATTGTCCTGTGAATTCCATTCACAGCACCCCAGGCGTTCCTGGTTGATGTGAATACGTCCGCTTCAGCCACTGACTGTGTTGGGGTCACATCCAGCTCATCGCTACAAGACTGTGGCAAGAGAAGTACTCCGGCAATCAATATTAAATAAAAAGATATTTTTTTCATACTCGCAAAAATTTAAAATGAAACATTCAGACCCAGAACAACTGTACGCGCAGCAGAATAAGTATTGTCGGTTACACCGGCAAAACTGTGCTGTACGTTCATCCCTTGGAGGTCACTGAACATGTAAAGGTTCTCTGCTGACACATACACCCTCAGGGCTTGGGTTCCCAAACGCTGTGCAACGCTGACGGGGAAGTTATATGACAGATAGACTGACCTGATATTCAGGTAGGAAGCATCACGCTGCCAAAGGGTAGAGAAGTTCGGGTAATCCGAAACATCTGTCTGGCTCATTCTCGGGTATTTGGCCTGGTCACCCGGCTGTTGCCAGCGGTTGTCCCACAGGTTGGCATGCATGGCCTGTCCATAATCACTGTACCTCATAAGTGTTGCATATCGGCTTTCGTTCACGTAGCCGCCGACCTGGAAGGTCAACAGTACGCTAAGCTCCAGGTTGCGGTAGCGGAAGGTATTGTTGATACCACCGACCAGGTCTGGAATGGCGGAGCCTGAATAGTCCCACTTGGCATAAGTGGTTCCTGTAACCAGGGTGTCGCCATCTAATACGCGCACGTAATCACCTTCCGGATTGAAACCTTCAATGCTGGTGTCAGCATAATGGAGTCCCCTTCCGTCTTCGGGGTCAACTCCCCACCACTGACGGACCCAGAAATCATAAATGCCTCGTCCTTCCATCAGTTTCTTGGAGCCCTGGATGATTTCTTCCTGGGGCAGGTAAATGATTTCGTTTTTAAACGTTGTCGCGTTCACGTCCAGTGTCCACTGGTATTGGCGATCTGCAAAGAAGTCATACGCAAGGCGCATTTCCAGCCCCTGGTTGAACATCTCACCAATGTTTTCGTCACGGGAAAGTACACCGGTAGAAGGAGGCAGTGGTACATCAAACAGCAGGTTGCTTGAGACACGGTGGAAGAATTCAATCTCACCACGCAGTCTTTCAAACAAACCGAACTCCACAGCAACGTTGGTTGTGTTATTGGATTCCCATACCAGGTCTAATGCCGGCAGTGAAGCTTGACGGAATCCTGCCTCGTTGGCGTTGGGGTTCAGGGAGTACAATGCCTGCCATGGATAATAGCCAATGCCGCGGTTGTTACCAACCTGTCCGTAATAAGCACGGAACATCAGCATGTTTACAAAAGCAAAGTCGCGCATGAACTCTTCACGGTCTATCCTCCAGGAAGCACCTAAGGAGAAGAAGTTACCCCAGCGGCTTTCTTCGTAGAACCTTGAGGATCCATCACGGCGATAAGAAGCGGAGAAAAACATCCTGTCGTCATAGCCGTAGCTCAAATTGGAGAAATAGCCTTCTGAGCGCTCATTGTGCTCGTATGAAGTAAGACTGTTCGTGGTTGTGAAGTTAACCAGGTGGAAGTTTCCTTCGGTGACAAGACCCTGGCGGAAGCCATAGTCATACTCATAATTCCAGCTGTAATATTCGTGGCCAAGCAGCAGGTCTATGCTGTGCGCACCGAACCTGTTTGAATACTCAAGCAGCTGGTTCAGGTTGATAGTGGTGGTCAATGTATTTTCTCTTCTTCCCCTTCCGTCGGGTGCACCGTCACCTACAATGTGGTTGTCGTACCCGGAGAACAGATAACTGTTCAAGTCCAGGCCGGCATTGGCGGTGAAAGAGAAATTGTCAAGGAAGTGGATCGTACCAAAGGCACGGGTTCCGAGGTTGCTCCGTGTCCATTCAGAAACATTCCAATTGGTTTCTGCCACAATATGACGGCCGGCACTGGCACCCTGTGGCCTGTTAGGCAGACCGAGTTGCGAATGGTTACCCAGGTCATACTGCTTGTTTCCGTCATCATCCAGCCAGTATTCGCCCGTGGTGGGGTCGGCCTGGTAAATGGGGAAGATAGGACCGATGTTCCTGGTAAAGAAGAATGGGTTCACAAAACCAGTGGTTGATCCGTCACGGGCATTGTTGCCACCAACCCTGTTGGCACCCACATTGATCCCGGTGCTGAACCAGTCTCTCAACTCGGAGTTGATGTTGAGGCGGGCTGTGAGACGCTCAAAATCCGTGTTGATAATGTATCCTTTGTCGTTCAGATAACCAAGCGATACATAGTAGTCGCTCATGTCGGTACCACCCGAATAGGTCATAGACAGGTCGGAGCGGTTACCGAGGCGGGAAACTGCATCTTCCCAGTCAAGGGTTGACTGGGAATAAATCAGGCTGGCGTTGGGGTTGAGCCTTCCATCGGTACCTACAATCGCATCGTCCGCTACATTAAACGGATTGTAATGGATGTGATTGATGAGTTCTTCAGAAGCACGCTGATTGGCTTCACTCATCTCAACACCCTGGTGATAGTGGAGCTCGTTGCGCAGGGTCTCCCAGGCAAGCTCTGTCCACTGCTCAGGTCCGAGGCGGTCATACTCCGGAATGGCCCTGTTGCTGAAACCCTGGTTAAAGTTCACATTGAACTGGGTGCGATCCCGGTCCCCGCTTTTGGTAGTTATCATAACCACACCATTGGCGGCACGGTTGCCGTAAAGTGCGGTGGCTGCCGCATCCTTAAGAATCGAAATATTATCGATGTCGTTAGGATTCAAGTTGTTGATGTCCATATCATACGGAACACCGTCAACCACATACAATGGGTTGTTGGTGGCATTCAGCGAGCCAAACCCACGGATGCGGATGGTCTGTCCTGAACCTGGCTGTCCGCTACCAGCGGTTACCTGCACACCGGGGGACGTTCCCTCAATGGCACGTGCCACGTTAGATATCGGCCTGCTTTCGATGCGCTCAGCGCTAATGGTAGAAGCTGAACCGGTAAAAGTACCCCGTTCTGCCGTACCATACGCCACTACGATTACTTCTTCAAGGGCTGCCATGTCGGGAAACATCTGGACGTTAATCACCTGGCGGCCATCCACATCAACCTGCTGGGTTGCCATACCAACAAATGAAAATACGAGGGTCGCATCAGGTGCAACCGTGATCTCATATTCTCCGTCAATGTCGGTTACGGTTCCAATGGTTGTACCTTCTACCATAACGGTTACTCCCGGCAAGGAGAGGCCATCATCGGCATCGGTAACTGTACCGCTAACAGTGACTTGCTGCCCAAACAGGGAACCACCCATAAAGAGCAAACAACTCAATAAAACCAAACACTTTTTCATCATGTTGTTTTGTTTTTGTTAATAAATCAGAAAGTTAAATTGGTAATTGAAATATTTTTCAACCCTGCAAATATATGTAACATTTTCTTTTTAACAAAAATTTAATTAAACAATTGTTAATACCATTAAGCTATTTCCAAAGAAAAACAACAATGTTTCAACTGATTAACTCAATAATAGTAAAATAATAACCACAATTACAGAGACATAAAGGATTTTATGTGAGTTTAAAAAAAAATTGAATTTACGAAAAATTGATTGTCAAGAAGACTGCTTATGGCTGTTGGCATTGGAGGAAGTGTCACCTTGTTCCCGGCACGCAGCATCTGGTGCGCAGCAACCGCTGTGTAATGGCTATCTTTCTGTCTGTCAATTAGTTTTACATCACTCAATTGAATGGTCAAAATAATTTTTGAGCTTGTGGTTTGTTTGGCGCGACTTTTGCTAAATTTGCCAGCGAACGCATAAATTATAAACACAAAAATCATACGCACATGAAAACAAGCATGCAAGGTTTAATCTCCGCGCTAAGCATCTCCATTGTGATTTTGCTTTCCGCTTCTGTTTCTGCCCAAGTCACGCAGGAGCATCACCGCAGCTCTGAGTCCCCTTTACAGGTTGAAGAAATTGCTTCACAGGAGATCCAGCTGCTGCTCCCACAATCAAAGCCCGGACTGGTTTTCCAGGATAATGAAATGAGGGTCTTTGACCGGTTAAATTATAATATGTTGCTGGACATTTTTCTAGTTGAAGATGAGCATAGAGAATTGTTTGCCATGGCCGACGCCCATCTGGCCGATTCAATTCGTCTTGAAGGAAAATTGTTTCATTACCTGGATGGGCATGGTTTTTATGAATACATTGCAGGCAATGACCATGAGGGTGTTTACCGGAAGCACCGGGTGGATGTCGATGCAGAAACCGTGGCCTTAGGGGCATACGGAACAGCAAACCGCACATCATCCATCGATGTGGTCCGCTCTATGGTTGATCCCAGCGGTGCAGATATTGCCGAACGGACAGTCGAAGTGGAAAACCCTTCCGGCCAGGAGATTCATTTGACCCTGAAAAGGGAGGAAGTATTTCATTTTCTACGTGATGGAGAACCACACGCCGTTCACAGTCAACGTTCACTGAACAGGGCGTTTCCCGAACACCGCAGTGAAATACGGCGCTTTCTCAGGGATCACAGCATCAACTTCGAAAACAGGGAAGACATGATCCGATTATCGGAATTCGTGTATTCGCTGCAGGATTAGGGAATCAGATCATCGCCAACGGACAGCTCCGAAAAGGTGATTTGTCCGTTTTCATCCAAGCCCTGCACGATCACCCGCAGATTTCTTACATATTCATCAACGGGGAAGGACAAGGTTGCTTCCCCGTTTTTGTTGGGCTCAATCCGGGGCACCCATAATAATGTCCTGTTCATACCAGTATCTTGATAAAGGCTTGTATCCATCATGCTTTCAAAAGTCTCAGCGGGTTGATGAAACCCTGTCATCAAATACTCATAACTAGGTCGCCGCAGCTGGTCGCTTCTCCTGGTGTATAGCAACAATGCACCATTCCCACCCCGGCTTCCCAGTATGGCGGCATTGCTTCCTGTGATCACGGCCAGTCTGTCCACATCATCCACATTCGTGTTCAGAAATACGTCACGGGCCACATCCATTTCATCCACCATGAATACGGGCTCATTGGGGTAATACACGCTGCTTGGACCACGCAGGATGATTTCTCCGCCCATCACGGTAAGTCCCCTGACGCGCGTCCGCAATATATCCATGATGTGGCTGTACTGGTTACGAATGTCTTCAAAATAGATTACCTGGTTGGGTTGACCAAACATGGTCCCTGGCTCTGTCCTGGCCTGGGTCATCTGGCGTTTGCTTAACACCGTTTCCGGCCTGGGCACCCTTTCCCAGTTATTTCCTCTTGAAGTAACCTGCCGTGGCCTGGTGAAAAAGTTCCGTTTAAACTCCAGGTCTTCAAACTTTCTGACATCCAGGTTGATGTTCATGATGCGTCTCTCATACCGGTCATCCGGCCGCAATTCAGCAGTAAACATGCCCTCATGGTCAAGGGTTGGGAATGCAAAATAACCCTCTCTGTCTGTGGTGGTTTCATATAAGTCGACTGTTCCGTCCTCCGTGGTGATGGCCAGTTCGAGGTCGGTTTCACCGGCTTCACGTTCGGAAGACCTGGGTACCATCTGTCCGCTGATGTTGACTCCCTCTGGAAATTCGTGCGCTATTTCCGGAAACTCTCCAGCTGCAATGGCGTTCCAGTCGAATCGCTTCCATCCGTGGGTCATCATGACCAGGTCAAGCGCCTTGGCAGGGTCTCCGTCCGGTTCTGACAGATAATACCAAGGGTCTTTGGTTTTGTAGGAAAGGTCACCGAATATAAGTAGTTCGGATGCAATATTGGCAGAATAATCGGGCGACTCTTCGTCTGTATCAATAACTGCCAGCGAATAGGAGCCGCCAGAAGAGCCATCCGGCATTTGAATGTCAAAAGAAAGCCCTTCATAGGATGCTCCTTCCATGCTTTCAACTGAAGTAGTCTTGATGCCTTCCAGGCCGGCTTCAGCAATGTCGTCGTGGTTGACAAAAACCAGCCTTTCGGCAATGGGCTGGCCAGCGGCATCAAACAGTTTAAGCTGACAAATGCCCGTGGGAAAAGAATCAACCGGGATCGAAATGTCTGTTATGCCATTATCCAGGGTGATATTTTCAGCAAAATAGGCCGCTCCCCTTGTCTGGGCAATAAGAAAAACTTCATTGGCCTGAGGCAGAAAATCACCGTCCAGGTTGCTTTGGATCTGTACTTCAATGGCCTCTTCAAAAACATCGGCAGAGAGGATATACCCCTGGGGGATGGAAGCGGGGAGTCTTACGCGTTCCGTATCTCCGTTGGAGTAGTGTATACGAGCCCTGTAGCGCCGGCCCTCTTCCGGAGTAAATATAAATTTACCCATCCCATTGTGAAATGTGGAGAATTTTAAAATCTGGTTCCCATTGTCGTCGACCAGGGTTCCTGAAGCCTCTACACCGGCGCCGAGCTTGTTGGCGGCTTTAAACGCCACCCTGTTCTCTTTTCCAGAGACCAGGTTCCCTCCTTCAGGGAAAAATGCGAATTGTTTATCGCCCTGTTGACGCCTGAGCGTCCAGTTAAACCAACGGTTTTTGATTATATCCCATCTTTTGATAAAGTTTTCTTCTATGGGATTATATACGTAAATGTCTTTGGTGAAATAGAACGCAGCACCAAAATTACGCATCCAGTCCGTATAGGCTCGTAGCTGGTAATTGCCTTCGGAGAGAGAGTCCGGCAAATAGATTTCACCGTGCGCAACGCCGTTCTCCAGGCGAAAGAGCTTAACTTCAGCAATTCCGTCTTCTGTATCGATGAGCTCCACGTAAAAATTGGTGCTCATGGTATCCGGCTTAAGTGTGGTGGCATTTGCCAGATAAGCCTTCAGCCAGATTATTTCACCGGCCATGTATTCCTGTTTGTCTGTATGAAGGAAAGCAGCCTGCCGGGGATACGCTGTGTTCATTTTTTCAAGTTGCTCCAGCAGATCACTGTGTTCGGTTCCGGGATTATCCCCGGCCGCGGAATAGCCAACGCCTGATAGCGAAAGAATGCCCGCCAGGATGATCGCCAGATGTATTCTGTTTAAAGTAGCCATGATTGACAATTGCTTTGAGAAAAACTGTGATTCACACCACAAGATACAAAAAACCAGTGAATGATGTCAATGGCTGGCAGGGTAAAACGGGATTGCAGGTGTTAAAAAAACAAAATATGACGTGCAGCGATCACCAAATGCATTACTGGCCGCTGCACGTCATATGTGATTTTTAAGGAAAGATCCCTTACCGTTTCTCTTGGCTTCCGGCTTGGGATGCCCTGGATGGCTACAAATACTTGATTGCAGGATTTAACAGTTCGCTTATTCAGCTTTGCCTGTTAATTTTCATTCTCTTCTTCTTCTTCTTCTTCAACCTGGTCATAATACTTCACGTGTTTGTCAAGCCAGTCGACCCATCTCGCCCACATATCCAGCAGGGTCTCCTGGCCGGATTGTCCATGTCCTTCGTAAGGGTAAAAGTATAGCGCAGCTTCTTTTCCCAGGCCATTCAGGGCATGGAACATTCTTTTGGAGTTTATGGGCCATGTGCCTACGTTGTTGTCATCAGCACCGTGGTACATCAGCAAGGCACCGTCAAGCCGTTCAGCATACATGATGGGTGACATGGAGACATAGGATTCACGCCCTTCCCAGAGCACCCTTCTTTCACGCTGGAAGGTAATTGGGGTCAGGGTCCTGTTATAGTTTCCCGCACCGGCGATCCCGGCTTTGAAATATGGTGTCTGGATCATGGAGTGGGCTGTTCCGAATGCACCGTAACTGTGTCCGCCGAGGGCCAACCGGTTGCGGTCAAGGAATCCCATCTCATCACAGGCGTCAATGATGGCGTGCCAGTTGCGCTGGATGCTGGGAATGAAATTGTCATTGACCTGATCCATGGGGCCTACAATGGGAAAAACAGGCAATACTACTGCATAACCCCGGGTCAGGAGCATCTGCATGGAACGTACCCCGATAGATCGGAAACTGTTGATGTTTCTTCTTCTTAATGCGTCGTCCAGTGCTTCCTGGTCGTTGTATTCCCTGGGGTAAAACCAGAACATGACAGGAAGTTTTTCACCTTCCTGGTAATCTTGCGGAAGAATAGCCCTGACCGGGAAGGTGATGCCATCGGAGCGGGTTACGTCAAAGTCCTTGTAGATGGCATTGGTGATCTCAGGAGAGTGGTCCACGTTATCTGTCAGCTTCTCCAGAGAGCCATCGGCAGTATTTCTAAGATAGGAATCAGGGGTATCCGTGGGTGTCTGACGTTGAATGACGATCTGGTTAAGGTCATCATCAATAATGGCTGTCGGTTGTTCATATACATCTTCCTGGCTTTCAAAGACCCTTTCTTTTTCACCATTGCGGATCTCCACCTTGTCCAGGAATGGCTGCGGGGCGTTTTCCCTCCACTCTTCGTGGTATTTGACGCCCGACAGGTATACATGATTCTGGTCGATCGACTGGCGGACGATATCGGGCCCGTAGACACCTGCGGTGGTCATCAGGCTGCCGGGGTTATCATAAAACTCGCTGGTATCCCACTTATATATGGTATATTTTTCTTCCGGCTCATCCAGGAATACGGCATACACATGATCCTCGCCTCTTTCTCTTTCTCTTATGAACAGTGTCTGGCAGTCCTGCGAGTATTCCAGGTCACGGATTTCATTTTGGTTGCTGAATATTACCTGCCTGTCGTCTTCACCATATGGAGGCGCCCAGTGGTATACCCTGTCCATCCTTTCCTCTTTCTCTTCTTCCTCTTCTTCTTCCTCCTGGTCTTCGGCTTCGTCATTTCCGTTGTCGTCGTTTTCCTCCTCGTCCGGAGGGGCATCTTTCAACAAGTAGCTGAGTCCGTTACCATCAGGTCGCCAGGTGATCTGCCGTTTCTGGGGTTCATCATCGTTGTCATTGTTTCTGCCATCCCGCAGATCGCGGCTGCTAAGCTCAGCAATCACATTCCCGTCAATGTCCCAAAGCTCCTGCACTGTGGCAAACATTCTGACTGGGACAATATTTGAAAAAGGCTTCTGAATGGTAGTTACCATGAAATACGCTCCGTCGGGAGCCATGCTGACGCCGGAATACAACCCGGGGTCACCAATTTCATCGACAGCGCCGTTGTCCACATTGATCCGGACAATCTGACCGGTGGCATAATATGCAAACAAGTCTTTCTCGTAGGGACCTTCCAGCAGGTGGGGGAAGGTGCGCAGCTCGTTTTTCCCTTTGTCGGTAAGCTGGATCAGCACATTGCCGTCGGGTGTGTATGGTGGTTTTTGGCCACGGTTTTGGGGGAGCACAATGGTGGTGATGTATTGTCCGTCTGCCGACCATTCGATGGCATTGGTCAGGGTAAGCAGTGCGGGTGAGGTGGTAACCCTGTTTGAACGCCTGCTTCCCACTTCAGTCACATAGACATGGCTTTCATTTGGATAATGAACAAAATAGGCCACTTTCGAACCGTCGGGTGACCAGGTGGCGTTGGATACCCGGCCATCATCGGGGGTTCTGATGGTGCGTGTCCTTGTTCTTTCCCACTCGAAGAACTCGTAGCCTGCAACCCCCCCTGAGGTAAAACGCCGCTGGCGGTTGGCTGCAGTATCCACTTCAATGCCCCCAAAATTGTGATAGGGTTTGGCCAGCCTTTCAATGGGCGTAAGGCCGTCTCTGATGGCATTCAGAAAAAAGCTGCGGTCTGGCCCCAGGTTGCTCAGGGATACATTCTCATAGCGCGGTGCAAGTACATGTTCCTTGATTTCCTGCGGAGGTTCCTGGTAGCCCTGCTCAGTGAGCACATCCTGGGCTGTCAGTCCTGTGCCGGCAAGAATGACCAGCAAAGACAAAACTTTTCTAGGCAAAATACATTTTTTCATGTTGTAGTAAACTGTTTAACTAATTATACATGTTGTTGAAAAAGGATAAATGAAAGCCTGATTGCATGCAAATCATAAAATCAAAAAATGACGTGCGAAATATCAAACAGCGACAAAGGTAAAAATTTCGGGTAAAAGACAAACCTGCCCTGGTGCGCAACACCTGTCGACTGTGATGGCTGGTGAATTCCATCACCTATATTGGTCTGCCAGCTTTCAGGAGTGCTGCTCGGAGATTCCCTGACAATTATTCTGTGTTCCTGGTCCGGAAAGGTTTATATTGAATTTGAATTTTCAAGCACCTGCAACTGATTCAAGATATTATTCTTGCAAGGATAATTTAGATCTAAATAAATGGGTTTGTTTACGAAAATGTTTGCGAAGCAATAAAAAAAGCCGTTCACGATGTTTTGGCAAACGGCTGATTATCAACTGTCGGGGTGGCAAGATTCGAACTTGCGACCTCCTGCTCCCAAAGCAGGCGCGCTAACCGGGCTACGCTACACCCCGAAAAAGTGCTTCTAAAGAACGTTTTTTGCTAAAGCGGTGCAAAGATAGAAATTATGCTAAACATAACAAGGCATTTTCTGGAAAAAAGTATAGAAGGGGATTAGCTGCGCTGATCCCCGGTGGGGGGGCTGCAGCAGCTCATAAACAAGCCGGCTGACGCCGGCATATCAACACACCAGGGGGTGCGTAGCTCGAAAATGAAGAAGGGGATTAGCTGCGCTGATCCCCGGTGGGGGGGCTGCAGCAGCTCATAAACAAGCCGGCT